>CANQXJ010000009.1 GCA_947627795.1 uncultured Clostridia bacterium
TCATTTCCTCCTTTATACCAAAGGGTGCGAGCGGGAAATATCGCCTTCTATAAGAAACGAAACCCAGAGATGTACGACAAAATGTTGGCACACTTAATCGAGGAGACCAGACAAGGTAAAATGTTTGGCGAATGGAATGACTATGGCAGACTATTAGATTATTAAATTCCCGTTTATCGAGGTGATGTTTCTCAAATCACAGCACAGATAAGGGCAAGTAAACAACTGTTCTTTTCATTTAGGCGCATTATACAGACCAACTGTAAATTTTTCTGTAATTCTGCCGCTGGGCGCGGTCTAAAAGATGTAGTATAATCTTCTTAAAAGAAAATTTTACGGAGGATTGTATTATGAATTTTATCGAAGAATTATACTATGGAAATATTCACCTAAGTACGCAGGAACATATCTCAACGGATACGTACAAACAGGCGACAGCGATTATTTCAAGAATAACGGCGCAGCTGCGGGAAACGCTTTCCGAGCCGGAACGTACTTTATTGGAGCGGCTGATTGAGGCTAACAATGAGGTTATCGGGGAAACGGGAGCGGCTGAATTTAAAATTGGTTTCAGTCTGGGTGTTCAAATGATGATTGATTGCTTTGCGGTAAATATTGAAGAAAATTAAATCGTATTCGAGCCGTTCTCTTTGGTTTGAGAACGGCTCGTATTTTGTATGTCACTCAATAAGACTGCCATTTCGGGGTGTGATGTATGTTTTTATGCCTTTGCGAAAATCAACGCTGAAAATCCACATAATACCTTGATAAAAAATGCTTTATTGCGTGACATCGCAGGAAGTATCGGCGGCATAATAAACAGCTGCTTTTTTGCTTCATAGTGTAGAAATTTAATAACGTTGTTGCGCTCGGTACTATCAAAAATGTCCGCATTTAAAACCCATTTTTGGCGAGGTTGAATATAAACATAAGGGCATAATAATTTTTAAGCCTAAAAGCCTTGATTTTATGCGGTCGAATAAGCCAAAAATGCGGACGAAAGTGGAACATTAGAATGGCAATTTTGAGGGTAGGCAATATAGTTTATAGGTTATGTCAGTTTTACGGTAAAAAGCATAGGTTTTATGCGGTCGGAAATCGTCTAAAGTTCCACTGATTATGGCTAATTCTGCACACATGAAAATGTAGAAATTTTCAAGCGCGTTTTCGACACAGGCAGTAACTATACGTTGGTAGTCAAAATTGGCGGTTTCACATATGAAAAATTAAGCGCCAATGCGGATTTTAAAAGATAAATTTTCTACTAAATATTAAAAACTGTAAGGCGTATAGGAATTATTCTAATCGTCAAAATTTACAATATGCAATGGCGTAAATTGTTTATTTCAAACAATTTTCAGTAATAGGTAACATTCACCCTTGACAAAGATTGTCCGAATAAAAACTACTGTATAAAATCACGAAAAGAACAACCGCCGCATCCGCAATCATCAGCGACGCGGAAAGGATGCCCGATGCGGCGGATTGTTCGGTTTTCAGGATTTATTTCGATACGCGGCAAAGATTCGCCGAACGATATTTTAAAATATATCTTTTCCGCCGCACCGTATTTTATATTCACTGCAATTCAAAATATCCGAGTCCTTTAAGATTTACAAGGAACTTTTTCATATACTCAAACGAGGTCACGGGCCATCTGAAGCCCATGCGGTAGAGAGCCTGCATTGTCATTTCGTTGCTCTTGCCGACTTCGTATGATTTCCTGCCGTGCGACATATTTTCATACGCGATCATACTCGCAAGCACCTTCGCCTTTTCGGGATCGCTTTCGGTTTTTCTCAATTCCGCTTCGTACTCGCTGTTTTCGGCGGGTTTCACGGTAAGACCCTGCCTGTTCATCTCACTGTATAAATCATTCATGAGCAGCGCGTGATTGTTATACGGGTGGAATACCACACACTCCCTCGGCGACTGCGCCAGGAGCAGTATTGCCTTGGCTACGCAGTCTATCGGTGAAAGCTCGAACGGCATATCCATAGTTTCATAGGGATAGCAGCCGATGAGATACGTGGATTTGAGCCTTCCCATAAAGCTGTTGGTCGTGAAATTGATTTGATACTCGCCGTCGCTCTCACGTGCCGAAAGATTTCCGACGCGCATGATTTTCGCGTTAAGACCGTTCGCCGCGCTTTCCAGCACCGCGCGCTCGGCGAGGAATTTCGCGGCGGTGTATTTGGAGCCTTGCACCTGACCGTAGTACAGCATATTTTCCTTAAGGTTTGAAACCTCTCCCGGGCGGTCGAGGAACGCTCCGCCGACGCTCATCGTGGAAATATGCACGAGACGCGTCCCTGTTTCCTCGCAGAATGCGATAATGTTTTGTACACCGTGATAGTTTACGTCCTCGATGTCCGTATCCTTCGAGAAATGCTTTACATTCGCGGCGCAGTTTATAAACGTATCGGCTTTCACGCTTTTGAGCTTTTCAAAGTCGTTTTTGTTTGTTATGTCGCCGTCTATTACCGCAATCCTATTGCCGTATTTTTCCGTGATATCCTCCTCAAAGTAATAGTAGAACAGAGATTTTAACCGCATATCCGCCGTCATTTTGCCCTTGCCGCGCATCAGACAGCATACGCTGCCGTCGGAATTTGCGAGCAGCTCATGAAGTATATGCGCTCCCAAAAATCCCGTCGAGCCTGTCAGAATTACATCGCCTATCTCCTGCTTTTCGCCGTTTATAAACGCGCCGATGTTGTTTTTTTCAAGCAGGCGGTCAATGTTTTCGTAATCATAATCGTCAAACCGCATAATGCCTTCATCGGCATCGCCCTCGCCGCCCGCAAGCTTTGCGAGAGAGCGCGGCGTGGGATTCGCGAACACGTCGCCATATGTTATATTGTAACCGAGCTTGCCCGCCGCGATAACGACGCGCGTCACGGTGAGCGACGTGCCGCCCAAATCGAAGAAGCTGTCGGTTACGGATACCTCGTCCATGTTCAGAATGTCCGCGAATATCTCACAGAAATCCCTTTCCGCCGCCGTTTCGGGCTTAACCGGTCCGCCTTCCGGTTTATCGGAGATCACCGGATCGCCCAGCGCTTTGATATTCACCTTGCCGTTGGGCGTGGTAGGCAGCTCGTCCAAACGGTTGAACGACGCGGGGATCATATAATCCGTAAGCGTTTTTCTCATTTCCGATTTCAGATACTCAACATCGGGATCTCCCTCGGCGGTATAGTACGCGCATATTCCGTCCTCGCGACCGACCTTTCTGATAACAACGACAGCCGAGCGTATTCCTTCTATGCTCGTCAGACATTTTTCGATCTCGCCAAGCTCGATCCTCAGCCCGCGCAGCTTGACCTGACTGTCCTTTCTGCCTAAAATCACGACGTCTCCGTTTTTGGTCCAGCGCGCGTAATCGCCCGAGCGGTAGAAGCGCTCGCCATCGTATTCGATAAACGCCTTTTCCGTCTGCTCCGGGAGATCGTTATAGCCCTCGGCAACGCCTAAGCCGACTATTAAAAGCTCGCCCACAACGCCCGCGGGCAGCTTGTTGTCGTCCATATCCACAATGTATTCGCGGTAATTCAAAAGCGGTCTGCCTACGGATATTTCATTCGCGTTTGTAAGCTCCTTCGCGTTCGACGAAACCGTAATTTCCGTCGGACCGTACGTGTTTATGATACGCGCGCCCGTCTTTTCGCGCAGAACGCTTAACAGCTTATCCGGATATTTTTCGCCGCCAGATAATATTACCTTGCAGTTTTTCATCGCGTCCGCGAACTCGTCAAGCTCCATATACACGAGAAGCCTTGAAGGAGTCGCGTTAAATACATCCACATCGTTTTCCTTGAAGAACCGCGCAAGCGAAAGCGGATTAGTCGTCTGTTCGTCGCCAGCGAAGGCGAGAGTAAGACCGTTGCAGAGTGCGACAGCCGTTTCTTTAAGCGACATATCAAAAGATACCGTTGTAACTGAGCCATAGCATTTGCAGTTTTCCGTTACACAGCGCACCTGAAGATTGTGCTCATTATCGGTAACATAACTCGCGATACCGATGTGCCTGAGCATTACGCCTTTAGGCTTTCCCGTAGAGCCGGAGGTATAGATAAGATACGCCAGATCCTCCGGCGAAATCTCAACATCGGGCTTTTTATCGTTTTCGCCCGCTTCAAGCTCCGCTATATCTACCGTATTTTTGTATGTTTTAAGCAGCTCGCCGAAGGTTATCACAAGCTCCGCGCCGCTGTCCTCTATAATGCTTTCGATCCTTTCCTTCGGATATTCGGGGCAGGTCGGTATAAACGCGCCGCCCGCCTTTAATATGCCGAACATTGCCGCGAAAAATCCCGATGTTCTGTTTAGCAATATAACCATGCGGCTGCCGGGTTTTACGCCGCGCTTTAATAACGCGTTCGCTATAATATTCGCTCGTCTGTCCATATCTGCGTACGTGAATTTACCGTCGCAGGCGATGATCGCCGTACGGTCGGGGTACAATTTTGCCTGATACTCGAATTTTTCATGCAGCAGCTTTATTTCCGGCTCCGCGAAACCCGTGTATGAGAAGTCCGCGATTTGCTTTTCTCCCGCTTTATCGAGCATTGACAATTTACGCGCCTTGCCGTCGGGATCTTCGACGATTTTCTCTGCGACCGTCTTAATAGCGTTCGCGAACGCGTTCATAAGCTCGCGGCTGTAAACAGCGTCGTTGTAGAGCACGTTTACGCACTCGCCGCCGCCGATATTTTCAATATATACGCCCGTGTCAAATTTCACGCGGCGCTCGCCGATAAGCTCCCGTTCTATCAATTTTCCGTCTATATAAAATTCGCCCGCGACGCCGAGCTGGTACGCGTACAGAATATGCGGCGCGTAGTTGAATTTGCGGCACACGTCGGCATACGGATACGCCTCGTTCGCGACCGCGTTTATGAGCAGCTCCTTGGCGCGCTCCACAAGCTCCGCCGCCGTTATATCGTCAATTTCAAGACCTATCGGCAGCGTTTTGACAAACATACCGAAGCAGTTTGTGAGCTTCATATCCGAGCGTCCGTTGCTTATCGTGTTGATATACGCGCCGCGGCTGTTGGTAAATCTCGACACTACGTACAGCGTCGCCGCGAGGAACAAATGCGCGGGCGTTACTCCCATATTGCCGCAGAACTCCGAAATACGCGCCATATCAAACGGCGCGGACGCTATCGCGGGTGAGCCGTTTTCGGCAAGTCCGCCCTTATCTGGCGTGATCTCCGCCGCGCCCTCGCAGTTTACGAGCATATCGGAAATGTATTTTTCGGACTTTTTGAACTCCTCGCTGTTTCTGAATGCTCTGTCGTCCTTTACGTAGTCAAAATAATCGTATGTTTCGCTCTGTATTTCACCGCCCTCGAGAACCGTTTTTAACGATTGAAGGAACAGGTCGAATGACGCGCCGTCAAAGATAATATGGTGGAACTCCGCGAACAGATAAACCGCCGCCTCGGTTTGTATTACCTCAATTCTGAACAGCCGCGTATTCATAAGCTTGAACGGCTTTACAAACTCCGCGCGGTACTTTTTCAGCTCGTCCTCGCTCATATTCTTTACAGGAACTGTATATCCGTCCGCGTCCATGCGCCGCTGAACAATATCGTCGTCTTTAATTGTGAGCTGCGTGAAAACATACGGATGCGCCGCAAGCACGGTATCTATCGCGTCCGCGAGCTTTTGCGCGCCGAAATCGGCGGGGAAGCGGTACATGAACGGGATATTGTAGAACGTGTCCTCGGGACGCTTCATGCACTCCGAATACACTCCGTACTGCGTGTACGAAAGCGGCGCGAACTCCGCCTTTTCCGTTTCCGTCCGTTCTTCGGCGGGCGCGTTTTTCGAGGTAAGCAGAAAGCCTACAATATCGTCCTCTATCGACATTACCGAACAGCCCTTCATAAGCGCCTTTATATCCGCGCCGTAGCCGAACTCCTTGTTAAGCTCGACCGCGAGCTTTATAACGGAGAGCGACGTCATGCCGCAGTGCATAATATCGGCTGAAACGTCAATTTCGTCCGTGCCGATTATGCCCTTTATTATTTCAAGTATTTTCGTTTCGAGCGCCGTGAGTGAACGCTCGGTTTTTGCAATCGGCTCAGCCGAAGTGAAATCAATTTCCGGCAGACTTCTCTTATCGACCTTGCCGTTTACCGTGAGCGGTATCGCTTCGATCTGCATGATCGCCTCGGGGACCATATACGGCGGTTTTCTCTCCGCGATAAATTCCTTAAGAGCCGCTATGTCGACCTCGCCGTCCGATACGATATACGCGGCGATATATTTTCCGCCCGACGCCTTATCCTTCGCCACAACGGTCGCGTCCGTTATTCCCTCAAAATCGTGTATTACAGACTCAATCTCCGTAAGCTCGATCCTGTAGCCGCGTATTTTGACCATGCCGTCACGTCTGCCGACGTATGACAGATTGCCGTCGTTCATGAATTTTACTATATCGCCCGTATGATAAAGCACGTCGCGGTATTTGCCGCTTTCAAACGGGTTTTTAACGTATACCTTTTCCGTCTGCTCGGGGCGGTTCAAATATCCCTTTGACACGAGCGGCCCCGCCACGCACAGCTCGCCCACCGCGCCGAACGGCAGCATACGCATCTGCTTATCAACGATATATAGCCGCGCGTTGTCGACTCCTATGCCTATGGGAACAGGGTCGTAATATTTATCCATCAGAAACGCCGTTATCAATATGGCACACTCCGTCGGACCATAGCTGTTGAACTGTTTAACACCCTCCCTCGGCTCGAACGGCACAAGCTTTTCGCCGCCTATGTCCACTACTTTGGGAGCAATATCGTCTATCGAGGTCAGGAAGGCTCTTGCGACCTGCGTTGTCAGAGAAATATGGGTAATATCGTTTTGCGCGCAGTATTCGTTTATCCATACCAAATCGAGCCTGCGCTCCTCGGGGATTATATACTCCGCCGCGCCCGCGCTCAGAAACGGATAAATGTCCAGCATATGCACGTCAAAGCTGTAGCTCGCGTGCGCCGCCGACGCGCTTTTTTCCGTAATATCGTAAACTCTGCGGAACCAATGAATAAAATTGGTAAGGTTATGATGCGTCAGCATACAGCCCTTCGGCGTACCCGTTGAACCGGAGGTATAAAGCAGCACAAATAAATCGTCCGCGCCGGGCGAAGGGAGAGGTGCGCCGCCGTCGAGAAGCTCGGGAATATCCTCCGTTTTTAATATGTGTCCATCAAAATCGGGTATCAGCGAAAGCAGCTTACCATCCGCGATAAGCATTTTAGCATCCGCGTCCTCCGTCATAAACCGTAGCCGTTCCGACGGGTGTGTCGGATCGAGCGGCTCATACGCCGCGCCCGATTTAAGTATG
The DNA here is from genome assembly GCA_947627795.1 of uncultured Clostridia bacterium. Taxonomy (GTDB): domain Bacteria; phylum Bacillota; class Clostridia; order UBA1381; family UBA1381; genus CANQXJ01. Next base: position 7,355 of record CANQXJ010000009.1, read on the forward strand.
CCTATCGAGCATATCGTCATATATTCGCTTCGCTCGACCATTGACGCTATAACGTCGCCCCTACCCAAGCCCTTCGATTGGATATGCCGCGCGATTTTGTCCGTTATTTCATCAAGCTCCTTATACGTGTACCTGTTTTCCTTAAACACGAGCGCCGTCTTGTCGGGCGTTTTCTTTGCCCGCGCGCGGAACATATCAACAAATCCGACGCTTAAATCAACATCGGTTACAAGCGCGTCGTTTAATTCGCGTATCTTATTTAAACTGCAATCGTCCGCAAGGCGCAGCTGTGAAAGCTCTGATTTTTTGAGCATTTCCGAAATGATAAGAGTAACGGTGTCCGCGAACGAGCTTATTGTTTCGTATTCGTACAAATCGCTGCGGTATTCAAAATCCATTTCAAACGCGCCGCCGTACTTGAATACCATAATAGCGATAGGCGATTGCGCGATATGGGTCGGAACACGCTCCATTTCGACGGTATTTTCGCCGAGCGTGAAGGTGTTGAACGAATCCGACTGGTACGCGAACATTATACCCGCGTCCAGCCCGTATTCGCCCGCGAGCTTGACATACGGATAATTGCCTTTCTTTATCACGCCGCGCTGAGCGGAACGTACGCCCGAAAGATAATCGCTTACCTTCGCCGTTTCGTCGATTTTTATGTAGAGCGGCAAAGTGCGAATCATCATGCCGACGGTATTTCGCATACGCGAGTCGTGTCTGCCGTGGTTGACGGTGTATATTATCGATTCTTCCCGGCCGGTAAATTTAGCCGCCGCATATGCGGCAGCGCCGAGGAAAAGCGTGTTTTCGGTTATCCCGTTTTCCTTTATAAATCCGTCCACCTTTTCGACCGATATATCGTCAGGCAGCACACGCCTGAATCCCCGACAGGGCTTGTCCAAAACAGTGTCGTCCTCGTTCATGTCCGGCACGAGCTTTGAATTTGTTTCAAGTCCCGCGAATATGTTTTCATAATATTTATGCGCTTCCTCGTACGCGGCGGTACGTGAAAATTTTTCCTCATATACCGACATACCGAACTGACCTATTTCCTCCGGCTCGATCTTCCCGCCCGAGTAAAGCGCCGAGATTTCGCCGCAGAGAACGGAAAAAGATGTACCGTCGACCGCGATATGGTGGTAGTCCGTCAGGAAGCACATTTTCGTTTCCGTTTCGATAATTTCAAAGCGGAACAAATAATCGCGCTCCAAATCAAACGGTTTCACGAAGTCGCTTTTCAGCTTTTCAAGCTCATCGTCCGAAGCGCTTATCACCGGAATGTCAACCGTAACCTCCCGCGGCTTCATAACCGGCTCGCCGGATGAAGTATCAATGTAATAGCGCAGTCCCTCGTGGTTCTTAACCGCCCCTTCAACAGCCGATTTCAGCGCCCCAATATCAACGGCGCCCTTATCAAACGTATAGCAAAGCGGCGAGTTGTATATCGTGCCGCTCGGGTTGTTGATACACGCCAAATATACGCCCATTTGGCTCGGCGTAAGCGGATATTCCTTCATATTCCGCGCCTCTGCCGCCGATTCGGCTATTAAATCTTTTTCGGTTTTCATGCTTTCACCTTCCTATATTATTTCTTTAATTTGATTCATACCTAACACAACGGAGTGTTCAAAGCTTTTGCATTTGCCGTTGAATTTGCTTTCGTCGATTTCCGCGCCGTTATTGCGGAGCATTATGACATACGCGCCGTCCTCGCGTCTTATCATTATATCATTATCTGCGTTTTTGTCCCGGTCGCTCACAAACGCGAACAACTCCGACACTGCTTCGGCAACTTTGTTCCCGTCCGTGATTTTATCCGCGACAGCCGATTTTATTTTCGACACGTCAGCGTCGGATCTTACGGAGAACGAGAGCAGCTCGTCCGCGCTGTCAAGCAGGAATATATCCCTGTATCTGCCTTTCGATTTTGCGATTGTTACGATGATCATAGCCGCTATCACGATCCATGTTCCGTAATGATCAGCGCATAACATCACCCATAATCCCGTTATGCCGAAAAGACGCTCGAGTATATACGCAGGCGGTATTGTAAGCACAATTCCGTTGACGATTGAAATTGTGAGCGACATAGCCTTACGCTGCGTCGCGGTGAAATAGTACATGAACAGAAACGACAGTGACATTCCGATAAATGACAGCGCGCTTATGCGGAGCGCCGGAACGATCATCGCCATTTCAGCCGGAGTTTTGTCTCCAAAAAGCCGCGCGACCGGCGCGGGAGCGATTTCTATAATAAGCGTGATTGCGGCGGCAGCGATAAGAAGTACCAAAATCGCGCGTTTCATGGCGTACTTTATTCCCTCGGAATCGCGCTCGCCCAAAAGCGCGCTTACTATCGGTATCATCGTCTGCGACGCGCCCGTTACAAACGCGGAAATAAATATCTGACAGTTTGATGCCACAGACATGGAAACCATGCCCTCCTGTCCGCCGGCGCGCTGTATCGCGATGTTCATATAAAACGTCGTGACCGTTACAAGTATCGTGCCGAGCGCGCCCGATATGCCTGTGGTAAACAGCGAGACACATTCTTTATGCAGCTTTTTCGGTGATAACGCCGCGCTCAAATCAAAATGAAGCGTATTTCCCTTGCTTCTAAAATGCGTAAGCATAATGCAGAACGCGATAACGTTTCCGATAACCGTGGCGATCGCCGAGCCCGCTATCCCCATTTTGAACGGTCCCATAAGAACTATATCCATAACAAGATTTATCGCGTTTGAAATAATTATGAGATTTGACGCGAATTTCGGTCTGCCGTCGCTGCGTATGCAGTGTACCGCGCTCGGCAGCAAAAGCGAGAACGGCGTTCCGATAATAAACGGTATGTAGTATTTCAAAAGCTCGCTTCTCAGCGTCTCGATAGGCGTTAGAAGTTTTGCGATATCGTTTACGAACGCTAACTGTAAAATCATAAACGCCGCGCTTAAGATAACAAGTAAAATCGCCGCCGCCGTGAATGTGGTATCGGTGGCTTCCTTGTCGTTTTTGCCCTTTGCGAACGAAATGAGCGTCGACGCGCCGATTCCGAATAATATCGTCGTGGAAAAATAAATCTGATTGACCGGCGAGAGAACGCTGATAGCCGCCATCGGCACGCTCCCGAGCATATTCCCGACGATTATCGAATCCACCATAACGGCGATGTTGTTCGCGAGCGCCACAAGCACCGTCGGCAAAAAGTATTCGAGGTATTTTTTATTTATAATATTTCCGTTTCGTTTTAACTCGATCATTGTTAATCTCCTTATAAAAAATATGATCCTAACTATATTTTACTACAAATCTTATATTCGGAGCAACTGAATTTTACGATGTTTAATGTGATTTTTACGTTTTTTTGAGAATTTTATAAAACAAATACCGCAATCCCGTCACGCCGTATACGCCGATACATTTTTACGCCGTATATTGACGTACCGTTTCGGTACCCGAGATGCCCGCCGTATATTTAATGTTATCATTCACAAAGGCGTTAGGTATTCATCGTTTTAATGACATCCGCCCCAACAATTTGGTAGTCTACGGTCCATAACCGTTGTCGTCCAAGAATGTGCAGACCGTTTTATTTAAGTCACTGTCTCCTCGACAGACAAAATTTTAAACATGGCGCACTTCTGTTTTTTATTGTAGCATACTAATGTTAAAGTTTTGTTTAAGTTTTATTAAAATGTTATAAGAAACGCTTTACGTAGAGCCAATTACCGTGACTGATACAACAACTTGGAGGGGTGACAGTTATAGTATCGTAAATCATAAAAGCTTATAAAAGTTGCTAAAGAAAAAGGCCATATCACCCTTTTGACATACTGCGACGACGAAATTTCCGATGTTACGATGGATCAAACGAGACTTCGCGGGTGCTGGCTTGTAAAGAAAAACGAGTGTTCTTACAGCTTTAAATTCTGTAAGAACACTCGGTATGGTCGAGATGACAGGATTTGAACCTGCGGCCCCTACGTCCCGAACGTAGTGCTCTACCAAACTGAGCCACATCTCGGTAAGATTGGCGGAGAAGGTGGGATTCGAACCCACGCGCCCTTTCGGACGACCGCATTTCGAGTGCGGCTCGTTATGACCACTTCGATACTTCTCCACACTTCTCGTACTTGAATATATTAACATAAACAGCCCGCATTGTCAAGCATTAATTTTAAAAAATCACAACTTTTTTCGGGACAAAAATACGGGCGAATATCCTCCGCCCGCATACTGTTCGTTGAGCAATACCGAAATTACTTATTATTCTTTAACAAATCACGTATTTCCGTGAGCAGCTCTTCCTGAGTCGGTCCCGCGGGAGCTTCCTCAGCCGGAGCTTCCGTTTTCTTTGTCATCTTGTCCTTCATTGTGTTGATTGCCTTAACAACGCAGAAAATTACAAACGCCATAAGCAGGAAATTGATAACCGCGCCGATAAACGAGCCTATCGCGATTTCCGTGCCCGGAATCATAAAGCTCGAGAATGATTCCGCTTCCTCAAGCGCTCCGCCCGCGCCTACAGCGTTTGCGCCCTTTGCAGCGAGTCCGCCCAAAAGACCTAATAATGGATTTATAATGTCCTCGACAAGCGAATTAACTATTGCCGTGAAAGCGCCGCCGACAACAACACCGACCGCCATATCCATCGCGTTGCCCTTTGCGATGAATTCCTTGAATTCGTCAAAAAATTTCATGGTATAAAACCCCCTTAAAGTATTTTAGAATTTTAGTTTATAATTAAAGAATGTCTCCAATTCCTCAATTTTCACTCTCTGCTGTTCCATGGTGTCTCTGTCGCGAATGGTAACGGCATTGTCTTCAAGGGAGTCGAAGTCAAATGTTATGCAATACGGAGTACCGATTTCGTCCTGTCTGCGGTAACGCTTGCCTATCGAGCCGGCGTTGTCGTATTCGCAGTTAAAGTGCTTTGTGAGCATTTCGTATACGGCTGTAGCGCCCTCGTCGAGCTTCTTCGAGAGCGGGAGTACCGCCGCCTTTACCGGAGCCAAAGCCGGATGTAAATGCAGCACTACGCGGCTGTCGCCGCCTTCAAGCTGTTCCTCGTCGTACGCCTCGCAAAGGAACGCCAAAGCGACTCTGTCCGCGCCGAGCGACGGCTCGATGCAGTAGGGAACATATCGCTCGTTTGTGGTCGGATCGATATATTCCATGCTTTCGCCCGAATGTTCCTGATGCTGCTTTAAGTCGTAGTCGGTTCTGTCGGCTATTCCCCAAAGCTCGCCCCAGCCGAACGGGAACATAAACTCTATATCAGCCGTAGCGTTCGAATAGAACGCCAGCTCCTCCGGCGAGTGGTCGCGGAAACGCAGATTTTCCTCCTTCATGCCGAGGCTCAAGAGGAAGTTCATGCAGTATTCCTTCCAATAAGCGTGCCATTCGAGGTCCGTGCCGGGCGCGCAGAAAAATTCAAGCTCCATCTGCTCAAACTCGCGCGTGCGGAAAATGAAGTTGCCCGGAGTTATCTCATTTCTGAACGACTTGCCTATCTGTCCGATTCCGAACGGGATCTTTTTGCGGCTCGTTCTCTGAACGCTTTTGAAGTTTACAAATATTCCCTGCGCCGTTTCGGGACGCAGATACACAACCGATGACGAGTCCTCGGTCACGCCTTGGAACGTCTTGAACATCAGGTTAAATTCGCGTATGTCCGTGAAATTGTGCTTGCCGCACTTCGGGCATACGATGTTGTGCTCCTCTATATACGCGAGCATCTTATCCTTCGCCCAACCGTCAACAGTGATATCCTCGCCGTGCTCGTGGGCGAAGTCCTCGATGAGCTTGTCCGCTCTGTGGCGGGATTTACATTCCTTGCAATCCATCAGGGGATCGGAAAATCCGCCCACGTGACCGGATGCAACCCATACCTCCGGGTTCATCAGAATCGCGCTGTCCTGACCTACATTATATTTTGATTCCTGGATAAATTTTTTCCACCAAGCCCTTTTTACGTTATTTTTGAACTCCACGCCTAAAGGACCGTAATCCCACGAGTTGGCGAGTCCGCCATAGATTTCGCTGCCGGGATATACATAGCCCCTGCCCTTGCAAAGAGCGACGATTTTGTCCATTGTCTTTTCAGTGTTCTTCATAAATGCACCTCATAACTATTTTATTATATACCATTATTTTACCAATATATAGTATATTTGTCAAGGAAATGTTGACTGAAATGACAAAAAATTGTGCCCGCGCATAAGCCGGAACAACCCGATTCGGCTGCTTATGTAAACGCGGAAATGTTAATAAAGTTATTCACTTTATCCACAAAAAGTGTGGATAACTAAAAAAAGTACAAGTATTCAGCGGAAAGCCGACAGGTTTTGCGTGGATAAATTCGTGGATAGCGTGGACTGTAACGGAGGCGTAATTAAAATGTAAATTAATTATGTAAATAGTGGAATGAGCATTCATATTTTGTTAACAGAATTTACAATATACCCTATATGTATTTAAGGTAAATTTAAGATTAAGCATTTACAATAGTCACAGAAAATAACGGAAGGGGATGAATATATGAACGAACGCAAATTCCGTCACGAATATAAATATTTCATAACGTATTCGGACTACCTCGCGCTCTCGTCGCGCCTGTCCGCTGTCGCCATGCACGACACGCACACGGGCGGCTCGGGAGAGTACAATATCCGAAGCCTGTACTTCGATAATCTATACGACAGCGCGCTGAAGGATAAGATAAACGGCGTGAACAACCGCGGGAAATTCCGCATCCGCTGCTATAATTACGACGATTCGTTTGTCAGGCTCGAAAAAAAGAGCAAGATAAACGGTCTGTGCAATAAGATTTCCGCGCCGCTCACGCGCGGGGAAACGGAGCGTATCATAAACGGCGATATCGCGTGGATGCCGGAAAGCGGACGCGCGCTCGTAGTGGAGCTGTATTCGAAAATGAAGGCGGGGCTGTTAAAGCCGAAGGTAATAGTAGAATACACCCGCGAGCCGTATGTGTTCCGCGCGGGCAACGTGCGTATCACGTTTGACTATAACCTGCGGACGGGGCTTAAATGCACAGATTTGTTCGATTTTGCCGCTCCGCTCGTTTCAACCAACGCGGGCGAAATACTTGTCGAGATAAAATATGACGAGTTCCTGCCCGACATTATCCGCGATATAGCACAGATAAACAACCGCCAATGCGGCGCGTTTTCGAAGTACGGCGCGTGCAGGATGTACGGCTGAAAACGGTTAAAAACGGTGCAAAAACTGCGCAAAAACGCACGAAAATGACGCAAAAACCACACAAAAATAACACAAAAACAGGTCAAAAGGAGAATAAAACAATGAGCTTTAACGATATTTTCAAATCAAATTTCTTAGATAATATAACCTCGGTGTCAATATTAGACATGGTGATCGCGATGCTTCTTGCGTTCGCGATAGGACTTTTCATATTTCTCGTTTATAAAAAGACGTTCAGCGGTGTTATGTACTCGTCCTCGTTCGGCGTTACGCTCGTGGCGCTGACGCTGATCTCGACGTTCGTAATACTCGCCGTCACGAGCAATGTTGTACTCTCGCTCGGCATGGTAGGCGCGCTGTCAATAGTACGTTTCAGAACGGCGATAAAGGAGCCGCTCGATATAGCGTTCCTGTTCTGGGCTATCGCGGCGGGAATAGTTCTCGCGGCGGGCATGATACCGCTGGCGGTATTCGGAAGCGTTTTGATAGGCGTGATATTGCTCATATTCTGCAACAAAAAATCATCGGACAGCCCGTATATCGTTATTATAAACTGTGATGGACAGCAGTCGGAAAAGGCGGCTGCGGAGGTGCTTTCGGCGCAGGTTAAGAAGATGGTCGTAAAAAGCAAGACGGTTACGGCGGATTCGTGCGAGCTTAACTACGAGGTTCGCTTAAAGCCCGACGGAAACACAGATTTCGTTCACGCGCTCACGGGCGTTGAGGGAGTCAGAAACGCGGTGCTCGTAAGCTATAACGGCGATTACATGAATTAAGGTGATACTATGATAGGAAACAAACATATTACAGCGATATGCTGCGTAATGCTTGCGCTTGCGGTCGTGTTTACCTGTGTTTTCATGTCCGGTCTTATCCCCGCCGCGAGCGTTGCCGTAAACGCGGACGCGGCGCAGTTCGAGTATGTAGATACGCTGTTTGACACTTCATACGTTCATTCGCTCAATATAAGCGTCGATGATGAAAAATGGCAGGAAATGCTCGATAACGCGATGGCTGAGGAGTATATAAGCTGCGATGTGACGATCGACGGGACTACGCTTAAAAACGTCGCGATCCGTCCGAAGGGTAACACGTCGCTCTCGAACGTGCAGAGCAAAAATTCCGACAGATACAGCTTTAAAATAAAGTTCAACAAGTATGACGAGGACACGACATACAAGGGACTTGACAAGCTGGCGCTCAACAACATAATCCAGGACAACACATATATGAAGGACTATTTCAGCTACCGCATGATGGCTGAAGCCGGAGCGGACGCGCCGCTTTGCAGCTTTATTTACATCAAGGTAAACAACGAGGACTGGGGTTTGTACTTAGCCGTCGAAGCAATTGACGAAGCTTTTGCCGAGCGCAATTACGGAAGCGACCACGGAGAAATTTACAAGCCCGAAAGCGCGGCTATGGGCGGCGGTATGGGCAGACGTGAAAACGGTGACGAGCCTCCGGAAATGCCCGGCGGCGGTTTTGGCGGAGATATGCCGCAAATGCCTGATTTTGAAACGAATGCGGAAGCGGCGGAGCAGCCTGACGATATGACAGGAACGCGCGGCGGGCACGGCGGAATGCGAGGAAACGGACAGCCGCCGGAGATGCCGGAAGGCGGTATGGATGAAAACAACGGTCAGCCGCCGGAGATGCCGGAAGGCGGTATGAATGAAAACGGTCAACCGCCAGAGATGCCGGAAGGCGGTATGAATGAAAACGGACAGCCGCCGGAGATGCCTGAAGGTGGTATGAACAATAACGGACAGCCGCCCGAAATGCCGCAGAACGGTGGACGAGGCGGATTTGGCGGCGGACCGGGCGGTAATAATACAGTCGCGCTCATATATCAGGGCGACGATCCCGACAGCTATTCGGCGATATTCGATTACAGCGCGTTTGATATAGACGAAGCCGATAAAAAGCGGCTCATAAACTCGCTTAAGCAGCTTAACGAGGGTGAAAATCTCGACGAAGTTGTGGACGTTGACGAGGTGCTCCGCTACTTTGCGGCGCATAATTTTACGGTCAATTCAGACAGCTACACGGGTAATCTCATGCATAACTACTACCTCCATGAAAAAGACGGAAAAATGTCTATGATCGCGTGGGATTACAACCTCGCCTTCGGCGGCATGGGCGGTATGGGCGGACGCGGCAATCGCGGCGAAGGAAGCACAACCGACTCGGCGACGAAGTATGTCAATTATCCGATAGACACGCCCATGCTCGGCGCGTCAATGGACGAGCGTCCTATGATAGGAAAGCTTTTTGAAAACGACGAATATATGGCGCGCTATCACGAGGTTTTTGACGAATTTATAGCGAATTATTTTGAAAGCGGCGATTTTGAAAACGAGTATAACCGTGTATTCAATATGATTACCGAGTATGTGCAAAAAGATCCGACGAAGTTCTGTACCTTTGACGAGTTTGTAACGGGTGCCGGAAATTTAAAACAATTCTGCCTGCTCCGCGCCGAGAGCGTGCGCGGTCAGCTTAACGGCACTATTCCGTCAACCGACGAGGGACAATCGGCGGATTCGTCAATGCTCATAGACGCGTCATCGGTTGATGTTGATTCAATGGGCGATATGGGCATGGGCGGCGGCCCGGACGGACGTAATGGAGAACGCGGAGACACTTCCGAAGCTGAGGAAGCGTTTGCGCAGGAAGGCGAAAACACGGCTGAAACGGAGACGAATTCCGCACCGGATGGTACGTCGGAGGACAGCAATATCCCGCCCGACAGCAGACGCGGAAACGGAATGTTTGACACAACCCGTCTCGCCGATATGCTTGGCATGGACAAGACGGAGCTTGAAGCGATGAGCGAGGATGAAATCAGAACGCTTATAGAGGAAAAAATCAACGCAGGCGAGCTTAATATGTCGCCGCGCGGCGACAGCGTTCTGAAACAGAGCCGTATGGAAGGGTATATGCTGCTCGGCGGAAGCCTAATGCTTATATTTATAGGAATTGTTTTTGCGATGACATATAAAAGGAAGAGAATGTAAAAAAGATTGACGGCTGCGTTTTGCCGTCAATCTTTCGCTTATGTTTGTATTTTTTTATTCTGCGGTTTCCGCCGTATCCGCCGTATCAGCGGCGTTCGCTGTATCCGCCGTGTCTGCGGTATCTGCAGTGTCCGCTGTATCCGCTGTATCCGCGGTGTCGGTTGTTGAATTGTCGTCGTTGACTGCCGCGTCCTGAGCCGCATCCTCAACATCCTGTTGGCTTGCGAGATTTGCTTCTCTGTCGGCGTTGTCAACGATATCTCTTATTTCCTTGTAAAGCGTATCGCCGTTAACGTCGTCGCCGAGATTATAATACTCAATGAACTGATCGACATTTTCTTCTGTAACGACATCTTTCAAAGCCATCTCGCCTTCAGCCTCGCCCCATGTGGTGTCTTCGGTGATGGTGTCGGGGAAGTGGAATAGCTCCTTAAGTCCCTCAAAATCGGTACCGCGCATACTTGCGATCATTGAAACCGGCATTGTGTAATATGCTGCCGATTCCGATGTGTTTGCAGGCATATTTTTGGGGAGGTCGAATCTTTCCTTGAACTCGTCAAGGCTCATTCCCATTTGGTCAGAAATATCTTTTATTGTTTGTCCCGATACGTCGACATATTTTTTGTTGTACGGATTGAATATCGACGGACCGAATATGATACCCAAAACTATCAGAACTGCCGCTATGACCGCAATGATTGCTATGATGACGGCTGACGAGGGCTTCTTTTTAACATCCTCGGCGATTTCCTCTGCTTTGTCCTCTATAGTGTCGAGCAATTCATCGGCTTTGTCCTCTATTGCGTCAGCAACGTCTTCCGCCTTTTCGGAAATCTCAGCCTTTTTCTCGTCAATCGCGTCTGTGATTTCGTCCGCTTTTTCTGCGATTTCAGCTTTTTTCTCATCAATCGCATCGACGATTACGTCAGCCTTTTCGTCAATCGCGTCTGCGATTTCGTCCGCTTTTTCCTGAGCGGTCCCGACGATTTCTTCAGCCTTCTCCTTAACCGCGTCAACAACATCGCCGGCTTTTTCCCGAATGTTTTCCGAGGCTGTATCAGCCGCATTTTGCGCTTCCTGAGCCGCTTCGGATATTTCCTCATTCAATTTTTTTTCGTCACTCATTTTAAATACTCTCCTTATTTAAAATTATTTAAGCGCTGAAATTATTCCGCGCTTTCGCTTGAATCGGCTTCTGCTCCGGCTTCTGCATCTGCATCGGTATCGGCCGCGGCGTCTGTGTTTTCAGCGGCATCGGTATCAGCCGATTCAGCCTCGGCAGCTGCGTCAGCCGCCGCTTCGTCTGTCGGCGCGGGCGTAGCGTTTGCCAGTCTTTCCGCCGCTTCGTCAAATATTGCCTCAGCCTCGCCCCAAGGCGTGTCTGCGGTCACTTCGTCGCCTATTCCGTATATCTGCTTTATCTGGTTGAGCGATTCCTCGCCGCCGAAGTAAACTCCCGCCGGAATGAGAGGCTCTACGTCCTTCCAAAGCGAATCCTTTGTCACCTGTCCTTCGAGCTTGGCTTCCTTGATGTAATCGTCGGCTGTTTTTTCGTTGCCGGACAATTCCAAATACTTCTCGAGCGTCATAAATCCGTACATTTCGCTGATCGGAGTTTTTTCCGTAACATCCTTTGAGCCTGACAGACCGTACTGCTCGAGATACTCGTCGATCGTTTGTCCCGCCTGCTTTGCCGCGTAGCCGACCGTTTGTTCCTTTGTGCCGTTCGCGATTGCGTTTTCTTCTACCTTGTCAGCGACTTTGCCGTATGTGGCAAATACCGCCAGCGCTAAAACAAGCGCTATAATAATTACCATTACCGCGCTTGTCATCTTATCCGACGACGAGCGCGCTCTTCTTTGATTGTTCATCAAAAAATTCTCCTTTCTGTTAATAAGCATATAAATGCATTTGCACATTATACATAACAATATATCACTTTACGTGAAAAAAATCAATATTTTTTTTGTGAATTGTAATATAATTCTGTAAAAATATGTATCGTTAACAAACAGTTCACAAATTAAACACAAATTATTAATTGACTTTTGCAAAAAAAAGAGTATAATGTATTACAGAAAGTCAAAGAAAGTCAAAGTCAAGATGAGATAGACGAGAAGGAGAGAAAGAAGTGAGGTAAAAAATCAAAAGGCGGTGATTATGAGATGGGTATGAGTGACAGAATAGAAGCGTTTATAGTGGAGCTTTTAAAGGCTGAGAAGCCGGATGCATGGCTGAACTTAAAGCGCAACGAGTTAGCAGAGATTTTTAAATGCGCTCCGTCGCAGATAAATTATGTGATGTCTACGAGGTTTAACAGGGAGCGCGGATATATAGTAGAATCCCGAAGAGGCGGGGGAGGATATGTGCGGATCAAGCGGATTGACTTGAAAAAGGAGGAACTGATACCGTTCATGCTCCGCGCCGCGGGGGAAAGCCTGAGCGTTGACGACGCGCAGGCGCACGCTATGAAGCTCTTAAGGGCTGAGATAATTGACGACAGGATGGCTGCGATGATGAGAGGGGCGCTCGCTGACAGCGCGCTGCCGATTGCGCAGCCGGACAGAGACAGAGTGAGAGCGAACATATTTAAAAATATGCTCGCGGCATTGAATGTGTAAAGACACAAACAACACGATTAAGGATATAAAGGAGGCAAACAACAATGTATGATTTATTTTCAGATTTTTTTGACAACGCGTTCGGCATTTTCAATCAGCCGGCGTCGGTAAAGGAGGAAAAGAGGTGTCCCGTCTGCGGACGAACCTACGCGGATTTCAGACGCACCGGCAAGCTCGGCTGCGGCGAATGCTACAAAACGTTCAGACCGGCTGTGACGAAAACGCTTCGTCAGGTACATCAAACATCGGCGCATACCGGTAAGATTCCGTCGAAATCGGGCGAGAGCATAAAACGGCAGCGGCTTTATGAAAGCTTAAAAAAGCAGCTTTCCGACGCGGTCAAGAACGAGGACTACGAAACTGCGGCAAAGCTGCACAAGCAGGTTCGTGAAATGGAAAACGAGGTGAAGAAGTCATGATTTGGTACAAGGACAACAAAAACGATATAGCTGTTTCGACGAGAATAAGGCTCGCGAGAAACGTGGACAGCGTTCCGTTCCCGAACGCGCTCAAAAACAAAACCGAGGTCGAGGATAAAATAAAGGACGCGGTTTTGAAGGGAAGCAAACATTTCGAGTTTGTGGCTTTGGACGATTTAAAGACGGAAATTAAAACGGCGCTCGCGGAGGAGCACCTTATAAGCCCGCAGATGCTTGAAGGCTCCGGCAAGGCGATACTGCTCAACAAGGAAAGAACGGCGAGCATAATGCTGATGGAGGAGGATCACATACGACTGCAGGTCATAGAGCCGGGACTGGCTATCGACGAGGCTTACGAGTTTGCGGATAAGATCGACGACATAATAGAATCGGGCGTTCAGTACGCGTTTGATGAGGAATTCGGATATCTGACGGCTTGCCCGACGAATACCGGAACGGGTATGCGCGCGTCTGTTATGATGCATCTTCCCGCGCTTACCATGACGAGAAACATTGCGAGAGTTGCCGCGTCGGCGGGGAATTTAGGCATAGCGGTGCGCGGAATGTACGGCGAGGGTACGGAAGCGGACGGAAATATGTATCAGATCTCAAATCAAGTCACTATGGGGCTTACGGAAAAGGAAATTCTCGAAAAGCTCAAAACAATAGTAAATCAGATAATCGACATGGAGAAAAAGGCGCGCGAGGCACTGGCGAAGAACAACGCGGATGAGCTTTCGGACAGACTGTTCCGCTCGTACGGGACGCTCAAATACGCGCGGAGCATTTCGTCAAAGGAGGCGAAATCGCTGCTTTCGGACGTAATGCTCGGTCAGAATATGGGTATACTTCCGAAGGAAGGAAAAATTACGCCGCTCGAGTGCATAGTACGCATAGCGCCGTCGTTTATATCGGCGGGAGAAAGCATGACTCCGGCGGAGCGCGACAAAAAGCGCGCGGACTTTATCAGGGATAACATTTAAAAGCGAGGATAAAAGGGAAGAAAAGACATAAAACAGAGAAGGAGTGATTATTATGCTGTTTTCAAACTTTACCGAAAAAGCGAGGATGGCTCTCAACGAAGCCGCGAGAAACGCGGGAGAGCTTGGTCACAACTATATAGGCAGCGAGCATCTCTTGGCGGGGCTTGCGAGCGAGGGCAGCGGCGTCGCGGCGAAGGTGCTTAACCAAAGCGGCGTCACAGTCGAAAAGGTCAGAGAGAAAATCGAGGAATATATCGGAACGGGTCAGCCCATTCCGAAGGGTACGGAGCTTATGCTCACGCCGCGCTCAAAGCGCATACTTGAGCTTAGCGCGGCGGAGGCGAGAAGGCTCGGTCACAGCTACATCGGCACGGAGCACATCTTGATGGGCATTATACGCGACGGAGACGGCGTCGCGGTGAAAATCATCGCGTCTCTCGGCGTAAATCCTCCGGCTTTATACAACGCAACCGCGAGAGCCGTCGAGGGCGGCTTGGAAGCCGAAAAAACGGCGGGCGGAAACGGCGCGGCTGCTAACGCGGAAACGCCGACGCTCGACCAGTTTGGCAGAGATTTCACCGCGCTCGCGAGAGAGGGCAAATTCGATCCCGTAATCGGACGCTCGAACGAGATCGACAGAGTTATCCAGATCCTCTCGCGCCGCACGAAGAATAATCCGTGCCTTATCGGCGAGCCGGGCGTGGGCAAAACCGCCGTTGTCGAGGGACTTGCGCAGAGAATAGCGGACGGCGACGTACCCGAGCCGTTGAAGCCGAAGCGCCTCGTAACGCTCGATCTGTCGAGTATGGTCGCGGGAGCAAAGTATCGCGGCGAGTTTGAGGAAAGACTTAAAAAGGCGGTTGATGAGGTACTCGCGGCGCAGAACGTAATTCTGTTTATCGACGAGCTTCACACGATCGTCGGCGCGGGCAGCGCGGAGGGCTCGATGGACGCGTCGAACATATTAAAGCCGTTTCTCGCGAGGGGCGAGCTTCAGCTTATCGGCGCGACGACGCTCAAGGAATATAAGAAGTACATCGAAAAGGACGCGGCTCTGGAACGCCGTTTCCAGCCGGTAACCGTGGGCGAGCCGACGATCGACGAAACGATTGAGATTTTGAAGGGTATCCGCGACAAATACGAAGCGCATCACAGCGTTTCGATCACCGACGACGCGTTAAAGGCGGCGGCAAATTTGTCGGCGAGATATATTACGGACAGATTTTTGCCCGATAAGGCGATAGATTTGATAGACGAAGCCGCGTCAAAGAAGCGCCTCGGCTCACAGACGGCTCCGCCGGATTTAAAGAAATCCGAGGACGCGCTCGAAAAGCTGATGAGCGAAAAGCAGGAGGCTATTACCGCTCAGGATTTCGAAAAGGCGGCGAAGCTGCGCGACGAGGAAAAGGAGCTGAAGGAAAAAATTAAGCAGATGAAGGACGCGTGGAAGGGCAGCGGAACGTCGTCGGGACTTGTCGTAAACGAGGACGATATAGCGCAGATTTTGGCTGACTGGACGCATATTCCTGCGGCGAAGCTGAAGGAGGAGGAGACGGAAAAGCTGCGTCACCTCGAGGAGCTGCTCCACGGACGCGTTATCGGTCAGGACGAGGCGGTAAAGGCTGTCGCGAAGGCAATCAAGCGCGGCAGAGCGGGGCTTAAAGATCCGAAGCGCCCGATAGGCTCGTTCCTGTTCTTAGGTCCGACGGGCGTCGGCAAGACGGAGCTTTCGAAAACTCTCGCGGAAACGATGTTCGGCTCGGAGAACGCGCTTATCAGGATCGACATGTCCGAGTATATGGAGAAGCACGCCGTATCGAAGTTCATCGGCTCGCCTCCGGGATATGTCGGATTTGAGGAGGGCGGTCAGCTCACCGAGAAAATCCGCAAGCACCCGTATTCGGTGATACTGTTCGACGAGATCGAAAAGGCGCACCCGGATGTGTTCAACATCATGCTGCAAATTCTCGAGGACGGTATTCTTACCGACGCGCAGGGCAGGACGGTCGATTTCAAAAACACCGTTATAATTATGACGTCGAACCTCGGCGCGAAGGAAATTCTCGGGAGCTTCTCGTCAAAGCTCGGCTTCGCAAGCGGAAACGACAGCAACACCAACGAGCACGACAAGATTAAGAACAAGGTTATGGAGGAGGTAAAGCGCGCGTTTAAGCCTGAGTTCCTCAACAGAATCGACGAGATCATCGTGTTCGACAGGCTGACCGAGGAAAATATCAAAGACATCGCAAGACTTATGCTTAAATCCTTGCAGACAAGGCTCGAGGATAACGAGATAACAGTTGACTTCACCGACGCGGCGGTTGCGAAAATCGCGAAGGCGGGATTTGACCCGGTATACGGCGCGAGACCGTTAAGACGAGCTATTCAGAACGAGATAGAGGATATGCTGTCTGAGATGATTATCGACGGTGAAATCAAGCACGGTGAGAGCATAACAATTGACGCTGACGAAAACGCGTTTAAGGTAAATCACGCTTCGGAAGCGGCGGCTGTATAAGTCATAGAGCTACCCCTAAAGGTGATAAAATAAAAATCCCGCAGGCGGATTGCGTTTAGTGCAGCCCCCGCGGGATTTTGTTAAAAAGAAAGAAGTTTCAGGATTTAATATCCCGAAACTTCTTGTTATATTCGGATTATTCAATTACCGGAGCGGGCTCTTCCTTCTTCGGAACCGATTCCCAGTCCTTGAGGAAACGCATGATACCGTTGTCGGTAAGCGGATGATGAAGCATCTGCTCGATTACTTTGTACGGAACCGTAGCGATATTGCAGCCCGCGCGCGCAGCGTCTATTACGTGGATCGGGTTTCTTATCGAAGCTGCGATAATCTCCGTAGGAATGTCGTGAAGCTTGAAGATATCGGCGATTTCTTCTATTAAAATCATGCCGTTTGTACCCACGTCGTCAAGTCTGCCGAGGAACGGGCTTACGTACGTCGCGCCCGCTCTTGCCGCGAGAAGCGCCTGCGCCGCCGAGAATATAAGCGTTACGTTCGTCTTTATTCCGAGAGCCGTAAGCTTTTTAACAGCCTTTAAACCTTCCGCGCACATCGGGATTTTGATTATGATGTTCTTGTGGATAGCCGCTAAAGGCTTAGCCTCCTCGACCATCTTGTCAGCCTCGAGCGAGATGACCTCCGCGCTTATCGGACCGTCTACTATGGTGGTGATTTCCTTTACAACCTCTACGAAATCTCTGCCCTCTTTCGCGATGAGCGACGGGTTTGTGGTAACTCCGCAAATCACGCCCATGTCGTTAGCCATGCGTATCTCGTTGACGTTGGCTGTATCAATAAATAATTTCATTTTATATGCCTCCTAAAATTTTTTATTACACATATTATATACAAGTTTTTTCCGCAAGTCAATACAATTTAGCATTTTATCGTGTTTATTCCTCAGCGAAATCTTCACCGCCCGATTCATCTGATGAGCTGTCATAACCCGAATCGCTTTCTTCGCCCGAATCCGAGCCTGTGTTGGAAGACGCACCGGACTCCGATTCACCGCTGTATCCGGAAGAACCCGAACCGGAATCTGACGATCCCGAGCTGTAATCTGATGAGCCCGCGCCCGAGCCGGGACCGTAAGGATTAGTATAATTGCCGGAGCTGTTTCCTGACGAGCTGGAAGAACCCGAATAACCGGATGAACCTGACGAACCGGGACCGTATCCGTATGAGCCGGGACCGTATCCTGACGAACCCGAATAACCGGATGAACCTGATGAACCTGAGCCGGACGAGGTATTCGATTCGGAGCCGGACGAGTCAGAACCGGAATTTTCCGATTTCGGCTCGGTGGTCGGAATTTGCTCCGAAGCCGAAGGGCTTGACGACGGCTGTATAAGAGAGTCAGACGAAGGCGATGGAGTGAACTTACCCTCGTTTTCTTCCTCCATTTCCTCGGCTGTTTTCTTGCGTCTGTAAGGATGCGACGAATCACATTCGGCTTTGGGCTGAGTGCCTTCGACGAAATAAGCCGTTTCGGTATCCTCGCACCAGTCTGTCGCGAGCATTCCCGACTGCGCGCAAACCTCTACTTTAACTACGTTTGCGGGCTGAGGAAGCTCCTTTGCCGAAAATGACTCGTGGATTAAGTCCATTACGGCTTTCCATACCGTTATGGACGGATTTCCCGTAATTCCGGCTGCTGAAAGTGACGACGGATTGTCGAACCCGTACCATACTGCGCCGACGTAATACGGCGTGAAGCCGACAAACCATTTGTCGAAGTCATCGTCAGTTGTACCGGTTTTGCCGTAAACCGGTATATCCTCGTTGTCGAGCTGCGCGTTCTTTGCCGTGCCGTATCTGTTTTCGATAACGCCTCTGAGCAGGTCGGCTGTGATAAATGCCGATGCCGAGCTTATCGCCTGTGAAGGCTCCGGACTATTCTGAAGCACCACATTTCCGTTAGAATCGGTAACCTGCGAATAGGTGTGGGGCGGAATATATTTTCCGTCGTTTGCGAATACGCTGTAAGCCGCCGCCATTTCCTTGACGGTAACTCCATGCGTAAGACCGCCCAAAGACAGCGAGCTGTAGTTCTTATCGTCCTCCACAAGCGTGGAAATGTGGAATTTATTCTGTAAATATCCGAACGAACTTGAAAGTCCTACCATGTCAAGAACCTTGACCGCCGGAATATTCGCCGACCGCGCAACCGCTTCCATAACGGTCATATCTCCGTAGAAGCCGTCATACGAGTTTTTCGGCTGCCAGTCGTCATAGCCTATCGTAATTTTTTCGTCGGTAACGATACTGCTTTCCGTGATTTTTCCTGTGTCTATCGCCGGACCATAAGCTGACAGCGGCTTGATTGACGAGCCCGGCTGACGGGTAGACTGCGTCGCTCTGTTCCAGCCGCGTATATCTGTTTTTTCTCCCAATCCTCCGACAATGCCTTTAAGCTCGCCCGTATACGGGTCCATTACCACCATCGCGGACTGCGCTCCGCTTTCGGAATACGGGAAGTAATCGGGGTTGGTGAATACCTCTTCCATTTTGTTCTGTATATCCATATCGACGGTGGAGTAAATCTTGAGACCGCCCTTATAAACCTGCTGCGTCGCGAAATCCTCTGAATATCCCTTCTGCGTCTGCAAATCGTAAATTACATCGTTTATAACCTGATCCACAAAATATGAGGAAACCTGAGACATGCTTTCGCGGTGCGCGGTGCTCGTGACCAAATCGGAGCTTGTGGCTATGTCGTGCTGTTCCTGAGTGATTTTTCCAAGCTCAAGCATCTTATCAAGAACGATGTTGCGCTTTTGAATGTTATTTTCAGGGTTTACGAACGGGTCATACCTCGACGGAAACTGCGTAATGCCGGCGATCGACGCGGCTTCCTCGAGCGTGACGTCGGCGGCGGACTTGTTAAAGTACATATTTGACGCCGCCTCGACGCCGTTGCAGCCGTTCGCGAAGAACGCGATGTTCAGGTACATCGTAAGGATCTCGTCCTTTGTCAGCTCTTTTTCGAGCGCTATCGCGCGCATCATTTCCTTTATTTTTCGCGTCGCCTTGTTCTCTCTGTCGTTTGTTATGTTTTTTATAACCTGCTGCGTTATCGTACTGCCGCCGTAATCGGATTCTCCTATTCCGATTTTAGCGAGCACATATTTAATGGTAGCTCCGGCGGTGCGCTTTATATCAACGCCGTGATGCTTGTAGAAACGCTCGTCCTCGATCGAGACGATAGCGTCCTTAAAATACTGCGAGATCTGCGTTGTATCCACCCATATTCTGCTTGAATCGGAGTTTATCTGCTCAAGCTCCTGGACCTGCCCGAAATCATCGGTATAATATATGAAGGACGAATAGTTGCTTGCGAGTCCTTTTATATTCATATCGCTTATCTCGCGAGAAACAGCCGCGTACATTCCGGCAGCCATGCCGCCGCCTATAACCGCGGCGATAAGAATTATCAGGAATATTGCGAGGCGAAGTCTTTTTCTGAAGCGTATTGACTTTTCGCTTCTCTGCTTTTTCTGCTTCTTTTTGCGCGCCTTTGTGGCCGCGCGTCGGCGCGACGGAACGCTTGACGAGTCCTCGTCATTCTCTGTCCGTCTCGTTCTTGGAGCGTCCAGATCATGAGAAGTCATGCGGTCGTATTCCTCCCAGTTAAATTCATCATTATCGGAGTAGCCCGAAGAGCGCCTGTTCCTTTTATTTCTTTTATCAGCCAAAATCCGTACCTCCCTTTAGCGCCGGGTATGGCGCGTGCTTTATGTGAAGAGTTTTAAATCCATTTATACTATTATATTATACCTCATAATGAAGAATTTTGCAATACCTATTTTTTTGCCCGCGTTATATGTATAGATTTGGATAAATAAGGCAATAAATAGTATAAATTAATATACGATTTTCGGAGGGATATTATGAACAGAGTAAAGAATAGCTTGATAATTGCGGCATATGTATTATTGGTAACGATATTTTTCTTTGGCGGCTACGCATTCGGGAGCCGCGAAGGGGAGAAGGAGCTTGTTTTTGACGCGCCCGAACCAACCGTTCAGGCGGCGGTGCAGGCAGCGGCGGTAAAAGAAACGGACGAGGAAGAAAAAATTTTCTATACTGTTATAATTCAAAATGGCAGGCTGTGTCTGTTTAAGGACGACGGCGGATCTCGGACGCTCGTGTCAAGCGATGAAATAAGCGAGAACATATATCCGTCGGCGGATATAGCGGAGCTTAGAAAGGGAATAGAGTTTGACAGTATGGAAAAGGCGCAGGAATTATTTGAGAATTTTGTGTCATAAATTAAATTTATGAATAAATTGTTAAAAACTCCAAAACATATTGACTATTGGAAAAAATAAGAGTATAATAGCGTTAGCACTCAAGATGATTGAGTGCTAATAAAATGTTATGTAAAATCAAAAGGAGGTTATATAAATGAATATTAAACCATTAGCTGACAGAGTTGTAATCAAAATGCTCGAGGCGGAGGAAACCACAAAGGGCGGTATTATTCTTACGGCAAAGTCGCAGGAGAAGCCGCAGGTTGCGGAAGTCGTTGCGGTAGGACCGGGCGGAGTCGTTGACGGCAAGGAGATCAAAATGGAGGTTGCCGTGGGCGATAAGGTTCTTATCTCAAAATACGCGGGCACGGAAGTAAAGGTCGAGGATCAGGAGTATACGATTTTAAGACAATCGGACATTCTCGCGAAGGTTGAATAATCGGTTATTTAAATTAGAAAGGAAATGATTTAATATGAGCAAGGAAATCAAATACGGACAGGACGCGCGCCACGCGCTTGAAAGCGGCATCAATCAGCTCGCGGACACTGTTAAAATAACACTCGGACCGAAGGGCAGAAACGTCGTTCTCGACAAGAAATTCGGTTCTCCGTTAATCACCAATGACGGCGTTACGATCGCGAAGGAAATCGAGCTTGCGGACGCGTTCGAGAATATGGGCGCGCAGCTCGTTAAAGAGGTTGCGACAAAGACAAACGACGTTGCCGGCGACGGAACCACCACGGCTACGCTGTTGGCTCAGGCGCTCGTGAGAGAGGGCTTGAAGAACGTTGCGGCGGGCGCTAACCCGATGATAGTTAAAAAGGGTATTCAGAAGGCTGTTGACGTTGCGGTCGAGGAGCTTGTAAAGAAGGCTAAGCAGGTTTCGGGCAAGGACGATATCGCAAGAGTAGCGGCTGTTTCGGCTGCGAGCGACGAGATAGGCGAGCTTATCGCGGAGGCTATGGAAAAGGTTACGTCGGACGGCGTAATTACAGTTGAGGAGTCAAAGACAGCCGAAACGTATTCGGAAATTGTCGAGGGTATGCAGTTTGACAGAGGCTACATAACGCCTTATATGGTAACGGACACCGACAAGATGGAAGCCGTTCTCGACGACGCGCTGATTCTTATCACAGACAAGAAGATCTCAAACATCCAGGAGGTTCTGCCGCTGTTGGAGCAGGTCGTTCAGGCGGGCAAGAAGATGGTAATTATCGCGGAGGACGTTGAGGGCGAGGCTCTTTCGACGCTCATCGTAAACAAGCTGCGAGGCACGTTTATCTGCGTTCCCGTTAAAGCTCCGGGCTTCGGCGACAGACGCAAGGAAATGCTCCAGGATATCGCGGTTCTCACAGGCGGTCAGGTTATCAGCGAGGAGCTTGGTCTTGAACTTAAGGACACCCAGCTTTCGCAGCTCGGACGCGCAAAGCAGGTTAAGATTCAGAAGGAGCTTACGATAATCGTAGGCGGCGAGGGCGACAAGGACGCAATCGCGGACAGAGTAAAGGTTATCAGAAACTCGATCGAAAGTTCTACTTCGGACTTCGATAAGGAAAAGCTTCAGGAGCGTCTCGCAAAGCTCGCAGGCGGCGTTGCGGTTATAAGAGCGGGCGCGGCTACGGAGACCGAGATGAAGGAAAAGAAGCTCAGAATCGAGGACGCTTTAGCGGCTACGAAGGCGGCTGTTGAGGAAGGAATAATCGCGGGCGGCGGAACGAGCTATATCGACATTATTCCGGCAGTATCCGACCTTCTCTCAAAAACCGAGGGCGACGAAAAGACGGGCGTTCAAATAGTCTTGAAGGCTCTCGAGGAGCCGACATGGCAGATCGCTAAAAACGCGGGTCTTGAAGGCTCGGTGATCGTTGACAAGGTTAAGTCGTGCGACGCGGGCGTCGGCTTTAACGCTCTTACCGAGGAATATGTAAACATGATAGACGCGGGTATCGTTGATCCTGTAAAGGTTACGAGAAGCGCGCTTCAGAACGCGGCGTCGGTTGCGGCTATGGTTCTCACAACGGAGAGCCTCGTTGCCGACAAGCCCGAGCCTCCGGCGGCGGCTCCGGCTATGGACCCGTCAATGGGCGGAATGTATTAATTTAATAACTGCGTTTTTAATCCGGCAGAAGTAAAAATCTGCCGGATTTTTGTATTATAACAGAATAATGAACAAAAATAACCGGTTTTGTGTATAATATTATTGAAAAATTTAAAAAAGTATGTTATAATAAATACAATGGTATTTATAGGCAAATATATTTCTGAAAGGAGAAAAAGACAATGAGTGATTTTTTAGACAAGGTAAAATCCGGCGCGAACAAAATGCTGGATGAGGTTGCAAAGGCGGCAAAGACCGCGTCGCAGAAAACAAACAACGCTGTAACGCAGACTAAGCTCAGCTATTCGGTACACGAAACCGAGGGCAAAATCAAGGCTGTTTACGCGGAAATGGGCAAGAAGATCTACGATGCGTGCAAGGCTGGCGGAGAAGCTCCGGAATTCGCGGAGAGCGTTGAAAAAATCGACAAGATGTATGAGGAAATCGCGGAGCTTAAAACAAAGATCGCGGAGCTTAAGGAATCGGTTCAGTGCGAACAATGCGGCGAATACGCTAAAGCGGGCTCGAAGTTCTGCCCGAAGTGCGGAGCTGCTCTTACAACCATAGCGGAGGATCTTGCGGCGGAATTTGTCGAGAACGTAGTTCCCGAGGTGGCGGTTGAAACCGAGGAAGCGGCGGAAGAAGCGGCAGAGTCAGCCAAAGAGGTGAACGACACCGACGAGCCGGCAAAGAGAGTTGTCACAATAAAGGCTAAGAAGCCCGCTCAGGAGGAAGAATAATAATATCTGTTAGGAGACAATGCCATGCAGGAGAAATTTACCGATTTAAAAAAATACGCGCAGGACACAAGCAAGAAAATAATCGCCAAAATCCGCGAGAAGCAGGATGAGGATACAAATATTGAGTCCTATGACGGCGACGACGCGTATTATACGGGCAGCGACGAGGATTACGAGGAGTTTTTAAAAAGCGTTGAAGGGGAAACCGAGGAGGAAGCCGTTCCTGTCGAAAACACGCAGCGCGTAAGCTTGGGAGACACAATAAATTTACAGGGCGTGATAGATAAATTCAAGGAAAAAGCGGGCGAGCTGACGTCGGCCGCGAAGAAATTTAAAGAGGACATATCAAGTCAAATAGAGGATTTTAAGGCGGCGGCAACGGAGAAAACCGAAACAACTACCGGCGAAGCCGGCAGCGAACCAAATGAGCCGGAATTAACAAAGTCCGAGCCTGCAAAACAGCCCGGATCGGAAGCCGGAGATGACAAGACGGTTTCACAATCCGTTCACGTGAATGACGAGCGGCAGCAAATCAGAACTATTGACATAGCCGAATTCCGCGAAGGAATGACAGCCGTGGCGGAAGGATTGAGCGCGGTTGACAAGAAGCTCGACACGGTTGGCGTAAAAGCGAGCGAGCTGTCCGATAAGCTTCAAGCTATAGAGCTGAGGGTTATTGACAGCGGCAAGGAAACGGAACAGAGCGTTTCGGATTTAAAGCAAGCGGTAAACGGCATAGAGCAAAGCATTGACGAGATTAAACAGGCATCCTCGGGCATATCTAAGATTAACGACAGTATTTTTGACGTGAAAAACGCCCAGGTAAACGCTAAAAACGCTCTTGCGGAGCTTGAAATGAGCTTTATCAGACTGAAGAAAAAATGCATAGTCGGCATAACTATTCTCAGTATTTTAAGCGCGATTGTAATCGGACTTCAAATAGTCCAACTGCTATCATAAAAAAGTAATTAAACAGAATGTCTCAAAAATCGAGGGAGTTTTTCCTCGATTTTTGTATACTTAAAAGCGGATAAAATTCCTTCTATGCATGTCCGCGCAGACGGGCGGCGTTAAACCGTCTCGTCCTTTATCAATGTCACTTTAACCTGCACACCGCAGCGGCGTGACATAGACTGTTCTTCGTGCCGCCGATACCATTCTTCTTTCGGCTCAACCGCCGCGAAATACTCATCCGCCGTAATAAGCGTCGGTTTTATCTTATCCCAGTACGCAGGCGCGTTTTTATTTTCATCCTTGTCCGACATACGAAAATAACAGCCGCCTCGTATTTCCGTATTATTTGCTTTTCTTGCCAAAATGTTCACCCCCGAATTACAATGCGAAAAACATTTAAATTTTAGGCTGCAATATGCAAGCGCGTCGTTTCGCCCTTTAAAAACGTATGCGTTATCGTGTTTGTCCGATTACTTTTCCGTCTGCCCGCGATGCTTAAAATTTTCGCGATAAAAAGAAACGACGCGGTCAAAACCGCGTCATTTTCATAAATATTATATTTTTTTGTATGCTGTTGAATATCCCGACTGTTATTCGGCGAGATAATAAACGTCTCTGTATGAAACCTCCAAACTCGGGTCAGCGTGGTTCGCGACGGCAACGTCTATGTGATAGCCCTGTACCGCTCCGCCCACATCCTCGGCGCGGCGCACTCCTATGCCGTCTATGTAAATCCATCTGAGCTTGCCGATTATACTCGGGTCAACCGCTACGGTCTGTCCGGGAACGATTGCTCCCGCCCATGCGGTGTTGTTGCCCCAGCCGCCGTTGCATTCCGCACACGGACAATAATATGTAATCTTAAAACGTCCGAGATATTGACCGAGAGCCGGATTGGTGTCAACCGGATCGTTTGCGGCAACCGTTACCGAGGTTACTTCTGGAACGGTGGGTACGGTTATGGGTTCCGGTACCGGTATAGCGTTGTAATCCGGAGCAGACGCTGCACCGGGCGTGTAGTTGGCTACAATAGAAAGTCCTTTCGGAGCGGAAACGTAGTCGGGAATAGAAATGCTTGCCGTAAGCGTCGCCTGATCCCACCCAACATTCAGTCCGAATAATTCCATCGAGTTACGCAGCGGTATCATAAGCGTGCCGTCAATCAGTATCGCCGCCGAATCCAATGCCGTGTTTTTGCCTATAGCAACCGTGTCGCCGTCGGTATCGGTAAAGTTATAACGCACCGTAGCGCTCGTATTGTTTAATCTAAGCTCCAGCGATATATCGCGGGGAGAAAGTTCCAAGCCGTAGCCGCCTATCGTAGAAATCACGGAAGCAGCATACTGCTGAACGGGGCTGCCGCCCGCGTTGGCTGTCAAGCTTACAATCGCCGTCTGCGCCGCCGCGTCCCATGATACCGTCATTCCCGCGGACTCCGCAAGTTGTCTCACCGGGACATATGTATAACCGTTTACCTGCGTCGGACGGACTCCGCTAAACTCTACGTAATGAGATGAATAATCCGAAATTCCGATCAGGTTTATGTTAATGGCGTTTTCAAATGCGAAAGCGTTTATCGTTCCCGCCGCCAAAGCCGCCGTTAAAACAGCCGCGGCAATTTTCTTTAACTTCTTCATTATGATTGCATCCTCCTATTCTTCATGTTATCTCTCTTGCCGGATTGCTCCGTCAAACGCGAAAACAGACTTTAATGAGTCAGTATCACATTGACATTATCTGTAATTTGTAAAAACAATTATATCAGTTGCGGTTCCGTCCACGGCTCTGACGAGCGCATACGTGTATTTTGAAGCATCGGTATAGTCTATGATTCCGTTCTCGTCGGGTTTTGCTCCGGAAATACCGCGCACTCCGGAGATTTTTGAAACCGTCAGTGCGTTTCTTCTTGCGGACATATCATACTCATAAACGATTGTGTCATTTCGAGCTGATATGTACAGGGCGTTGTTTGTGTCTCCGTCGGGGCCCAGCAAAGCTATCTCGCCCGCGTTTCTTTCATATACGACGCCGAACGCGTAGCTTGTTTCCCTGCCGCCGTCCGAACCGTATTTCATAACACTCCAATCATAGCCCGCAACTTTTCCGCCTGATGAAATAAGCTTTTCAAAGCTGCTGCCGTAATCAACTCCGCTCACGGCTATATCCTCGTTAAGCGGACGATATATCAGGCTTAAAACCGCATATTCTCCCATGAGGTTTTTACGGGTAAAAATTACGTCGCCCTCCTCAAGAGCTCCGGCATTTTTCCCATCCATGTATGAAAACTCTTCGCTTGACGCGCCGATAAGCAAATCGGCGGGAATCATAGCTTTCGTTTCGCTTCCTTGGAAAAGAAGCGTCGCTTCGAAATATTCCTCTCCGTCAACAGTTGCCGCGGCTACGTCCTCTACCACCGAAAACGCGTTCACTGCATTTATCTCTTTTCCGTAAATTTCCGGATAAGACGAATGAGGAGCTGTCGTAGGTTTGGGCGTATGCGTTGCTTCGGGCGCTGCCGTTGCCTGCGGAGCTTCGGTAACGGCCGGTTCAGCCGTTCCCGACGGAGCGTCCGTTTCGGCAATATCGCTTACGGGTATAACCTTGTCCGAGCCTATAAACCAGGCTCTCGCCGATGATGTGAGCCGATCGATGGGGATTTTAAACAATCCGTTTTCGTCAGCGAAATATATTCCGCTTGCGGCAAGCTTTCCGCTTTCGCTGTAATCCGAAATTATTACGCTGCTTCCGGTCTGTTCATTCTGATTTATAACGAACATGTTATCCTGTGTATAACCGGTTACGGTTTCCTCCGCCGAAGCTGACGCGCAGGTGAAAACGAGCGCTGCGGCAATAGCCGCGATAAATTTTCCGACCATGGAAACTACCCCCCCTCTCGGATTATTCCTTCGCCAAATACGCCGTAACGAACTGCTTTGCGCATCTCGCGCTTTTGCCGCCATAGTTCATCTGCCATACGTTGGCTTCCTTTTCAATTTCCTTGTTCATTTCGACGTTGTACTGCTTAAGCAGCTCCGATACGATATGAAGATATTCCTTTTGATTCGTCGGCGCGCTGAATACGAGACTTATCCCGAAACGCTCCGAAAGCGAAAGCGTTTCCTGGAGCTGGTCGTTCACGTGCATTTCGTCCCCCTTGCGGTCAGACCAGTTTTCCTTAATCAGATGTCTGCGGTTTGAAGTCGCGTAAATAAGCACATTATCGGGTTTTGCCTGAAGCTGTCCCTCCATCGCGATTTTGAGCGCCTTAAACGCAGGCTCCTCCGGGTCGAGAGTTAAATCGTCGAGGAACAATATGTACTTATCCGGCTTCTTCGAAAGCTCGCGCGAGAGCTTCGGAATATCCTTTATGCAGTGCTTGGGCATCTCTATAATTCTGAGTCCGTCGTCCATGAACATATTCAGAAGCGCCTTTACGCACGACGACTTTCCTGTTCCTCTGTCGCCGAACAAAAGCACGTTATTCGCGGGTTTTCCCTTAACGAACGCGCCGGTGTTGTCAATGAGGACCTTCTTCTGATGTTCAAGTCCGATAAGCGAGGCGAAGGTCACATCCTCCGTGTCGCGTATTCCGTAAAGCCCGTCCTCGTCATAGCGGAACGCCGCGTATTTCGCGAGCGTGCCCGTTCCGAGGCTTCTGTAATGGGCTATAAGACGGTTTAAAAGCTCCTTTCCCGAGGACGCGTCCACAAGCGATTTTATGGATTTCGCGTACGCGCCGCAGTAATTAATGCCGTTTCCCGACGGCGTATACTGAATTTGCGTTGAAAACAGCTTTTTATAGATTTGCTCCGCATCAAACAGGGCGAGGCGGTATAAATCGTCGCCGATCGTTTTACCCGCCTGCGCGAGCGCCGATAAGATGTTGTCGTCGTTCGCCAAAAGCGACGCGACATACTCGCGTATGCAGTGAGTTGTAACCCCCTCTGTTTCGGCGAAATTAACGATATGCCTCAATACAGCCGTATTGTCCTTATCAAGAATACCCCGTATTCCTCGGTCGGTATCAATACTGCCGAATATAAGTAACTCCATTAATTTTGCCCCCTATAGCTGCTTAGTGTATAAATTATACCACAAACATTACAAAAATGCAACAAATTTGTTAACTATTAAGAGGTTTTTCTAAAAAAATATGTAATATTGTTGAAATGTTTGTATAATCTACATAATTCATTTACTATATTTTAAAATTTTTTTCCGTTTTATATTGCCAATTCATTAAAATACCATTATAATTAATGTAATAAAACGTACGGAGGTCATAAATATGGAAAAAATCAAACACGCAATAGCGTCGGGAAAAACGGCGCTCGGAATAGAGCTTGGCTCTACGCGCATAAAAGCGGTGCTTGTCGATGAGAGCGACACTCCCATAGCGTCGGGCAGCCACGACTGGGAAAACCGTCTTGAAAACGGTATCTGGACTTATTCGCTCGACGATGTTTGGACGGGCATACAGGACTGCTACGCGGATTTGGCAAGGGACGTAAAAGAAAAATATGGCGAGGAGCTTACCACGGTCGGCGCGGTAGGAATCAGCGCGATGATGCACGGTTACATGGCGTTTAACGAGGCGGGCGAGCTGCTTGTGCCGTTTCGGACATGGCGGAACAGCATAACAGGTCAGGCGGCGGCGGAGCTTTCGGAGCTGTTCAATTTCAACATCCCGGAGCGCTGGAGCATAGCTCATCTGTATCAGGCTGTTTTAAACAACGAGCCGCACGTGCCGGAGATAAAATTCTTCACCACTCTCGCGGGCTACGTTCATTGGAAGCTGACCGGCGAAAAGGTGCTCGGCGTGGGCGAGGCTTCGGGTATGTTCCCGATCGACAGCGAAACGAAAAACTATGACGCGGAAATGGTCAAGAAATTTGAAAAGCTGACGGAAGACCAGCCGTGGAAGCTGTCGGAGCTTTTGCCGAAGGTGCTCGCCGCGGGCGATGAGGGCGGCAAACTCACCGCCGAGGGCGCGAAGCTGCTCGATGTGAGCGGCAATCTTCAGGCGGGTATACCATTCTGCCCGCCGGAGGGCGACGCGGGAACGGGTATGGCGGCGACGAACAGCATAACGAAGCGCACCGGAAACGTGTCGGCGGGAACGTCGGTATTCGCGATGGTAGTTCTCGAAAAGCCGCTCTCGAAGGCGTATCCCGAAATCGACGTTGTTACGACTCCGGTCGGCGATTCCGTCGCAATGGTGCACGTTAACAACTGCACATCGGATTTGAACGCGTGGGTGGAAATTTTCCGCGAGTTCGCGAATGAGATAGGCGTTAATATCGGCTCGTCCGAGCTTTACGAAACGCTTTACAAAAAATCGCTCGAGGGTGACAAGGACTGCGGCGGCTTGCTGTCGTATGGCTATTTCTCGGGCGAAAATATCACGGGGCTGACGGATGGCAGACCGTTATTTGTACGCACGCCGGAGAGCAGATTCACGCTCGCGAATATGATGAGGGCGCATCTCTACTCCGCGTTCGGCACGCTCAAGCTCGGCATGGATATACTTATGGAAAAGGAAAATGTAAAGCTTGACAAAATGTTAGGTCACGGCGGCATTTTCAAGACCAAGGACGTAGCGCAGAGCTATCTTGCGGCGGCGATAAACACGCCCGTATCGCTTATGGAAACGGCGGGCGAGGGCGGTCCGTGGGGCATGGCACTGCTGGCATCGTATATGCTCAATAAAGAAAACGGCGAAAGCCTGACGGATTTCTTGAACAACAAGGTATTTGCTAACAGCGAGGTATACACGTTAGAGCCCGATGCGGCGGATGTTGCGGGATTTAACGCGTTCGCGGAGCGATACGCCAAAGGCGTGCCGATTGAAAAAGCGGCGGTGGAATTTTTGAAATGATGTGATTTTTTTGGGGCGATAAATTATGATTTAGCGGTGTAAGCCTCCCTTGTCAAAGGGAGGGGGACCGCGTAGCGGTGGAGGGATTCTTTTTTGAAAACAGCGAAGGAATCCCCCAGTCAGCTTCGCTGACAGCCCCCTTTGACAAGGGGGCCTTTCGCAGATAAATCATAATTTACAAAGAAAGGAAGAATAAAAAATGTTAGAACAATTAAAAGAACAAGTATGGAAAGCAAATCTTGACCTACCGCGTTACGGGCTTGTGACGTTTACGTGGGGCAACGTTTCCGGCATCGACCGTGAAAAGGGGCTGTTTGTTATAAAGCCGTCGGGCGTGGAATATGATAAGCTGCAGCCGGAGCATATGGTAATTGTTGATATGGACGGAAATAAAGTCGAGGGCGATTTGAACCCGTCATCGGACACGCCGACGCACCTCGAATTATATAAGGCGTTCCCCGAATGCGGCGGTATCGTTCACACTCACTCGTCATGGGCTACGTCGTTCGCGCAGGCGTGCAAGCCTATTCCGGCGTTCGGCACGACTCACGCGGATTACTTTTACGGCGAGATCCCCGCGACGCGCCTTATGACAAAGGAGGAGATCGAGGGAGAATACGAGAAAAACACCGGCAAGGTCATAATCGAAACATTTAAAGACATAGATCCCGCTGCGGTTCCCGGGGTTCTCGTTTCAAATCACGGACCGTTCGCGTGGGGCACCGACGCGCATAACGCGGTACATAACGCGGTTGTTTTGGAGGAGGTCGCGAAAATGGCGCTCAGAGCAATGCAGCTCACGCCCGGACTTCCGCCTATCTCGCAGGCGATTCTCGATAAGCATTATCTGAGAAAGCACGGCGCGAACGCGTATTACGGACAAAAATAAACGATATATAA
Source organism: uncultured Clostridia bacterium (assembly GCA_947627795.1). Classification (GTDB taxonomy): domain Bacteria; phylum Bacillota; class Clostridia; order UBA1381; family UBA1381; genus CANQXJ01. The sequence goes on from CANQXJ010000009.1 coordinate 38,967, forward strand.
AAATCTCTTGGGGATATCCCCCAAGAGATTTTGAATGTTACCTAATAAATGCTTAAAGTTTTTGACGGTGTCTTAATTAATTCAGCTAAATCCTTAATTATTCTTCTGCTCCAATTTCGCTGTCAATTTTGCTAAGCTCCTCCTCGTACTTCGCAAGAATTTGTGATTCAAGCATTGTACGCATACTGCTGTTGATTGGATGTGCGATATCTTTATACTCGCCCTCAGGAGTACGTCTGCTCGGCATAGCTGTAAATAATTTATCCTGTCCCGCGATAACTTTGATGTCATGCACAACAAAAGAATTGTCAAATGTCACAGATGCAACCGCCTTCATTCGGCTATCGGTTGTTACCATCTTCACTCGTATATCGGTAATCTCCAACTGTTTCACCACCCCTTCGTGTGTTATAACAATATTCTTCTTGTTATTATAATAATACAAAAAATATCAAAATTTGTCAATAGTATGGGTGAGTTTTGTCCGTTATGACTAATTTTTTTATAAATATTTTGTGCGTTTTGCTGAATTTTTAAAATTGTGTTTTAAAACTTAATCTTTCGTTATATAATTAGTACATTGGATTTTTTTGAATTTCAGGATATGCTTTCAAAGCAAGGAAAATATAGGAAAGGAAGCCATTGAAATGGAACGGTTTAAAATGTCCGATTTGGATAGCGGCGCGCATATTCATTTTATCGGCATAGGAGGAATAAGCATGAGCGGTTTAGCGCAAATTGCGTTAAAGGACGGGTACAGAGTTACCGGCTCGGACTGGAATAAAAGCAAAATAACGGAAAAGCTTGAGAAGTCGGGCGCGGACATAGTGTACGGTCATGGCGCTTGCCACCCCGATATAGCGTCCGCTAATCTCGTGGTATACACAGCCGCCGCGCACGACGACAACCCCGAAATGATATTCGCAAAGGAGCACAATCTGCGCTCCGTGCACCGCGCCGAATTTTTGGGCGCGATTATGAAAAATTACACGCACGCGGTAGGCGTGAGCGGCACGCACGGAAAGACCACAACGACCTCGATGCTCGCTCACGCTCTTATTCACGCGGGAGTCGACCCGACGATAAGCGTCGGCGGCGAGCTTGACATAATCGACGGCAATATCAGAACGGGAAGCTCGGATTATTTCGTGACCGAAGCGTGCGAATACACAAACAGCTTTCTGAAATTCTATCCCACGATCGCGCTTATCACAAATATCGAGGAGGATCATCTCGACTTCTTCACCGGCATCGACATGATAATCGAAAGCTTCCGCGAATTCGCAATGCTGACGAAGGGAATAGGCACTGTAGTGGCTATGGGCGGCGATAAAAACATACAAAAGGCGCTTGACGGAACGGGGCTTGACATCGTCACTTACGGCATGGATAAGGAGTTTGATTATTATCCCGAAAACATAAAATACGATGCGGGCTTCCCGTCGTTTGACGTTTGCAAAAACGGCGAAAAGCTCTGTCATGTAAAGCTGAACGTTCCGGGCGAGCACAACGTTTTAAACACGCTCGCGGCAATCGCGGTATGCGAGCTGCTCGGGATAGACGCGAAAACAGCCGCCGAGGGCGTTGAACAGTTTAAGGGCACGCACAGACGCTTTGAGAAAAAGGGCTTCGTAAACGGAGCTATAGTGATAGACGACTACGCGCATCACCCGACCGAAATCGCCGCGACGCTCAAAGCCGCGAAGGAGTTTCCGCACACGAAAATACGCTGCATTTTCCAGCCGCACACGTATTCGAGAACGCGGACGCTGTGGAACGAATTCGTAAAGGCGTTCGACGACGCTGACGAATTAATTTTAACGCACATCTACGCGGCGCGTGAGGTGTTCGACGGCGTGACGAAGCCTGAAAATTTGGCTGCCGAAATAAAGGAACGCGGAGTGGACGCGAAGTATATGGACAAATTTGAGGACATAGCAGACTATATTAAAAAAACAGCCGCCGAGGGCGAGATAATCTTCACCATGGGCGCGGGCGACGTTGTGAATATAGGACCTATGATTTTGGAGCGGCATTAAGCGGCGCGGAGCCGGTGCAAGCGGATATTTTGAAATATCGGTTTGCCGGCTCTTTTTTCGTAAAATAAATTAAACATCTCGGCAAATAAAATCCTTGAATTTTTGGGGGAAATATGTTATAATAAGATTGTATTGTTATGTGGCAGAAAAGAATTTTGCGGGGAGTTGATTTTATTGGCTGAGAAATACGGAGAAATTCCGCCGCGTTTTACGGGCGCATGGTGGGAATATTTTTGGACGTATTATAAATGGTATGTGCTTATTCCGTTTTTCGTGATTATTTTCGCGGCTGTGACAATTACTCAGTGCGCTACGCGCAAAAAATACGATCAAACCGTTACATATGCGGGGCATATGGTATATTCCGAGGATGAGATGCAGAAGCTTCACGATATTCTTCTTTCGGAGGTAGAGGATACCGACGGAAACGGCGAGCCGGCGCTTTTTGTGCAGCAGCTTACGTTTTCGGACATGGCGGGAAGCGAGGAATTTGATTATGCCGTTCAGACGAAGCTTGATATAGAGCTTGGAAACGACGGTTCGTATTTGTTCTTCTACGACGCTTCGGAGCTGGAAATCATGACTAATCGCGAAGCGGCTGACGAGATTTATTTGTCCGTATCCGAGTGGGGCGAAAACATACCGGCGGACAGGATTTACGAGAAGAACGGCTATCAATACGCCGTTAATTTGAAGGACAGTAAAATTTTAAAGGATAACGGCATATACTGCGACGATTTGTATGCGGTTATAAGAAAAAATTACTCTAAAGATGAAAAAAGCGCGAACGCCGCGGCAAACGCGGCGAAGCTTGCGAGCATTTTGGCACAGTGAGGCGATAGGATTTGGCGGTTTTAAAACATGAAACGGCGTTAAGCGAATATGAAATGTTTTCCGAATACAGGAGGACGCACAGCCGCGAGCTGCGGGACGAGATAGTCTCGTCGTATATTTACATTGCCGAAATACTGTCGCGCAAGTTCATCAACCGCGGCGTGGAATATGACGACATATACCAGGTGGCGTGTATGGGAGTGCTGTACGCGGTGGAGCGGTTTGATCCCGATAAGGGGGTCAAGTTTGCGACGTACGCCACTCCGACGGTGCTCGGCGAGATACGCAAATACTTCCGCGACAAGGGCAATTTTATACGGATTCCGCGCCGCCTTTACGAGATTTTCTATAAAGCGGAAAAAATAAAGCGCGGCTCGAGCGGAATATCAACGGCGGAAATAGCGCGTATACTGAATTTGTCGGACAAGGTTATTGACGAAGCGTTTGAGCTGGGAGACGCGGCTTTTATGAAGTCGCTCGAATATGAGGCGTATGCCGACGGAGCGCTTAATCTTACAAACGTGCTCGGCTCGGATGATAAAAATTTTCTTATGATAGAAAATAAGGATTTTGTGAATTTCTGTATGGAGCGTCTTGACGAGGATGAAAAGAAATTTGTCGAATACCGCTACTACCGCGAGCTTTCACAGAAGGAAATAGCCAAACTGATGGGCATATCACAGATGCAGGTGTCGCGGTTTGAAAAAAAACTGCTGAAAAAATTAAAGAGTTTATATTTCAGGGATTAGCAGCGACCGGAGCTGTCGGCAGCCGGTCACGGAATAACAATGAACGGAGGAAAAAACATGCTGTCACAGGATAAAAGAGAATTTATAGAATTTATGATGAGCGCGGATGTGCTGCGCTTCGGTGATTTTGTGACGAAAAGCGGCAGAAACACGCCGTATTTCGTAAATACAGGCAATTTCAAAACGGGAAAGCAGATCGCGACTCTTGCGGGGTTTTACGCAAAACTTATCAAGGAAAGTATAGGCGGCGAGTTTGAATGTATGTTCGGTCCGGCGTACAAGGGAATACCCCTCGCGGCTTCGACGGCGGCGGCGCTTTATAATGAATACAATATAGACAAGCCGTACTTCTTCAACCGCAAGGAGGAAAAGGATCACGGCGAGGGCGGCTCGCTCGTGGGCTATAAGCCGCGCTCAGGCGACCGAGTGATTATAATAGAGGACGTCATAACCGCAGGAACGGCTCTCAGAGAAACAATGCCTATTCTTTACGGCGCGGCGGACGTTAAGATAAACGATATGTTCATATCGGTAAACCGCTGCGAATACGGCAAAAATCCGAAAAAGACGACCGTTATGGAGGTCATGGAGGAATTCGGCATAAACGTTCACGCGATAATCACGGTAAGGGATATCCGCGAATATCTCAAAGAGAACGGCTCATATGATGAAATTCTGAAAAAGATGGACAAGTATATGGAGGATTACTGCGTATTTTAAAAGGAGGCGGTAATAAAGTGAAACGAATATTAAAATTTTTAATTCCGGTGTTTGCGATGCTTGTGTCCGCGGTGACCGTTCACGCGTACAACGTTGTGGATCTGCCGAACAGTATGCCGATGTCGGAGGCGCTCGGAATTTTCAACGCGAGCGAAATTGTCCGCGCGACGGTGTATAATATTCCGGACGGGCAGTACATAGAGCTCGACAGCAACGAAATAAGAAATTTTTATGAGCGCGTTGATGATATGACGGTATACAGGACAATTAATAAAACTCCGTTCAGGGGTACCGTTATCAATCTATACACGGCAAACGGAGCGATAAGCTATAATTTAAGCTCTGGCGTGCAGATAGGCATGTACGGAAGCGATAACTACGTATGCTATAAGGTGCGCGGCGAGGACGACGTAACGCTTTCGTATATCGACACAATGTACAAGGATTCCGTGCCGTCGTCAAGAGTTAACGGAAACGAGCTGTATCTGAACACCGCGCATGATTTTTTGAAGCTTCCGGACGCGGACTGGGCAAAGGAGTCGGCGAGGCTTGCCGCGTCGAAGTCGCTGCTGCCGTATGAGTTCACAAACATTTATCAGTATAATATTTCACGTCAGCAATTTTGCTCACTGCTCGGAAATTTTATAAAGGTCATGTCAAACTGCTCGTCGCTTGAAAAATTTTTGGAATCCCGTAACGTCAGCTATTCGACAGATTATTTCACAGACTGCGAATATGCCGACAATTCCGTAAATATGCTTTACGCGCTCGGCGTTGTAAGCGGTAAGGGAGACGGCATATTCGATCCGGGCGGAGGAGTTACGCGCGAGGAGGCGGCGGCTATAATGTGCCGCGCGGCTGAGCTGTTCAAGCCTATTTACGTGTTTAAAAATCTGAGCTTCAGAGACAGTTACAGTATTTCTCAATGGGCGCAGTATTCCGTAAGATGGGTAAGCGAGAATTCCGTCATGACAGGCGCGGGAGACAACGAGTTCCAGCCGCAGGGAATGTATACGGTGGAACAGGCGGTTTCAACAATGAACAGGCTGTATGACGCAATCAACGGCGAATAACTATTATAAAAATTTGTAAAAAAACTCTTGACAAGCACTTATAAAATCTATATAATAGGATAGGTGTCTGAATTTAGAATTGTATTACAGACGGTTAAGATAGAATCGTTAAGCATGATAGGGAGGTGCTGTACAGATGAAAATGACATTTCAGCCTAAGAAGCGTCAGAGAGCCAAGGAGCACGGCTTCAGAAAAAGAATGGCTACAAAATCGGGCAGAAAGATTTTAGCTTCAAGAAGACAGAAGGGCAGAAAATCGCTGACTGCGTAAAATAGTATATCGGTAGGGCGGCTTGTCTGCAAGCCGCCGTATTTTTTGGAGTTAGACCATGAAAAATACTCAAAGCCTGAAGCTTAACAGAGATTTCAGGAGACTTTATTCACGCGGGAAAAGCTGCGTGGGCGCGTATGTTGTTTTATACGCGCAGAAAAACAGGTTAGGCGAAAGCCGGCTGGGACTTACAGTTTCCAAGTCAACGGGCAAAGCAGTCAAACGCAACCGCTTAAAGCGCCTTATGCGCGAGGGCTACAGGCTTATAGAGAGTAAGCTTGAACCCGGCTATGACTTTATTCTCGTTGCGAGAACAAGGGCGATCGGTAAAACGCAGGCGCAGATCCAAACCGATATAGAGCGCTCGATGAACAATTTAGGAATTTTAAAAGCCGGGAATGATAAAAATTGAAAAACATATTTATAGCGTTAATTAAGTTTTACAGACACCACATATCGCCGTATAAGGGCGGAGCTTGCTGCCGCTTCGTCCCGACATGTTCGGAATACGCATTGCAGGCGTTTGAAAAATACGGCGCGGTTAAGGGATTGTATTTATCGGTGAGAAGAATTTTAAAATGTCACCCATTCCATAAGGGAGGATACGATCCGTTGCCGTAAACACAGGCGGCGGAGAGGACAAAACAGATGTGGGAATATCTCATAACGCGGCCGCTCGGCTGGATAATCCAGCAGATTTATAATCTGGTCGCAAATTATGGCCTCGCTATTATAATCTTCACAATCATAGTTAAGCTGATACTGCTGCCGCTTAACATCAGATCTCAGAAGGCCATGAAAAAACAGCAGCAAATACAGCCTATTTTAGCGGAGCTTCAGAAAAAGTACGCTAACGATCAGGAAAAGCTTCAGAGGGAGATGCTCAAGCTTTACAAGGAAAATAACGTCAGCATGACCGGCGGCTGTCTGCCGACGTTTATACAGATGCCTATTCTTATAGGTCTGTATCAGGTAATCCGTATGCCGCTTTCGTATCTGAAGGGCGTTGACTGGATGATACAGCCCGTTATCGACAAGGTGTATATGCTTCGCGACGCTATGGCTGCGTCAATAGGAAATCTCGCGACGCAAACCGAAGCGGTGCTTTCAAACAGCTCGCAGATTCAGTTATCGAGATGGGCAGAAATAGTGAACGGTCCGAATGATCCGTGGGTAATAAACTTTAATTTCCTCGGTCTTGACCTTTCGACTAATCCGTCGAGCGCGCTGAATTACATCATGCACCTCGATTTCAGCCATCCGGAAATTCTGGCGCTTTTGCTGATTCCGCTTTTCGCGGTGCTTTCGTCGTGGCTTTCGATGAAAATCATGCAGAAGCAGTCCGGACAGGATCAGAATAACACTCAGGTAAACCAGACGGCGAAAACGATGAATATGATGATGCCGATAATGACGCTTGTATTCACGTTCACCCTGCCCGCGGGTATGGGTCTTTACTGGATAGCAAGCTCGCTTATGCAGATTTTACAGCAAATAACATTAAACTTATACTTCGATAAGAAAGGGGATGAAGTTGTTGTCAAACTTCCCGAACAAAAAAAGCTCCACGGAGCAAAGAGCAAAAAACGTAAATGACGCAATCGACGCCGCTTTGAAGGAACTCGGCGTCGGTATGGACGATGTAACTATAGAGGTGGTTGACGAGGGCGCTAAAGGCTTTTTGGGAATAGGCGCGCGCGACGCGGTCGTAAGAGTGACCGTTAAGGAAACGGAAGCTCCCGCGCCCGTTAAGAAGGAGCCAAAAACGGCAAAGCCCACGAAAACCGAGCCGAAGCAGAGAAAATCCGAGGTTAAGCAGGAAGCGCCGGCGGCGCCGAAGAAATCAGAGGTAAACGGCGGAACGCTTGAAGCGGCTGCGGAAAAGTTTTTAAAGGACATATTTGCGGCTATGAATCTTGAGGTTTCGGTTTCGGCGAAATTGGCGGAGGACAATACGCTGAACGTTAATCTTGAAGGCGACAATATGGGAATAGTGATAGGCAAGCGCGGCGACACGCTCGACAGTCTGCAGTATCTCACATCTCTTGTGGTAAACCACAATTCCGAGGATTATATTAAGGTTTCGATAGACACGGAAAACTACCGCGAAAAGAGAACGGAAGCGCTTTTGGCGCTCTCAAACAGACTGGCGGACAAGGTTGCGAAAAACGGAAAGAGGTTTACGCTTGAGCCGATGAATCCGTATGAGAGACGCGTTATCCACGCGAATCTCCAGGATGACGAAAGAGTAACAACCTACTCGATAGGCTCGGAGCCGTACCGAAAGGTAGTAATCGCGCCAAAGGACGCGAAGCCATACAGAAAAAACAACAACCGCAGAAGAAATAATAATCAGCGCCGCCGCGTAAACGACGCGCCGAAGGAGGCTCCGAAGCCGACAACTCCGCCGCCGACATACAAGGCTGATTTCAAGCCGCAGCAACATAAGGCGGAATATAAGAATTTTGAGGATTACTTCGCTCATTCGCAGGATGAATAAAATATAATCACGAAGGATTGTAATTCCTTCGTGATTTTTATATTAAATAACACTTGTTAAATATCAAAAAGTGGTGTATAATGGTATAAATAATACTTGGGAGATATAGTAAAATGAACAAAAGCGTTAATTTGTATATTGTAGTTCCTTGCTACAATGAGGAGGCGGTATTGCCGGAAACATCACGGCAGATGCTCGCCTTGTTTGATGAGATGAAGTCGGATGACTTGATAAATGAAAAAAGCCGCATAATTTTTGTTGACGACGGCTCAAAGGACAAAACATGGCAGATAATAGACAAGCTGTCGGACGAGTACGAGGAGATAGGCGGAATTAAGCTCGCGCACAACGCCGGACATCAGAACGCCGTGCTGGCGGGGCTTATGACCGTTATGAGCGACTGCGACTGTGCGATTTCGATCGACGCGGATTTGCAGGACGATATTCATGTTATTCCCGAAATGGTGCGGAAATTTATCGACGGCTGCGAGATAGTCTACGGCGTGCGCGGCAAGCGCGATACCGATACCGCTTTCAAACGCTCGACGGCGCAGGGATTTTATAAGGTGATGAAAAGCCTGGGCGCGGACATTATCCCAAATCACGCGGATTTTCGCCTAATGTCGCAGAAGGCGCTGATTGAGTTTTCAAAATTCCCCGAGCGCAACCTGTTCCTTCGCGGAATGGTGCCGCTCTTGGGATTTAAAACCGACTGCGTGTATTACGACAGAAACGAGCGTTTCGCGGGCGAATCGAAATACCCGCTGAAAAAGATGATTTCGTTCGCGCTCGACGGAATAACGTCGTTCAGCGTAAAGCCGATAAGCTTTATCACGACGCTCGGCTTTATAGTGTGCGTGTTCGCGGTCGTTATGGGAGTTTACAGCGTTGTGCAGAAATTTATGGGACACACGGACGCGGGCTGGGCTTCGCTGATGATGTCGATATGGTTTATAGGCGGCGTGCAGCTTATCGCGCTGGGACTTGTCGGCACGTATATCGGCAAGATTTACAGCGAGGTTAAGCGCCGCCCGAGATTTATAATCGAGGAGTACAAAAATGATTTATGATATTATAATAATCGGCGGCGGTCCCGCCGGAATGAGCGCGGCGATTTACGCGGGGCGCGGCGGAATGAAAACGCTGCTGCTTGAAAAGCTCGCCTGCGGCGGTCAGACGGTGAAAACGTACGAGGTGGATAATTACCCCGGTTTCGGCGACAATCCCTCGGGCGCGGAGCTTGCGAAGCGCATAGAGGAGCACGCGCGCAAATTCGGCGCGGAGTTCAGGACCGAAAACGTAAAGGAGATAAGAAACGCCTCGGGACCGATCAAAACGGTTGTGACGCGCAGAAACGAGTATCAGACAAGAACGATAATTTTCGCGCTCGGCGCGTCGCCGAAAAAGCTTGGCGCGAAGGGCGAGGACACATTCGCGGGCGCGGGCGTGTCGTACTGCGCGACATGTGACGGAGCTTTTTTCAAGGACAGAGACGCGGTGGTAGTAGGCGGCGGAAACACGGCGTTCGAGGACGCTCTGTATCTTGCGCGGTTCTGCGAAAACGTGTATATTTTAAACAGGAGCAAGCGTTTCCGCGCGGCTGCCTCGCTTGTCGAGAAGGTCAAAAAGAACACGAAAATCACGATTTATACCGATATTGTCGTAGATTATTTTGACGGAAATCAAACGCTTGAGCGTGTGTACGTAAAGAACACGGCGACGAACGCGCGCGGATTTATAAACGCGGCGGGCGCGGTGATCGCGATAGGCGTAACGCCAGATTCGGCTCTCGCGAAGAGCTGCGGCGTTGAAACGTGCGAATTGGGATTTATCAAAACCGATATTTATATGAAAACAAATCTCCCGGGCATATTCGCCGCCGGCGACGTGCGAACCACGCCGCTGAGGCAGATAGTAACCGCTGCCGCAGACGGCGCGGTCGCCGCGACGAGCGCGGTGAATTATGTTAATATGAAGTAGGTGAATAAATTATGATTTAGCGATACACCGATGTCAATGATATCGTAGGGGCGGTCATTGGCCGCCCGCCGCGCTGCATTGGGAACGGGCGGCCGATGACCGCCCCTACGCCTACGCCACTGATACGCGCATAAATCATAATTTATACAAATAAACCAAAAGGAACACAAAAACCATGAAACTAATCAAAAATGCGCATATATTAACAATGGACAAATCACGCCGCGAATATGAAAACGGCGCGGTGGTGTTTGATGAGAAAATCGTGTATATCGGGGAAATGAAGGATTTTTCCGAGTATGATATTGATGAGGAAATCGACGCTCGGGGTATGTTCGTTATACCCGGGCTTATCGACGCGCATTGTCATCTCGGGATGTTCGAGGACTCGCTCGGGTTCGAGGGGGACGACGGGAACGAGGACAGCGATCCCGTTATGCCGCAGTTGCGCGCGATAGACGGTATAAATCCGTTTGACAGGGGCTTCGAGGAGGCGCGAAATGCCGGAGTTACCTCAGTCGTGACGGGACCGGGCAGCGCCAATCCGATAGGCGGTCAGTTCGCGGCGATAAAAACAGCGGGCGTTTGCGTGGACGATATGATTATAAAAGCTCCCGCCGCGATGAAGTTCGCGCTCGGCGAAAACCCGAAGGCGGTCTATAACGAGAAGGAGCAAGCTCCCGTCACGCGCATGGGCACTATGGCGCTGATACGTGAAACGCTTATAAAGGCGCGGCGGTATAAAAAGCAGCTTGACGACTACAACGCCGACAGCGAAAACAACGAGCTGCCGGAGTATGATATAAAATCGGAATCGCTTATTCCCGTTTTGAATAAGGAGATACCGGTGAAGATCCACGCGCACCGCGCGGACGATATATGCAGCGCGATCCGCATAGGCAAGGAATTTGATATAAACGTCACCATCGAGCATTGCTCGGACGGCGACAGAATAGCGGACATACTCGAACGTGAAAAGCTGCCCGTTATGCTCGGTCCGACGCTTTCCGACAGGAGCAAGCCCGAGCTTCAAAATCTGACGTTCGCGACGTATAAAAATCTCTCCGACAGGGGAGTGCCCGTCGCTATCATAACCGACCACCCCGAAATCACGATAGGCAACTTGCCGCTGTGCGCTGTGATGGCGGTAAAGCACGGCATGGACGCGTACAAGGCGCTCGAGGGAATCACGATCACAGCCGCGAAAAACTGTGGCATAGCCGACAGGGTGGGGAGTATTGAAATCGGCAAGGACGCGGATTTATGCGTGTTCACGAAGCTGCCGACGGAGTTTGACGCGGAATGTACCGATGTGTTTATTGACGGAAATAAGGTAAAATAAAAGAATACGGCAGAATCCGCCGTATTCCTTTTTTTATGTCCGATTTAGCAGCAATTATTATTGTTATTATAATTATTGCACGGATCGCAGCACGGGTCGCAGCACGGATCGCAGCAGTTGTTGTTCGCTGTGCCGCCGCTTACTCCGTTGTTGCAGCAGCAGTTGTTGCTATTGCCGCCGAGTATGTTAGAGTCGCCGAACAGACAGAGTATCAGAACAACGATAATTATAATCCATATCCATTCACCGATACCACCGTTATTGCCGCAGTTGTTTCCTCCGAAAAGTCCCATAAAATAACCTCCCTTAGCATAATTGTAGTTTATATTATGCTAAGGGAGATAAAGGTGTTACTTTATGTGTGAGAAATCGGGGATTCGTTGAATACGTATACGCCGTCCGGAGTTTTTTCCGCATACAGCAAAATTTTCTGCATTCCCCGCCGCGATATTACAGTCATATAGCCGTTTGTTGTCGCCTCGATAGGCGAGTAGCGCGCGCCGGGATAGTGGCTGTCAACATAGCGCGAAACCGCGTCGTGCTGTTCCTTGAAGCGCGGCTTGTTAAACAGTCCCTTGCCGTTTATGTAGCCGTATATTCCGGCGGCCGCCGCCGCGCCGAGAATCGGCAGTATGCCGCCGTTTTTCTTTTTTGCCATCGGAAAAGCTCCTTTCTTGATTTATAATATTCCGTAAATACGGGCGACCGCGAGGGTCGCCCCTACGGAATTTGTTGATGTCAAGTTGTTGTGGATGCGGGCGGCCGATGACCGCCCCTACAAATGCCATTGACATCATGTGGGCGAACACGGTTCGCCTCTACGATAGGTTGTGATATTCGTTGTAGATTTCGCGTTTGGGTATGTTTCTGTCGGAGGCGGTTTGCTTTATCGCTTCCTTTGAGCTCATGCCGCCGGAAATGTATTTTTCGATATGCTCGGCAACGCTCAGGCTTTCCCACCATTGAGCCTCCGCTTTCGGCTCTTTAGCGCCTTCTACGACTATCACATATTCGCCGCGCGGAGTTAGTTCCTCGTAATATTTTACAGCCTCACCGAGCGTGAAACGGAGTATTTCCTCGTGAACCTTCGTAAGCTCTCGGGCGAGCGCGATTTTTCTGTCCGCTCCGAACGCGTCGCGCATATCCGCAAGCGTAGTTCTGAGCTTGTGCGGAGCTTCATAGAAAATCAGTGTGCGCGCGTCGTTTTTCACGTCCGCGAGATGCTCCTTTCGGTGGCGCTTGTTCACCGACAAAAACCCCTCGAACGCGTAGCGCGCGGTAGATAAGCCCGATAAAATCAGCGCGTTTATTCCCGCGACCGGACCGGGTACCGACGTGACCGTTATGTCGTTTTCGATACAAAGCTTCACCAAATCCTCGCCGGGATCGGAAATCGCCGGAGTGCCCGCGTCGGACACCTGCGCCACATTTTTTCCCTGCTTGAGCAGATTTATGATATATCCGCCCTTTTCGCGTTTGTTGTGCTCGTGGTAACTCGTGAGCGGCTTGGATATGCCGAAATGATTCAGCAATTGCAGCGTGCGGCGCGTGTCCTCAGCCGCGATCAAATCTACACTGTTTAATATTTCAAGACAGCGCGCCGAAACATCGCCGAGGTTTCCTATCGGCGTGGCGCACAGGTATAAAGTACCGTTCATATTTTTTATCTCCCGTAAATACGGTTAATTTCTTCGGAATAATTCCCGTTTTCATCGTGCACGAACAGCGGCGGCATGAAGTTGAGTTCCTCTCCGCCGTTCACCATTCCGCCGATAAGCACCAGCTTCGGCGGCTTTGACGCGTTCGGATAAACGAGCCTGATTATCTTCGGCTCGATTCTGTATTTGCGCATGGTACACATTATGTCAACCATTCGCGACGGACGGTGCACCATATAGAACCGCCCCTGCGGAACAAGCAGCTCCGCGCTGACGCGTATTACGTCGTCAAGAGTGCATTTTATTTCATGGCGCGACACTGATTTTGAGCAGCTGTCGTTCGTCATACCCTTGCCGCGCTTCATGTAAGGCGGATTGCAGGTAATCTTATCAAACGAGCTTTTGCCGTATATCGAAACAGCGTCGTTCAAATCGCCGCATTTGATTTCGAGTCTGTCCGTAAGACCGTTCATAACAGCGCTTCTCTGTGCCATATCCGCTATATCCGGCTGAATCTCAAGCCCGCATATGCGCGGCGTGGTTGTTTTTGCGCTGAGAAGAATGGGAACAATTCCCGTTCCGGTGCATAAATCGAGCGTATTTTTTGACGGCGAATCCTTAGCGAAATTCGCAAGAAGCACCGCGTCGATACCGAATTTGAAGCCGTCGGTTTTCTGTATAAGACGGAGCCCGTTAAGCTGCAGATCGTCTATACATTCGTTTTTGAAAATTGCGTTGTTCTCTGCGTCACACCTCGTTGGCAGGATTATCCACTATGGCGAAGCTTATCTCGCCCATGCAGGCAACCTTGCCGTCAACGGTAATCTGCGCTTTCGCGACCGCCATGCCGTGGCGGTATTTAAGTACCTCGGACTGCATCACGAGCGTGTCGCCCGGGACGATTTGCTTGCGGAATTTGAAATTGTTAATTCCGGTGAAAACTCCGAGCTTGCCTTTGTTTTCCTCCTTCGAGAGAAGCAGCACGCCCGTAAGCTGCGCGAGCGCCTCGCACTGGAGCACGCCGGGCATAATAGGGTTGCCCGGAAAATGTCCCTGGAAAAACGGCTCGTTAACCGTCACGTTTTTGATTCCGGTTATGGTTTTATCCTCGTCCATATCCGTCACCTTGTCCACCAAAAGAAACGGGTAACGGTGAGGCAGTATCTTTTGTATATCAATGCTGTTCAGAATGGCTTCTGTGTTTTTCATGATATATCCCTCCTCATTAATCTCGTATATATGCTTTTTTATGGAATATGTGCGTCGGATCGTTTACCGTGTCAATTCCGTCGAGAGCTATGCCGGCTCCAAGAGCAACGCAGTCCGTTATATCGGACGCAAGATACACGTTAACTCCTATTTCCTCGCTTATGCGCCGGTCAAGTCCGTAAATAAGCGAACCGCCGCCGGTCATCACTATTCCGTCCTGGATTATGTCTCCGTGAAGCTCGGGAGGCGTTTCTTCGAGAACCTCCTTTATTCGCTCGGTAATATTGAACACAAGCTCATCAAATATTGGATAAAGTCTGTTTGATGAAATAGTTACCGATTTCGGAAGCCCTGTCACGGAGCAAAGTCCCTTCGCCTCGCACAGCAGCTCTTTGGGATACGGTACAACTCCGCCGATTTTGATTTTAATCCTTTCGGCGGTTTTAGGCCCGATATGGAGATTAAACTCCTTGCGTACATAGCGGACGATCGCTTCTGTGAATTCGTCTCCCGCTATTTTCAGCGAGCGGCTTATAACCACTCCTCCGAGCGACAGTACCGCGATGTCGGTAGTGCCACCGCCTATATCAATCACCATAGTGCCGTGGGGCTGAGATATGTCATAACCCGCTCCCAGAGCCGCCGCTACGGGTTCTTCTATTATATAAATATCCTTCGCTCCCGCTTCGCGTGCGGATTCGATTACAGCGCGCTGCTCCACGTCCGTTACGCCGGACGGGACGCACATCATAATTCTCGGTCTTATAATGGATTTTGAAAGGATTCTCGATAAAAACGCCTTGATCATTTCCTGCGTCAGAGTGAAATTTGAAATAACTCCGTCATGGAGCGGTCTTACCGCGGTAATGTTAGGCGGTGTTTTTCCAAGCATTTTAAGGGCGTCTTTGCCTACGGCGCAAACCTCGTTTGTATCTGTATTTACCGCGATAACGGTAGGCTCGCGCAGGACGATCCCCTTGTCCTTGATATATACCTGCATAGTGGCAGTACCCAAATCAATGCTTATATCATTGGTGAACATACGCTTCTATCCTTTCAAAATTTACATATTAATATTATTATACAATATTTTGCCGATTATCTCAATAACTTTTCTTATATTTTTAAAAGTTTTTTTGCATTTTCATAAAAAATCATATTTTCTTTTTCCTCGTCAAGCCCGAGCGAGCGGATACGGTTTATTGCTTCGCCCTGAGAATCCCACGGAGAGTCTGTCGCGAAGAGGATTTTGTCATAGCCGTGGTTTTCAAATATCCGTAAAAGCTGCTCGCAGCTCATGAAACTGACCGCGTACGACGTATCGAGATATACTCTCGTGCCTACAAGATACTTTTCAACGTCGTCCCACGCTTTCCAGCCGCCCATGTGAGCCGCAACTACGGTCACATCGGGAACCGCGTCCATAGCACGGCGCAGTCTGTCGGGCAGACAGTGCGACGGGGGAGGGAAGCCCACGTCGTAGCCTGTATGGAGCACGACAAGCAAATCCAGCTCCGCGCACTTTTTCAGAACGCGTATCGCCTCGGGCGAGTCTATATAAACCTCCTGATATTCCGGGTGCAGCTTAATTCCGCGAAGCCCCTTTGCCTTTATATCAAACAGCGTTTCCTCCCAGTTTCCCTGCATGGGATGAAGCGAGCCGAGCGAAAAAATTCCGTCCGTATTGTTGATCTCAGCCGCGAAACGGTTGATCGAGGTTGACTGCGTAAGAGTGGTTGCAATGGGCAGAACCACGCTGTAATCAACGCCGTTACGTTTCATTGAGTTTCTCAGCGCATCGAGCGTCGCCGGAATAACGGCGTATTCGGGATGCCCTTGCATTTTAAGAATGTTTTCCTCAAGTATTTTAACAGTGCGCTCCGCGATTTTGTCGGGGAAGATATGCGTGTGGAAATCTATTATCATTTGATGCTGTTCCTTTCCATATAAGCATATAAGAAAAACATAAAATGGACTTATTTTTTATATGAATTCTTACTATTTTATATTTTCTTTATATTTTTTACAAAGAGGTTTCATTGTTGAAACTCCGTCCCAAATATATGCCGCAGCGTAATCCGCGCCCTCGGACGCGAGCCTTAAATCAATTGTCTGAGCTTCGCCTGTCAGCGCAGTTTCCGTAACTGCGGCGCTTATCAGCGTTCCGTCAGCTTTGTATGCCGCTGCGATGACAGCCGCTTTTCCGGCTTTTCCCGTCACGCTTACCGATACAGTTCCGCCGTTAACCGAAATATCCGTCACCGCGTAATCAGATTCCGGCTCGGGCGACGGCTCGGGCGACGCGGTTTCAGATGGGGTTTTATTCGCTTTCGCTTCGTATACTTTCATATTTCCGTAACGAGTGTTATCGTACCAGTGAGAGCTGCCGGAAAGCGCGTCGACCGTCATTCCGCCAAAACCGTTCACGCTGCCGCTGTAGTAACGCGTGTTTATTACGGTGAAATTAAGTCCGTCCTCGCTGTACGCGGTCGTTACGGCGTACGCGTCCTTGCCGTCGTAAACGGCGTTGTTGTCAACTATTATTCTTACGATAGTCTGACCGTTTGTGTACTTGCAGCTCGCGCCGCCGATTTCGGCGAGGAAGCTCGTAAGCTGTCCGCTCAGCGCGCTTTTTACGCTGCCGTCGTCGTTATAGTGACGCTCGCCGTCGCCGGGGAAGAAGCCGTCGTTGTATTTCGCGTACGCGTAGCCGAAGAACGGTTTTTTATCGTTATCAAGCAAAATCGAGTCGTGGCAGCCGACCGTTGTGCTTGAATTTAACGTGAACTCGAGCGCGAACCAGTCCTTATTTTTCGCATAGCCCGGGGTGTAAAGCGATACGGGCGCTTTGCCGCTCGGTCCGTAGAACTGGAAGTATTGCTTTCCGCCGACCGTTATAAAATTACAGTTCATCTGCTTGGAAGCCGTGTCTTCGGCGGCAACGCCGTTCCATGTGCTCGACCAGCCGGTAAACGCGTTATTTGCGTCGGCTGTAATGTCGTAATCCGTAAAGCTGCCGCTTATTTTTGACGCGTCGAACACAACATCGCACGAATCGGGAAAGATTATTCCGTTCGCGTGTGTCAAGTCAACGCCGTATTCGTTATACTTCGTTTCCTCGCTGCCCGCTTTAAGCGCATCGTACATTTCCTTTGTAATCGCGACCGCGCTCGAATCTACCGCGCCGTCCATGC
>CANQXJ010000010.1 GCA_947627795.1 uncultured Clostridia bacterium
CGGTAATAGCGAATGTTTTACAGATAAATCCGGTATTGGGCGGAGTGCTGTTCGCGGTTATCGCGGTGCTCGGAATTGAGTTTTTCAGGACGCGGTTCGGGCGATTTTCCGAGCTTGCGGCGGTGGTGGTGATGTCGGCGGGAATAGGTCTTACCGCGATTTTTTCCGGATTTATAACGTCGGGGTCGAGCAATCTTTCAAGCTTCCTGTTCGGCTCGATAGTGGCGATCTCCGATTTTGAGCTGTACCTGACGCTCGGCTTGGGCGCGGCTGTTATAGTTGTGTCGATGCTTTTGTATAAGGAATTGTTTTATATATCGTTCGACGAAACGGCGGCAATGCTTTCGGGCGTACCGGTCAAAACGATAAATTTCGTGCTGATGGTACTTACAGCCGTGACCGTTTCGGTCGCCGCGAGAATAGTCGGAGCGCTGATGATTTCGTCGCTTCTCGTAATACCCGTCGCGGCGGCGATGATGATTGCGAAAAGCTACAAGCAGACGATGGTTTTATCGGTGGTATTCGCCGAAATTTTCACGATAGCGGGGCTTTTCGCGTCATACTATCTCGATTTGCGCCCGGGCGGAACGATAGTTATACTGGGCGTTATAGTTTTAATTTTGGTGATGGTTTTTACCGGGGGCAGACGAAGATGAATATAGGGGAAATTCTGACCGGCGCGGGCTTAAAGCGCACAAAGCAGAGGGAGGCGCTTCTGGAGCTTCTCAAAAATGCGGACAAGCCCATGACGGCTGAAATGATTTACGAAAACACAAAAAATATGTCGCGTTCGACGGTATATAGGACGCTCGAAAAATTCCTCGAAAAGGGAATAGTGACGCGCGGCGTGGTACAGGACGGAGACAAGCTGTACTACGAGCTCGCCTGTATGGGACACCGCCATTACGCTATATGCTTAGGCTGTCACGAAATGCGCTACATAGACGTATGCCCGATACATGACGCGAAGGTGAGCAATTTCACGGTGACGGGGCATAAACTGGAGCTGTACGGCTACTGCGACAAATGCGCGGCGAAATAGCGCATAAAATATCCTTCTTTCGGAAATACTACCATAAAAAGTATATTTTAAGAGGTGATATTTTATGGTAAATTTTGAGAATTCGCGCACTAAGGCAAATCTTATGGCGGCGTTCGCGGGCGAGGCGCAGGCGTGGATGAAATACAGTTTTTACGCCGATAAAGCCCGTAAGGACGGATATGAGCAGATTGCGGAGATATTTGAGGAAACGGCGGGAAACGAACGGCAGCACGCGAAAATATGGTTCACCTTAATTCACAGCGGCTGCATCGGTATGACCCGGGGAAATCTTCGCGACGCGGCGGGCGGAGAGCATTTCGAGTGGGAGGAGATGTATTCCGAGTTTGAGGACACGGCGCGCGAGGAGGGGTATAACGATATAGCGGCGCTCTTTAAAGGCGTGGCGCGGATCGAGCGCGACCACGAGGCGCGCTTCAGACAGCTTATCGGCAGCGTCGAAAACGGACGTGTATTTTCGCGCGACGGTGACGCTGTTTGGATTTGCCGAAAGTGCGGTCATATTCACATCGGTCAGAGCGCTCCCAGGGCATGTCCTATATGCCGCAGTCCGCAGGCGTTTTTTCAGATAAAATCTGAAAATTATTAATTTGAATCGGAAAATTATTAATGAGCGTCAATGTCGGGAAACTTTTGTTTCCCGGCATTTTCATATGATTGTAACAGTTTTTTGCGTGCTCAGCCCTTGCCCTTTGCACGAATTATTAAAAAAATATAAAAATTCCAAAAAATGATTGAAAAACAAATTATGTTATGCTATAATGTATCGTATGTTAATATGTCCGAAAAAGGATAATAAGGAGGAATTTAATCACTATGGCAGTGAAACAGGAACAAATCGAAAAAAATCTCGTAAAGCTCACCTTTGAGGTCAGCGCTGAGGACTTTAACAAGGCTATTAACAGAGCATTCTCAAAGAACGCTAAGAGATTCAATATCCCGGGATTCAGAAAGGGTAAGGCTCCCAGAGCAATTGTCGAGAAGTATTACACCGAAGCGGTATTTTATGACGACGCTATCAACGACGTGCTTCCGGCGGCGTATGAAGAGGCGATCAACGAATCCGGTTTGGAAGTTGTGGCAAAGCCCGAGATAGATGTTGATGAGATCAAAAAGGGCGAGCCGGTCGTTTTCACGGCGCTCGTTACAACAAAACCCGAGGTGACCTTAGGCGAATATAAAGGTATAGAGGTAGCAAAAATTGACTATACTGTAACAGACGAGGACGTTGACAAGGACATTGAAGCAACACAGAAAAAGAACGCGAGACTTGTCACCATGGACGATAAAATGCTCGCGGTAGGCGATATAGCTGTTATAGACTTCGAAGGCTTCGTTGACGGCGAGCCGTTCGACGGCGGCAAGGGCGAGGACTACGAGCTTGAAATCGGTTCGGGCACGTTTATTCCGGGCTTTGAGGAGCAGCTCGCCGGAGCTAAGGCGGGCGACCTCGTTGACGTAAAGGTCACATTCCCCGAGGAGTATCACGCTAAGGAGCTTGCCGGAGAGGAAGCGTTATTCAAGGTAACAGTCAAGGACGTAAAGGTTCGCGAGCTTCCTGCTCTCGACGACGATTTCGCAAGCGAGGTAAGCGAATTTGACACTATGAACGAATACAGAGCGGACGTGAGAAAGAAGCTCGAAGCGGCGGCTGAGAACAGAGCTAAGGCTCAGACAGAGGATAACGTTGTCGAAGCGGCGGTCAAGAATGCGGAGCTTGAAATTCCTGACGCTATGGTCGAGGCTCAGATCGACAGCAACGTGCGCGATTTCGAACAGAGAATTTCATATCAGGGTATGAGCGTTGATATGTATCTGCAGTACACCGGTCAGACAATGGAGCAGTTCCGCGAGCAGTTCAGAGAACAGGCTAAGAAGCAGATCTCAGGCTCTCTCGTGCTTGAGGCTATAATGAAGAAGGAAGGCATCGAGACAGGACCGGAGGAGCTGGAGCTTAATCTCGTCGACATGGCTAAGAAGTATAATATGGAGCTTGACAAGCTTAAGGAGCTTATGGGTGAAAGAGAAATGGAAAGCCTGAAAAAGGACGTCGCTATGCGCAAGACGATCGAAATGCTTGTGAATAACGCTGTTATGAAATAAATTTGGATTACGGAATAAATTTATTTATATAATATTTTGATTAAAATCGGAAAGGAATGTTGATATATGGCTTTAGTACCTATGGTCGTGGAGCAGACAAACCGCGGCGAGCGCTCGTATGACATTTATTCGAGACTTTTGGAGGACAGAATAATTTTCCTCGCAGACCAGGTTGACGACGCTACAGCGAGCCTCGTTGTCGCGCAGATGCTGTTTCTCGAAGCGAAGGATCCCGATAAGGACATTCAGTTCTATATAGACAGCCCGGGCGGCTCGATTACCGCGGGCATGGCGATTTACGACACGATGCAGTACATCAAGTGCGACGTGTCCACGATATGCATCGGTATGGCGGCGAGCATGGGCGCGTTCCTGCTCACAGCCGGAACAAAGGGAAAGCGTTTCGCTCTCCCCAACAGCGAGGTTATGATCCATCAGCCGTTAATCAGCGGCGGCTTAAGCGGTCAGGCGACGGACGTTAAGATTTACACCGATCATCTCGTCGCGACAAAGGAGAAGATGAACAGAATCTTAGCCGAGCGCACCGGACAGCCGTATGAAAAGGTATGCGCCGACACGGAAAGAGATAACTTTATGACAGCAGAGGAAGCAAAGGCGTACGGACTTATCGACGACGTTATTGTGTCGAGAAAGTAATTTTGCGAGAGGTGTAGGATATGGAGGATAAAAAACAAAAGCGCTGCTCATTCTGCGGCAGGCCCGAAAACGAGGTGAGCAAGCTCTTATCGGGTCCCGGAAACGTGTATATATGCGACGCATGCGTTGCCACGTGCAACTATATACTCGAAGGCGAGCTGGATACGGAGTATGACAGCGCGGAGCTTCCGAAGCCGAAAGAAATAAAGGAGTTCCTCGATCAGTATGTAATCGGCCAGGAAAAGGCAAAAAAGATTTTGTCCGTCGCGGTGTACAATCACTATAAGCGAATAGACCATATGCTGTCGGCGGGAAACGTTGAGCTTCAGAAGAGCAACATTCTCATGGTAGGTCCGACAGGCTCGGGAAAGACGTTTCTTGTGCAGAATTTGGCAAGAATACTGAACGTGCCGTTCGCGATCGCGGACGCTACTTCACTTACTGAGGCGGGCTACGTCGGCGAGGACGTGGAAAATATCCTCTTAAAGCTAATTCAGGCGGCTGATTATGACGTCGAGGCTGCCGAGAGGGGTATAGTTTATATCGACGAAATAGATAAAATAGCGAGAAAAACGGAAAATCCGTCAATCACGCGCGACGTGAGCGGCGAGGGAGTTCAGCAGGCACTTTTAAAGGTGCTCGAAGGAACGGTCGCGTCAGTGCCGCCGCAGGGCGGACGCAAGCACCCGCATCAGGAGCTTATTCAGATCGACACGACGAATATCCTGTTCATATGCGGCGGAGCGTTTGACGGTATAGAAAAGATAATAGGCGACAGGGTAGGGAAGCAGTCGCTCGGTTTCGGCGCTAAAATCGAAAGCAGGAAGGAAATGAACCTGACCGAAATTTTAGAGCAGCTTCTCCCGCAGGATTTGCTTAAATACGGGCTTATTCCCGAATTTATCGGCAGACTTCCCGTGTTCGCAAAGCTCGACCAGCTCGACCGCGACACGCTCATAACAATCCTCACAGAGCCGAAAAATGCGCTTGTTAAGCAGTATGAGGCGCTTATGGAATTTGACGGAGTGAAGCTAAAATTCGACAAGGACGCTGTTGCGGCGATAGCGGATAAGGCGATAGAACGCAACACCGGAGCGCGCGGACTGCGCTCGATCATCGAGGAAACGATGTCGGACATAATGTTCGAAGCGCCGTCCGACGAGGATATAATCGAAATCAAAATCACGAAGGAGTGCATAACCGACGGAGCGGAGCCGGCAATAAAACGCAAAAAGCGCGAAACGCTTCATGAGCAGCTCGAAATAGAAACGCTTCCGAAGGACGGCACACTCGGTTAAAAAATTTTTAAAATACAATTTGATTTAAAACACAGTATGAAAAACACAAAAAGGGGGAAAATCAATGTTTGTATCGGAGAATTTATCGGTCAACGAAAAGGGACATCTTGTGATAGGCAAAAACGACGCGGTGGAGCTTGCGAAGGAATTCGGCACTCCGCTCTATGTGCTCGACGAGGACTTAATCAGAAAGCACTGCCGCGTTTACAGGGACGCGATGGATAAATACTACGGCGGCAACGGACTTGTGCTTTACGCAAGCAAGGCGTTTTGCTCGCTCTACATATGCCGCGTGGCGAAGGAAGAAGGACTCGGCCTCGACGTTGTTTCGGGCGGAGAGCTGTACACCGCGCTTAAGGCAGATTTTCCTATGGATAAGGTCTATTTTCACGGCAATAATAAAACCGTTGATGAGATAGAGCTTGCGGTTAAAAACGGCGTGGGACATTTTATCGTGGACAATATCTACGAGCTTGAAACGCTTAACGAAACCGCGAAAAAAGCCGGAATTGTGCAGAAAATTATGTTTCGGATCAAGCCCGGCGTGGACGCTCATACTCACAGCTTTATTCAAACCGGTCAGATCGATTCAAAGTTCGGCGTTGCGCTCGAAAACGGCGAGGCGTTTGAAATCATTAAAAGGGCAAGCGAAATGTCAAACGTGAAGGTTGACGGTATTCATTGCCATATAGGCTCGCAGATATTCGATATTGAGCCGTTCCGCAAAGCCGCGGAAATTATGATGAATTTCATCGGAGATTTGAAGGACAAGCTCGGTCTTGAAATTGATATGTTAAACTTAGGCGGCGGCTACGGTATAATGTATACCGAAAGCGACGATCCCGTTCCGTATGACGAGTATATCCGTCATATAAGCGGGATCGTTAAGGAAACCGCAGAGAAAAGGGGAGTGAAGGTTCCGTTTATTTTAATGGAGCCCGGACGCTCGATAGTTGCTCCTGCGGGAGTTACGCTTTACACAGTCGGCGGAGTGAAGGATATAAAGAACGTACGCAAGTACGTATCCGTTGACGGAGGTATGGGCGACAATCCGAGATACATTATGTATCAGTCGGAATACGAAGCGGTTATCGCGAACAAGGCAAACGCCGAGCGTACCGAAAAGGTGACGATAGCGGGCAAGTGCTGCGAGTCCGGCGACATACTGTTAAAGGACGCTGTGATGCCGGAAATTCACGTGGGTGACACGCTCGCGGTATTGGCTACGGGAGCTTACAACTATTCAATGGCGAGCAATTATAACAGAATTCCGCGTCCCGCCGTTGTCGCGGTTTCTGACGGAAACGCGAAGGTGGTTATAAAGCGCGAAACGTACGAGGATTTGATTTGCAATGATCTGTAAGAAGGTAAATGAAAAGGCTTCGGGATTTAATCCCGAAGCTTTTTTTGATATAAATCCGTTATAATAAAACAATCCCGCGGATTTCTCCGCGGGATTATTCGGTTTATGCTTTTTGTGTATTAAACCCTGATTATTTAACGGCTATGCCCGTTTTGATTTCAGATATGCCGTTTATCTTGCCCGCCATCTTGATGATATAGCTGCCTGATGCGGCATTCGGGATATTAACCGTTGTAACCTTTGCAAGGTCAGCGCCGTTTACCTGTTTGATGTAAACAACATCGCTGTCCTTGACGCTCGTCGTTACCGTTTCGGGCTTTACAACCATTACGATAACAGGCTTTGAAGCGTCGAACGCGGGAGCCTTCGTGAATGAAAGCGTGTTGCCGCTAAACGTTGCCTCTATCGTGCCGTCAGCCTCGGTTACCGCTTCGTTCTCGCTGTTCGAGGTCATCGTGTAGATGTAGAGAACGTCGCTGTCCTTATTGAATCCTTCGGGCATGGGAGCGTCCATGGGTATCGCCGAAATCTCCTCGCGCGCTATGTTCTTCGCCGACATCTTCCTTGTCGTAACGCTCTTAAGAGTCGTTTCCGTGCTGTCGTATACAGCTACGATAAATGTTACCGTGTCGGAATACGCGAAGTTCTTCGTAACCTTGAGCTGCGTTACCTTTGAGTAATCGTCATTGAATCCAATCTTATTTACCGCGAATATGTCGCCGGACTGGATCGTAACCTTAACCTCATCATGAAGTGTTCCGTCAAGTGTCTGCGCTCTGAGATATACCGTCTGCGGTTCAGCCATTGCGTCAACCGTCATCTTACCCGATGTGTCAACCGTGATAAGATCCGAACCGAGAGGAGCGGTGTTGTCCTCGTTGTATACGACCCATCTGATAAGACCCGCGAGCGTATTTCCGAACGGAACACCCTTACGGAGCGCCGTAGCCGTACCCTGAATAGACTGACCGGCGAACATTGTATCCTTGTCAACGCTTGCCTTAAGCTCATCGGGAACGATCTTCGCGCAGTATACGTTATCAACGCAGGTGTTCGGATTGATTCCTATATGGTTAGCCGTGCTCTCGGAGAGGTTTCTCATCGGAATGCCCTCCGCAACGTACGGCTTGCCTTCCTCGCCCGTTTCGGGGTTGACGCGTTTACCGTCAACATATTTGTAAACTATAAGGTTAGCGTACGAGTTCGGACTTGTGCCTGTCGCGCACATGATCTGAACATTGTACCATGATTTGGTATCAACACTGCAATACGTGTTTGTGTTGCTGCTGTCTCTTACTATGCCGAGCTTGCCGCCCTTATAAGTAACCTGCAAGCCCTGCTTGCCCTTATTATTATTCCAAATAGTCCAGCCCGCGCCTTCGCCGCCAAACTTGAGGTCTGCGCTGTAGAGAACGTTTTCGCTGTTGTCGCTCGGGAAGCCGACAAAGTCTGTGGCTGCGGTTACTTTATAGTAGCCCGAGCCGTCCCATGAACCGTCAACAATTTCACGTCCTGTTACAACTTCCTCGCACGCGTCGCCGGATACGAATACGTCCTCGTTTCCTTCCTCACCGTCGAGAATCATTGTTCCGGGCTTAACAGTAAGCTTAATATCCGCGGAAGCGCTGCCGGATATGTTGGACGCTCTTACGGTTATTGTCTGAGGAATTACGTCCTCGGTTACCTCTACCTTGCCGTTTGTAACATTAATGCAGGTATTGCCCGTTTCGCGTATTCCGGCTTCGTTAAGAACCGTCCATACTATATCGTCGTTTGCCGGTGTGACAGCCGCATCGTTCATTTTCGCCGATACGGTGATTTCAGCCGGTTCGCCAAGACGAACATAATCCTGCTCGCTTGAGAGCTCTATACTGTTAAACGTGTCATGCGACGTGTCTATCGCTGTTATATTGATTCTTACCTCTCCGTACGGATTGCCCGCGGTCTTGGCGGTCGCTCTTACAACAACAGGCTGGGTTTTCGTTTCGGCTGTTGTGATGAGCACGCTATTTTCAATTTTTATCGTATCGTCGTTAAGCGGATTTCCTTCCGTGTCATAGAGTGACCATTCAAACTCCGGAATAGTTACCGCCGCGCCGTTTCTCTTTGCAGTCGCCGACAGCATTACGTTTTCATTGGCTTTTATGTCGGTCTTTACCGCCGAAACCTCAACTGTGTTCGCGTAAAGCGATGTAACCGAAACATTGTCAACGCTTATACCGTTTGTAACCTCCAGTCTGTCCGCAAGATAGTTGCTGGAATTACCGAAGTTTCTCAGGTTCATACCCTTTGTCGCCTGAATTTCCTTAGGAGTATCTCCGTCAAGACTGTACAGCCAGCAGTCAGCATACGCGTTATCGATCGCCATTGTGCCCTCGATAACAAGTCTGTACCACTTGCCCGTTTGAATCGCGCCGAGATTCTGCCACGAGCTTCCGCCTGTCTGCGTTCTGAAGTTTGCGCCATCGAACGAGAGCAGCGGACCTGTTTTGTTGTGGCTATTGGTAAATCGCATTGTCGGCGATACGGGGTTTCCTTCAGAATCGGGTATAGTAGCTTCGTCAAAGCGGAAGTCGATCGAGATGCGGCTTTCCTTATTGAGCGTGTTGCCCAAATCCGTAACGAATATGTTGCCTACGGTTTCCGTCGGAGTCAGACAGCCGTTCGGCTGGTCGTCATATGTGAGATTGAGTACATTAGTCTCGCAAAGCGCCGGATCCATTGTCGAAGCAGGCACTATTGCTTTTGCCTCGCATATCGGCGTCATCTCTCCCAATGAATTCCAAAGCATCGCCTTGTGTTCGCTTCCGCTTGACAAAATTTCCTCCGGAACCGTCACATACTTTGCCTTATTTGCTTCAAGGTCAACATTCTGTGAAACTACCTTAACAAGCTTGCCGTTATCGTAAGATGCGAATATAAGGCACGCGCCTTTAATCGCCTCCGGCGAGGTGAGTGTCACCGTTTCGTGGTCATAAGACATTTCGCCTTGAACGGACATGAGAGAAACTTCGCCGTTAAGCGACGCCGTCGATGACGCGTTGTACGTTATAGCGCAAGTTTTAGCTTCCGTGTCCTTTGTGATAGTTACGCCGGGTATGACGCCGATTACAGCGCTGTAATTTACAAACATATCTCCGTTCTTTGCTGTCGGATTTTCGGTAATTTCGCTGTATTCGTCGCTTCCGTCTACGTACATGCCGTTTATTTTATCTTTAATCGTATATGTATGCTCGGATGTGCTGAATGTGAGCGTTATAGGATCCTCTGTAGTAATACTGTAATCGGTTATAGCTCCGGCAGTTTTTAATTTTTCTAAAATCTGCTTAACAGGGCCGTATACACTTATACCGGCTGAACCGTCTA
This sequence comes from uncultured Clostridia bacterium, assembly GCA_947627795.1. GTDB lineage: Bacteria > Bacillota > Clostridia > UBA1381 > UBA1381 > CANQXJ01. The sequence goes on from CANQXJ010000010.1 coordinate 9,848, forward strand.
TAGCGCGCATATCTCCTTCGAGATCCAGCGTCTCGCCGTTTACGCTTACGGTGTAATAAACGTTTGTATCTATGTCTTCAACAACCTCGGTGTTACCGTTTTCGCTGAAGTCAGCCTTTACGGGAGCAGCCAGCGGTTTGAACGCCTCTACTTTCTGTTCTACAACAGGAGGCTGTTCATCAGCCTTATATGAGCGCTGCATGGTCGTTGAAAGACCTTCCGCGTTGTCAACGCTGTTATCGAACGCAACGGAATCAACGCTTGCCTCGAAGTTTCCGAGTGTCGCGTGAGTAACCTTCAATGTTATCTTGCCCGCGTCTCTCGTTGAGCGAACGAAAATTCTGTTTGTTCCGCACTCGGCGAAGGTGTAGTTTTTATGAGTGGTAATCTTATCGCCCACACCGCTTGTGTAACCGCCGAGAAGAACGCCGTTTCCGCTAAGTTCAAGATCAAGTCTGTCATAATTGAGCGGGCATACGTTTCCTTCCTCATCAACTACTTCAACGTCGAAGTACATAACGTCGGAACCATCTGCGATAAGCCCGTCGGGACCTGTCACCGGAGTAAGACGAACCTCAGCCGGCTCGCCGGTTCTCGCTATAGCGTCCTCGGCAACCATAATATCGCTTTCGTTATACGCCTTTACGCTTACCTCATCGCCCTTTGTAACGTCAATTTCAGTAAACTTGTATACAAATTTGTTTTCAGGCTTTACATTTGTTTTTATAAGCTCTCCGTCTATGTAAAGCTCTACCTTAACTATATCGGGCGAGCCGATTACATATACGTCCTTCTTTGTAGGATCTCTTTGGAGGAACGTGCCGTTAGGCTCGGTATGTGCTGTAAGACCGCTTCCTACTTCCTTTGTGCCCTCGTACCAGTAATTGCCGTTTTCTCTGTCGCCGGCTTTGTACGGGGGATAGCTCCAGTGACCTACTATATCTACCGCCGGAGTATCGGACTGAACAGCCTGCAAAGCGTAGAACGCTTCCTTTTTGATTCTTACAGCGTCCACTTTACCGGATGTACGGCAGTTTTCTGAGTGCATGTTCCTGTTGTGCATATTCGAGTCGGACCATACCATTATAGCGGCTCCGGCGTAAAGCTCGCTTCCGCCTCCTCCCACTCTGCCTGACCAGAATTCATTATACGCCGACGCGTTGATTCTCGCAAAGTCCTCGGACGTTTCATCCCACAAATCGAAGCCGTCCTGCTTCTTGTCGGTTTGCGTGAGCCACCAGTTCTTATAATCGTAATCGGGCGGCGAGAAGTCGTCCCAAACGCGTCTGGGAGCCTCGTCACGCGCATATTCCGTTTCCATGATAGGCATATACTTTCCGCCCGCCGACTGCATTGATGTCTTTGCCGCAGCGGCGTTTCTGTTAAGCATTGTGCCGACATACTCGGCAGCCTTGATTTGGTCAACACTCGAAATTGTACGGCTTCCCGCAAAACGTCCGCCGTTGGGATCAAGCTCAGCCTTTAAGTCGGTCATTTCCTGCATATGCGCGGGAGTTATCTCGTTGTTGCCCGCTTCCCAGAAGAGTACGGAAGGATTGTTTCTGAAATAAATCATGACGTCGCGCATAGCCTCGACACGCTGATCCCATGATCTTCCGTCAACGTCGCCTTCCTTGTCGCCCGCTGGGCAGGTTACGAGTATACCGTATTTATCCGTACTTCTTACCGTAACAGGCTTCGGAGCAACGTGCATCCAGCGGATGTGGTTGCCGTTTGATTCCTTAAGAAGCCGCATATCGATATCGGTTAGCCAGTCGTTAGCCGTGCCGACAACAGCCCACTCGTTAGTCGCTCTCTGAGCGTAGCCCTTTAAGTAAGTGCTCTTGTCGTTTATGAGCAGACCGCCGTTGTTTATATCGTAGTCAACCTTTCTGAAGCCCGTAACCGTTTTCTGAACGTCGATTACCTCATCGCCGTTTTTAAGTATTGTGTAAACGGTGTAAAGATACGGATCCTTATCGCTCCAGAAACGCATATTTTCCGCCTTGAACGACGCGGTTATGTACGATACGTCAACCGTGCTTATATCTGTATCAGCGGGTGTTGCATCGTATGCGTCCGACGGAACCATATTCATAAAATGAGCGTCCGCGTCTGCCGCCTTGACCGCCTTGCCGGTCTGAGTGCCGGTGTATGCGAGCTCGCCGTCCATGCCGACAACGTCGACCTGAAGCGTTAAGTCCGCGTCAGCGTCCGTTTCGTTGCGGATCTCGGATTTGACGTTTATAGTCGCGGATTTCGCGTCAATGTCGTAGTCTGAACCGTAGATATAGTTACCCGTCGTCTTTAAGTTGTTGTAAAGCGGAAGAGTCTGGTAAATCTTGCCCTTTGCGTACAGATTTACGTTACCAGTAATGCCGCCCTGAACCTCGTTAAAGTCCGCTGTGTTCCACTGATAGCCGTTGCCGTCAGCCGCGCCGGGTACGCTGCCGGGCTTGGTTTCTCTTGTATCGTTGTTGTTGCCGCGAGACGCGCTGTTATCCGTCGCGACCGCGATAACGTTTTCCTCTCCCGGATTTACGTAATCGGTGATATCAAAGCCTATCGGCGCGATACCGGCTTCATAGTAACCTACCATTTCGCCGTTTACCCACAGATAAACCGACTGTCTTACCGCCTCGAATTCAAGGAACATTTTCTTTCCCTCGTCGGCGGACGGAATTGTAACGTGCTTCCTGTAGAACATAAAGCCGCGGTAGTATCCCTGTTCGCCCGAGTCCATAGCCGCGCCGTCGAATGTGTCCTCCGCGTTGATCGGGTGCGGAACGGATACGTTTTCCCAGTCGCTGTCGTCATAGTCAACCTCGTAGAACTGCTTTCCGTCCTTTTCCACGCTCGTCTGAGCCGACGCAAGCGGATAAACCGTTCCCGAAGCCTTCTTAAACTTCCAGTCGACGTTCATGTTGTACGTAACAGCAGGGCTTGCGGGAGCCGCGTACTGCTCGCCGCCGCCCTCCTCGCTCGCCATAACGGGTACAGCCATGAAAGCCGAGCCGAGCATTGCAAGCGAAAGAAGCACCGAAATTAGTTTTTTCATGCCTTTTCCTCCTTTTTCTTTTTGTCTCCCGCAATAACAGCAATAGTTTAAAAACATTCGCGCGGCAGCAAATATGCCGTATTTAGGGAGAATTCATACAATTTCAATAAAATTCCTGCCGCGCGGATACTTGTTCTTATGATAATAATACCATAAATTGAGCCGCGATAATATTCTTTTATTGCGATTTATATTGCAAATATTGCTTTTGTGTGATAAAATGTAAAAAAGGAGATGGCGCGTATGGGAAAATTATCTATAAGGCGCGAGCATTTTATGTACAGCTACAACAAATTCGAGCCGCAGAATCTGACATTCCAAATGCATCACTATTACGAGGTGCTTTATTTTGCAGCGGGCAAAGCCAATTACATTATAGACGGAAAGGAATACGAGGCTAATCCCGGCGATGTGTTTATAACGCGTCCGGAGGAGCTTCATTCGATTGTTTTTACGGGCGACGAGGAATACGAGCGGCATTTTGTCCAGTTCGACAGTGAATTCGCCGCGTCAATATCGCCTACTCTTATCGAAAGATTTGACAATGCCGCAAGAAGGCAAAAAATCTCCGCTGCCGATGCGAAGAAGAACGGAATTGACAAATTATTTTTAAACATAAGAGATTGCATAATAAAAAAGACTGTTGAATTTGAAGCGGTAATGCAGACCTACATAATACAGATAATCGCCGCGATATGCTCGCTTGAGAGCAAGTCAGCCGAGTCTCCGGCGAGCGCGAGCAAAAAGACGAGGGAAATAAAAAAGTACATAAACCGCAACTTCACGCGAAATCTGACGCTTGACGAAATTGCCGAAAACGTATTTTTCAACAAATATTATATGTGTCATATTTTCAAGGCTGAAACGGGGATGACGGTAAAGGAATACATAGAGCTTTCGCGTTTCATGTACGCTCGCAAGCTGCATTTTCAGGGAAAGAAGATGTCGGAAATAGCGTCGCTGTGCGGTTATGGGGATTATTCGCTGTTTTATAAGAATTTCATAAAATACAGCGGCGGCAAATCTCCGAAGGAGTTTTTCGTGATGAACAGCAGCGATGATGTGTTGGAATAGAAGGGGGGACGGCAAATGCCGTCCCCCCCCTTTATTAAATTACCCAATCAATTCATACCCGCCGACAGGACGGACTGATAAAACGTGGCACATTCCCTCGCCCAATACGGCTTCTATCCTCGTTTTAAACTCATCCAGCATATCGAGCGGCACAAATGCCTGTACCGTTCCGGCGAAGCCGCCGCCGTGGACGCGGTACGAGCCGCGGCTGCCGAGTATTTCGTCGCACATTGCAAGCGTAACCGATACAGCCTGCGCCTTCGGCATACTGCTCGCGTAAACGTTTTGCAGATACATATACGACGAGCGTCCCGATTCCCTGTTAAGACGGAGAAACTCGTTAAAATCATTGTTCCTGAGCGCTTTTACCTCGTTCTGCGCGGCTTTGTTGTCGCGGAAGAAGTGGAACGCGCGAAGCACCGCGCGGTCGTTTTTGAGACTTTCGCGGATATTTTTTATATTTGCCGTGAAATCAGCCTCATCCACCTGACGCAGATATTCCTTGCCGAAATACGCCGCGACGGCTTTCATATCAGCCGGAATCGTCGCGTACTCGTCGGTCAGATCCGCGTGGTCCGCACCGGAATCTATTATGCAAAGAGCGTAACCCTGTTTTTGCAGGTCAAGCTCCACCTTCTCGATTTTCGGATTTTCCGTACTCTCGAAGTCAATCGCGACGACCGAGCCCACCGACGACGCCATTTGGTCCATAAGTCCCGACGGCTTCGCGAAATACACGTTTTCCGCGTACTGACCGAACTTCGCGATCTCAACCGGCGAAACCTCGTTATTGCAGAAAAGACCGTTTATAATCGTGCCGATAAGCACCTCGAACGCCGCCGAGGACGAAAGCCCCGAGCCTTTTAAAACGTTTGAAATAGTGTACGCGTCAAAGCCCTTTACGGGATAGCCCAAATCCACGAACCGCTTCACAACGCCGCGTATAAGAGCGATCGCCTTGTCGAATTGTTCCTCGTGTATGCCGAGGTCGTCAAGCTCGATTATGTCCATTTTATAGTTTCTCGACCGCACCCTTATCGTGTTTGTGCCGTTCGGGCGCGCCGCCGCGATTACGTCGAGATTGACGCTTCCGGCGAGCACGCAGCCGTGCTGGTGGTCGGTGTGGTTGCCGCCTATTTCGGTTCTGCCGGGCGCGCTGAACAGAGCCAGCTCGTCCGCCGCGCCGTAGGTTTTTTCAAATTCGTTTATAACGTCTATGTATCTGTCCGCGTAATAGCCGGTTTTATCGCCGCCGCAGGAATAGAGATACATAAGCTTTTCGTCATATTCGCCGTTTTTCAGTCCGGCTTTTATGTCAGATGTTGAACGCATTGTAATCCTCCTAATATAATATAGGGGCGAACGTCGTTCGCCCCATGTTTACACGGTTTTTTACGGAACGTCATTTTGACGTTCCGTATTGTTATCCGACGACATGCGCGTCGGATAAATCAGGATTAAAAAAGTTTCCTCGGGAACTTTTTTAATTACTCAATTCCGCGATCAAATGAAAACGCAGTTTTCATTTGGTGCGTGCGGACGCGCACGCACAATTATTCTATCATAAGGAAATCGCTTACGATATTCTGCATCTCGTCTTTGCTGCATACGAGGTTGAATATCTTCTGCTTGTTCTTAAGCTCGCCGAGCGATTTCGGAACGTCCATGCCGCTCCTTTTCGCAAGCTCGTCAAGCAGCTCAAACTCGTTTTTGCCGACAACCGCGCTGTGGTCGCCGAGAGCTATAAGCACGCTCTGATTGAACTTGAACGGGCTTGCTGTTGACGCGATAACCGTCTTTGTCGTGTCGCCGGTTTCGGCAACATATTTATCGTATACCGATTTTGCCACAGCTGTGTGCGTGTCGATTACGTAATCGTATTCCTCCGCGCACTTTTTGATCGCCGCCATGGTTTCCGCGTCGTCCGAGCAGCCGCCCCAAAACATCGACTGAAGCTTTTCCTTCACCTCGTCCGACACCGTATATTTGCCCTCACTCGAAAGAGCCGCCATCCATTCGGAAACGATATTGTCATTGCCGCCTGTAAGGTCGAACAGGAATCTTTCGAGATTTGACGAAATCAGAATGTCCATCGACGGGGAAATCGTCGTGTGGAATTCTCTGTTTTTATCGTAAACTCCAGTTTTTATGAAGTCCGTCAGAACATTGTTCTCGTTCGAGGCGCATATGAATTTCGCAATCGGAAGTCCCATTTTCTTCGCGTAATAGGACGCCAGTATGTTACCGAAATTGCCGGTCGGAACAACCACATTAATCGTGTCGCCGACAGCTATTTCACCGTTTTTGACAAGGTCCGCGTACGCCGAGAAATAGTACACGATCTGTGGAACGAGCCTGCCCCAGTTTATGGAGTTCGCGCTCGAGAGCTTAAACTTGTTTCTCGCCAAAAGCGACTTGTAGGCTTCGTCCGTGAAAATCTTCTTAACGCCGTTCTGCGCGTCGTCAAAATTTCCCTTTACCGCCGCGACGCTCACGTTGTCGCCCTCCTGCGTTACCATTTGAAGCTTCTGTATCTCGCTCACGCCGTTGTCGGGATAGAACACGATGATACGCGTTCCCGCTACGTCCTTAAAACCCTCGAGAGCCGCCTTTCCGGTATCGCCCGAGGTCGCGACGAGTATTACTATTTCCTTGTCCTCATTCGTTTTTTTCATCGACACGGTGAGAAAATGCGGAAGGATCTGCAAAGCCATATCCTTAAACGCGCATGTCGGACCGTGCCACAGCTCGAGAAAATATGCCGAGGAATTCAGCTTATATATCGGCGCGATAGCGTTCGTTCCGAATTTTTCCTTCGTGTACGCGCCGTTTATGCACTGCCAAAGCTCCTCGTCCGTAAAATCCGTCAGAAACTTGCTCAATACAAAGTACGCGCGCTCGCCGTACGATTTCTGCGCGAGACTTTCTATATCGTCGAGACTTACGGAAGGAAAGCTTTCCGGCACGAACAATCCGCCCTCCGCGCTAAGCCCTGTCTTTATCGCCTCCGCCGAGCTTACCGATATGCTTTTATTCCTCGTACTCTGATAATTCATATGTTAAAACCTCCAATGTTCCTTTGCCTGATTAATTTACTGCGCCAGCGCCTTTATATAGTCGGGAGCTGTTTCCGCGTCAATGCTCATCGAAATGACGAACGCGATGTTGAACTGTCTGCTCATCTTTTCGAGTCTTGTTGAAAATTCCTCGAAGCCTTCGAGCGAATCCGTGCCGACAATCTTAAATATACCGTCGATAAATACGTTCGTGATGTCGAAGTCGCGGCTTACAATACCGCAGATGAAACCGAAAAGCTCGTTGTAGCTTTCAATATCAAAATCAGTCGTGTCAGCCATTCTCGCCTTTGAGCTGACGTCGTACATATTTCTTCCCGTGTCGTTGCTGATGAAAACAACGTTGCCCTTCGCAACCTTGACCGCGTTGTTTACGTGGTCGATGAGCTGCTTTGTTTTGCCTGTGCCTTTTTTGCCTATAAGAAGTTCTACCATAGTAACTTCCTCCTTTAAATTATTTATTTTACGGGATTGCAAATCCCTTTGATTACCTGAATTTATTCCGTCGGTTGCGAGCGGCCGATGACCGCCCCTACAGGTTATTTCGCGGATTGCGGGCGAACACGGTTCGCCCCTACGGGTTATTCAGCGAGTCTCGCTTCGAGAGCGGCTTTTTGGTCCTCGTAGCCCGGCTTGCCGAGAAGCGCGAACATGTTCTTCTTGTACGCCTCAACGCCGGGCTGGTCGAACGGGTTAACGCCCAAGAGATAGCCCGAAATGCCGCACGCCTTCTCGAAGAAGTATACGAGCTTGCCGAAGTTGTACGCGTCGAGCGCGGGGATTTTTACCGCGAGATTGGGCACTCCGCCGTCGGTGTGAGCCAGAGCCGTGCCCTGCGACGCTTTTTGGTTTACATAATCTATAGTTCTGCCGGCTAAGAAGTTCAAGCCGTCGATATTTTCCTCGGACGATTCTATCGTCTTGTCCTTGCGCGGATTTTCAACGAGCAGAGCCGTCTCGAATAAAATTCTTTGTCCCTGTTGAATGTACTGTCCCATTGAATGAAGGTCCGACGAGAAATCGGCAGCCGCAGGGAAAATGCCTTTGTTGTCTTTGCCCTCGCTCTCTCCGTAGAGCTGCTTCCACCATTCGCCGAAGTAGTGGAGCGCCGGCTCGTAGTTTACCACCATTTCAACCGTCTTGCCCTTTCTCGCAAGGGCGTTTCTTACAGCCGCGTACTGATAGCACTGATTTTCGGATAAATTCGGGTTGCTGTACTCATCCTGAGCTTCCTTCGCGCCCTTCATCATAGCGTCGATGTCGATTCCGGCAGCCGCGATCGGGAGAAGACCGACAGCGGTAAGAACGGAATAGCGTCCGCCAACGTCGTCGGGAACGACGAATGTTTCGTAGCCCTCCGCGTCCGCGAGAGTTTTGAGCGCTCCGCGCGCCTTGTCGGTAGTCGCGTAAATTCTCTTCGCGGCTTCCTCCTTGCCGTATTTCTTTTCAAGCAGATCCTTGAAAATTCTAAATGCAATAGCCGGCTCGGTGGTAGTGCCGGACTTTGAGATAACGTTTACGGAAATGTCCTTGCCCTCAATCGTTTCAAGTAGGTCGCTCATGTACGTGGAGCTTATGTTATTGCCCGCAAAAAATACCGCCGGACCTTTTCTCTTATCCGCATCGAGCGCGTTATAGAACGAGTGCTGGAGCATCTCGACAGCCGCTCTCGCGCCGAGATACGAGCCGCCTATGCCGATAACGATAAGCGCGTCCGAATCGGAGCGGATCTTCTCCGCCGCCTTCTTGATCCGCGCGAATTCCTCCTTGTCATAGTTAGTGGGAAGTTCCACCCAGCCGAGGTAGTCATTGCCCGCGCCGGTCTTGTTGTGGAGCGTTTCATGCGCTGACGCGACAAACGGCGCGAGATTATCAATCTCGTGCTGTCCCACAAACGGCAGAGCCTTTGAATAGTCAAAAGTGATATTACTCATTGTATGTCCTCCTTATGTGATAATACTATATATATTAATTCTAATACATTTCGGGCAATTTTGCAAGTAAATTTTGTATTTTTATATAAAATACTTTATGTTTTTAAAAAATGCGGGATAACAATAGTAAAATAAAATATTTTGCTTGTATATAAATCGTAAATATGATATAATAACCTCACGGCGTTACCAAAATCAAAGATTTTGACGCCTGAGAGAACATTGAAACATAACGCTGCGGCGACGATGCCGCCTTGCAGTTATGTTATACTGATAATATACCGAATATAAGGAGTGAATACGATGAACGCTTTACGGCAGGAGGATATGCTTACAACGGAATATATCGAAAATCTTCCGGACGGAGAACGCGCCGAGCTTATCGAGGGCAGAATATATAATATGGCTCCGCCGAGCCGCCGTCATCAGGAGCTTACCGGAGAACTGTATTATCGGATCGCCGACTATATAAAAAGCAATAACGGCGGGTGCAAGGTGTATGCTGCTCCGTTCGCCGTGCGCTTGAACAGTGACGAATATACGTATGTCGAGCCTGATATAAGCGTCATATGCGATGAATCGAAGCTCGATGAGCGCGGGTGCAGCGGCGCTCCTGATTGGATTATAGAGGTAGTGTCTCCGGCGAGCAGACGCGTTGACTATCTTATCAAGCTTATGCAATACAAAAACGCCGGAGTCCGTGAATACTGGATCGTTGACCCCGCAAAAGAGAGAGTAACGGTATACGGTTTTGAGAAGGAAACGGTAGACGAATATTCTTTCTCGGATAAAATCGGCGTAAATATTTATGATGGATTTGAAATAGACTTCGGAACATTTTCAAATTAAGGAGAACAATATGAAACCCAAATCACCAACCGAATCGTCAGCCGTCCTCGCTGAGCTGGTTTTGCCGTATCAGGCTAATCCGGCGGGCAACGTGCACGGCGGCGAGATAATGAAAATGATGGACTCCACCGCCGGAGTGGCGTCGCAGAAGCACGCGCACACAAACGTTGTGACGGCGAGGGTGGAGGAAATAAACTTTAAACAGCCAGTGCTTGTGGGCGACCTTGTCACCTGCTGCGCCAATGTTATCTACGCGGGCTTTTCGTCGATGGAGGTTTTTGTGACCGTGGAGTCGGAAAACCTCAGAAGCGGCGGCAAACAGATCGCGCTTACCGCGTTTTTCACTATGGTTTCGCTCGATGAAGACGGCAATCCGTCGGAGGTGCCTCCTGTGGTTGCAGAGGATGATCCGTACTGGAGAAAGCTGTATCTTGAAGGGCAGAAGCGTTACGAGGCGAGACGGAAAAGGCGCTCGCGCTGACGTATGAAAAGGGCGGATTGCGGCAAGAATTGTACAGTAAAGGAGAGATAACCGCGATGGCGGAAAAGGAAAATATAAAGATTCTCGCGCAGAATAAAAAGGCGCGCCATGATTACTTCATAGAAGAAACGCTCGAAGCGGGTATCGAGCTCTGCGGCACGGAGGTTAAATCCGTGAGACAGAGCAAGGTGAATCTTACCGACGCGTACGCCTCGATCACGGGCGGCGAGGTTTACGTAAAACAGATGAACATAAGCCCGTTTGAAAAGGGAAATATTTTTAACCGCGATCCCCTCAGAGAACGGCGGCTTTTGCTCCACAAAAAGGAAATCCGAAAGCTCGCGGGAGCCTTGCAGCAGCAGGGCTATTCGCTCATACCTCTGTCTGTGTATCTCAAAGGCTCGCTCGTGAAGGTGTCACTGGCTCTGGCGAAGGGTAAAAAGCTCTACGACAAGCGCGACGATATGGCAAAGCGCGACGCGCAGAGAAATATCGACAGGGCGATAAAATCGCGGAACAGATAGAGTTTCAGAAAAAGGTATTAAAATCTTTTATTATACCAAAACATGAAAAACAAGGACCTCGGAATTGAGATCCTTGTTTTTTTTATGTGACTTTTTTAAAGAGATGCGCTTTGCCTTATATGCTGTAAAGCAAATCCGTGTATGTCGGGAACGGCCAGTATTCCTTCGCAACTACAGTCTCAAGTAAATCCGCCGCCGCGCGAAGCTCGGTCATCGCGGCAATTACTTCGTCCTTATAGTATGTAGCAACTTCCAAAACGTCCTCGCTTTCGGGAACATTATTGCTGATTTTTTCAAGATTATCAATCTTAGCAATCAAATCCTCGGTGTAGCTTGTGAGCATCTGTGCCTTAGCCTTTTCATTCGGAGCGCTGATGCCGATTGATTCCTTATCCTTGATTCCCTTGACGATAGAATTCGTGTACTTCACGCAAGCCGGAAGGATTTCCTGCTTTGCCATCTGCAGCATTGTGAGCATTTCGATATGTAACGCCTTTGAGTAATCCTCAAGCATGATGTCCGTTCTTGTTTCAGTTTCAACGCGCGTGAATACGCCGTGCTTCTCAAAGAGCTTGAGCGATTTCTCCGACTTGAAGTAGGGGAGAGCGTCAACGGTTGTCTTTAAGTTAGGCAAGCCTCTTCTCGCGGCTTCTTCGATCCATTCGTCGCTGTAGCCGTTGCCGTTGAAGATTATTCTGTCATGCTTTTTGAATATATCGATCGCGATTTCCTTCGCCGCCGTCATCGGATCGTCAGCCTTTTCAAGCTCGTCGGCGATCTGCGAAAGAGACTCCGCGACGATTGTGTTTATAACGATATTGATACCCGCTATTGACTGTGACGAACCGGGCATTCTGAACTCGAAGCGGTTTCCGGTGAACGCGAACGGCGATGTTCTGTTTCTGTCGGTCGTGTCTTTGTAGAGTATCGGCAGCGAGTCAACGCCCGTTTCGAGAACGCCGCCCTTCTTTTCGCTTGAATCATGTCCCGCCTTCAGGCTTTCAATAACCTCTGTGAGCTGGTCGCCCAAATAGATTGAAACTACAGCCGGAGGTGCTTCGTTTGCGCCTAATCTGTGGTCATTGCCCGCCGTAGCGACTGACAGACGGAGGATCTCGGCATATTCGTCAACAGCCTTGATAACAGCCGCTAAGAATACGAGGAACTGCGTGTTCTCACTCGGGTGCTTGCCCGGGCTTAACAGGTTTTCGCCGTCGTTTGTGCCGATCGACCAGTTGTTATGCTTACCCGAACCATTGATACCTTCAAACGGCTTTTCGTTGAGCAGGCATGAAAGTCCGTGATGACCTGCAACCTTCTTCAAAATTTCCATTGTAAGCTGGTTGTGGTCGGTCGCGATATTGGTTGTCGAGTAAATCGGAGCAACCTCGTGCTGCGCCGGAGCAACCTCGTTGTGCTTTGTTTTATTGAAAACGCCGAGCTTCCAAAGCTCCTCGTCAACCTCCTTCATAAAGCCGGAGATTTTTTCTTTAATCTGACCGAAATAGTGATCGTCAAGCTCCTGTCCCTTTGCCGGCATAGCTCCGAACAGCGTTCTGCCCGTGAGAACAAGGTCCTTTCTCTTAGCTCTTAATTCCTTGCTTATCAAGAAATATTCCTGCTCCGGACCAACGTACGAAACAACCTTCGACGGCTCCTTGCCAAAGAACTTCAACACTCTCTTTGCTTCCTTGCTGATAGCCTCCATAGAGCGCAGAAGCGGCGTTTTCTTATCGAGCACCTCGCCCGTATATGAAAGGAATGACGTCGGGATGCAGAGCGAATTATCCTTAATAAACGCGAACGAAGTCGGATCCCACGCCGTGTAGCCTCTCGCCTCGAATGTGGCTCTCAAACCGCCCGAAGGGAAGCTTGACGCGTCCGGCTCGCCCATAACGAGATTCTTGCCGGAAAACTCCAATATAACGTTACCGTCGTCCGTGGGCTGAATAAAAGCGTCGTGCTTTTCAGCCGTCACGCCCGTCATCGGCTGGAACCAGTGTGTATAGTGTGTACAGCCGTTCTCGATAGCCCAGTCCTTCATCGCGTTTGCGACAACATCCGCAATATCCGGATCAAGCGGCGTGCCGTCATTGATAGTCTTTAAAAGCGACTTATACGTTTCCTTCGGCAGACGCGCCTTCATCGTCGCAAGGTTAAACACCTTTGATCCGAAAAGTTCCGCAACATTACTCATTGTTATTACCTCCTTGATATGTTAGCTCACGCTAAATCTTATGCTTTGAAAAAGGGTGTTTTATATCTCCATCAATATAAAACACCCTTGTCTTATCGCACAAAATTTTAAATTTTCTATATATAATTATATTCACTTAATCAATTTTTGTCAATATGCAAGTTGCAAGATTACAACTTTTTTTATTTTAAAAATATTATGCAGATTGACAGAAAAAGCGTATATAGCGGATATTTTATTCGCGTATTAGTTCTTTGCAATGCCCGCCTTGATGTTGTCGACCTCGGTAGACCAGTCAAAATTCTTTTCCTGCCTTACGGCGAGAACCTCAATCGACTGGAAGCCTGTCGCAATTTCAATAGGAACGTCTTTAATTTCGGCTTTCTTTGTGCCGAGTGAAACGGTAGCGTTAAGCGTCTTGCTGTCAAAATCCGCAATAACCGCGAAATGATACATCTTGTCTCTCGCACTGAAGCTTGAGTCTATGTTCGTCCACGGCGCGGTTTCAAGACCGCCGTTTGAAATTGAGCCGCCGTATGAATATTGCAGCGGATCAGTTCCGTTTGTTCTTGATGAGAAGAATACCTTGCCGTTGCCGTCCGCCAAACGGATTTCGCCGTATGATGTGCCGCCGGTGCATGTGCCCGGTTTCCAGTCAAACTCGATAAGCACCTTGCCGCCCATGGCGAACGGTCCGGTGTACAGAGCGTTACGGTTACCCTTTGATGCGCCGGATATCGCCATAACCTTGCTTCCGCCGCTTGACGTAACCTTCATAGCATCCAAAGGCGCGGGCTTTGTACCTACCCAGCCTGCGGAATCGCCAAGATCGTAGCTTTGGAAGTCCTCATTAATATAAAGGTCCCAATTGTTGCCCGAGTCATCGGTATAATCGGTATGTTCGTATTTCGACATCGGATCCTCCGTAGGTTCCGGAGTGGGAGTAGCCGCGGGAGCGGGAATAGTTCCGGTTTTCATACCCTCAACATATCTGTCCGATTCGCTCTTGTCGTAGAACGCATGCTTGCCGAGATAGATAAGCTTTCTTTCGCCGTCCCATTCAACCTGCATTCCCACAGCTTCAGCCATAGCGCGCAGCGGAATCATCGTTCTGTCGTTTATGGAGCTTGCGGGAACGTCGAGCGTATACGGCTTGTCATTAACGGTGTATTCCGCCTTGTCGAGCGTCATATTTACGTTGTAGCCGTTGCCGGAGAAGCTTACCTCGCGCGTCTCGCCGTTCCAGTTTACACTCATGCCGAGCTTTTCGGCTATGAACCGGACGGGAACAAGCGTTCTGCTGTCGACTATCATAGGAACAACCTTGTCATCCTCGGGATCGATTTTAACTATATTGTTACCGACGATGGCGTTCGGACTGTCTATTAAGAGCTTCATGCTGAACGTGCCCGGCTGAGTTGCGCCTATTGAATATGTCTGATGCGCGCCTGTTAAATCGGGATTTGTAAGCTTCTGACCATCCTTCATAACGTAGCCTTCAAATACCGGGACCTTGGTCGTTTCCGCGCCGAGATAATAGCTTACGTTCGCGGGCTGGTTGTAGTGGTTGTTCTGCATCGCGATGGACGCTCTGTAGTATGAATCATGCATAAGCGTCGGAATTTTATAAGACGTCGGAATAGCCGTCGAATAAATTCTTATTTCCTTTTCATCCTTAGTTTTAAAGATTATCTCGTCGCGCCAGTCGCCGAAAATATCCGCCGCAGCGCACGGAACAGCCTTTGTGCCGCTGTTCGAAGCGGCGCCGTCCGCCGTCATGAGAATATCGACCGTCTTATCCTCCCAGTTCCATTTTGAAACGGTAATGTCGTCGAGGAATTCGCTGAGCAAATCGCCGTCCCAGTAAATTTTGAAGTTGACGGGGAGGCAGTTTGTCGTCGCCGTTGTTCCGTCGGAATTTCTGAAATCTATTTCATTCCATACACTGTCCGTTATTCTCTCGTCATTGAACGTGGACGGGTTCTGAGCTGTCGAAGACCATACCTCATGGCCTCTGTAGGTCGGATCAATATCGCCGGAGCGGCTTCTGCCCGTATCCTTGTTCTTGCCGTAGCCCCATGTTACCTGACCGGTACGCGCGTCATGCAGGTCGGTATTCGCCATCAGAGGATGGTTCTCATGACACGCCCAAACGAGATAGCCGTTGAAGTCGGGATCCATCTTCGCAACGTCGAACGCGTCTCCGTGAAGAAGCTTCTGCGCTTTGCCGTCGTTGTCGTACGCCTTTGTCGCGTACATCTGAGTTCCGTCGTTGTCGATAGCGGCGGGACCGGATAAAATTTCATCCTTGCCGTCAAAGTCAACGTCGGCTACCGCCATGTTGTGGTTCCAAGCGCCCCAAATGCTGTTGTCGTCAGCTTTGTTGGGTGTGAGGCACTGCCAATCGACCGTGAATTTGCCGTTCTCGTCGATGTGCCATGCCGCCGCGCGCACGTTATCCCAAGCTCCGCGCACCATAACAACGCTCGGCGTGACCCCGTCGAGGTATGCGAGACCGAACAGATAGTGGCTCGCGCGCTTCGTAAGTCTGCCTGTATCGGTATAGTTGTACGACCACTCCGAAAGAGGCTCCTTTACGGGCAGCAGGTCGGTTCTGTCAAGCTCCGCGCCGGTAGCTCCGTCATATATCGACAGGAACTCCGGCGTTGAAACAACGTACTGTCTGTCCTGGAAAATAGCGAGATTGTTTACGTCCTTTGAATAATCTGTTTTTCCGTCTCCGTTAACGTCGCCGATTTGATTTCCCGCGCCGTCGATCGTGCCTTCAAATGAACGCATGACAACCTCGGACTTACCGTCGCCGTTGAAATCGTAAGCCATGATGTTTATGTCATGCTCATTTATTTCGTTGGGACCTATGTCGATTGTCCACATATGCGTGCCGTCAGTGTCGTACGCTTCGATAAGCGGGAAATCGGGACGCGCCTTCGTTGTATCCATGCTCGGGATGCGGCGGAGAAGGATTTCAAATTCGCCGTCTCCGTCAAGATCGGCAACAGAGCCGTCGTCGATATTGTAGCCCTCGCGCTCCTGAACCTTAAAGGATATGTAATTCTTATCCCATGCTGTCGCTTCCGTCTTTGTGCCGTTTTCCGCTCCGTCAACGACCTCGCGCAGCTCATACTTCGCGCCCGCCGGAGCGCCCAAGTCAAAGAAGCTCGACGCGTTTAAAGGCTCGTTATTGAGCTTTTCGCCGTTCCTGTAAAGGTTGTAGCAAAGGCTGTTCGAGTCCGTGCCAAGGAAACGCCAGCTTACGAGAGTGCCGCCGTCGCCGGGAACCGCGACAAGCCCGCGCGTGAGATATTCGAAGCGTCTCTCATTCTTCGGACGGTTCTGATAGAGCTGCTCCGTCTGCGCTCTGTCCTCGGCTTTGAACTCGTCCGTGTAATGACCGAGCGTCATGCCGTCAGCCTCAGCGCCCGTGTACTGCTCATACTTCGCGTACGCCGGAACGCATGAAGCCGCGATAGCTATGGCGGACACAGCCGCGATTAATTTTTTGTTCATAGTATCATCCTTTCTGTTAATTTATTTTAATATTATAATTATATAAGAAAAAAATGTGATTGTCAACAAAATTCTACTCATTTGCATGGCGGATTTAGTGCATATTTTCATATTTGGAATAATACGCAAAAAAACAGACAAAACTAATTCCGGGAGATGACATATATGAATAATTTTATGGCAATAACGCAGTTTTTCTTTACTGTCGTAATCGGAATATATTTTCTTAACCAATTAATCGGCACGCGCAGGGAATCATCCGGAATGAGCGACGATGCCAAACGCGAGGCGGAGACTGTCAATCGGATGCGGCATATCTCGCTTACGGAGCCTCTGACCGAACGCGCGCGCCCGTCCGATATGAGCGAGATAGTAGGGCAGGAGGACGGGATACGCGCCCTGAAGGCAGCGCTTTGCGGGAAAAATCCGCAGCATATCATAATCTACGGACCGCCCGGGGTAGGCAAAACGGCGGCGGCAAGGCTCGCTCTCGAGGCGGCTAAGGAGAGCGCCGGCACGCCGTTTAAGAGGGACGCGCCGTTCGTCGAGGCAGACGCGACAACTATGCGCTATGATGAGAGAAGCATAGCCGACCCGCTTATAGGCTCGGTTCACGATCCCATATATCAGGGCGCGGGAGAGTACGGTTCCAAGGGAGTTCCGCAGCCAAAACCCGGCGCGGTGTCCAAGGCGCACGGGGGAGTGCTGTTTATTGACGAGATAGGAGAGCTTCAAAGCGTGCAGATAAACAAGCTTTTAAAGGTGCTCGAGGACAGAAAGGTGATGCTTGAAAGCGCGTATTACAGCTCGTCGAATAAGAGCATACCCACATATATCCACGACATTTTCCAAAACGGACTCCCCGCCGATTTCCGCCTTATCGGGGCTACCACGCGCCGCCCCGACGAGATACCTCCGGCTGTTCGATCGAGGTGCGTGGAAATTTATTTCAACTCGCTCACGAGAGAAAACATACTCGCGATAATCGAAAACGCGCGCCGCCGTTTCGGGATAACGCTCGACGACGGAGTCGCGCGCCTTGTTTCGGAGTACGCGCAAAACGGGCGCGACGCGGTGAAAATTTTGCAGACATTGACAAATATCGTAAGCCTTGAAGGGCGTGAAAGCGCGGCGGTCGAGGACGCGCAGTGGGTGATAAAATCGGGGCGGTACAACAGGCGCAGCGATTTTTCGGACAACGGTCAGATCGTAAGCGTGTCGTTCATGAAGCCGCGTTAACAAAAGTTTTACAAATGCGCCGGGAAAAAACAGTTGAAAAATTCTCCGATTGAGTATATAATATATGATGACTTATTTTATGGGAGTGAATAATTTTGGAGAATAATATAAGCTGCATACCGATTATACCGATGCGCGGACTTGTCGTGTTCCCGTATATGACGCTGAATTTTGACGCGGGGCGCGATGTTTCGGTCAAGGCGCTCGAAGCGGCTGCCGAAAATAAAACGCGTGTTTTCCTCGTTACGCAAAGGCGCAGCGAGGTGGAGCACCCGACAATGAGCGATTTGTACGAGGTCGGCACAATCGCGCAGGTGAAGCAGATAATGCGTATGCCCGGCGGCGTTACGCGCGTAGTCGTGGACGGATTAAAGCGCGGCTCGATACGCGAGGTATTGTCGGTGAAGCCGTATATAAACGGAATAGTGGAGGAATTTGACGAATATTACAGCCCCGATTCGCCGCTTAAAGACGCGTATATGTCGCGGCTTAAAAAGACGTACGAGGAATATTTCGCGTTAAATCCGCGTCTTACCGCCGAGGACTTTATGCGTATACTGACCATGGACTCCCCCGACAGGCTTTGCGACAGCATCGCTGGCGGAGTGGATTTGAAAATCGAGGTAAAGCAGGCGCTTCTCGCGGAGTTCGACGTGTATAAGCGGATAGAGGACTTAATAGTCGCGCTCAACAACCATATGCAGGTGGTGCAGATAGAGAGGCAAATCGCGCAGAAGGTCAAGGAGCGCATGGACAAGAACCAGCGCGAATACTATATGCGCGAGCAGCTCCGCGTAATTCAGGAGGAGCTTGGCGACGGCGCAGCCGAGGAAGCCGCTGAGTATGAGGAAAAGATAAATAAGCTAAAGGCGAAAAAGGAAATAAAGGAAAAGCTTCTCAAGGAAGTGGACCGTTTCGAGTCGCTGCCGCCGTCGCAGGCGGAGAGCGCCGTCGTGAGGACGTATCTCGACACGGTTCTCGATATGCCGTGGAACAAGGTAACAAAGGAAACGTTCGAAATAAAAGAGGCGAAAAAAATCCTCGAGGAGGATCATTACGGGCTCGAAAAGGTGAAGGAGCGCGTGTTGGAATACCTTGCGGTACGCGCGATGACCAAGGGAAAGAGCAGCGCGATACTGTGTCTTGTAGGACCGCCGGGAGTGGGTAAAACATCGGTGGCTAAGTCGATCGCGAGGGCGCTCGGCAGAAAGTATGTGCGCGTGTCGCTCGGAGGAATACACGACGAAGCCGACATACGCGGTCACAGAAAGACGTACATAGGCGCGATGGAAGGCAGAATTATGGCGGCGATGAAGGAGGTAAAAACGAAAAATCCTCTTATGCTGCTCGACGAGATAGACAAGATGGGCGTGGATTACAAGGGCGACCCGTCGGCGGCTCTTTTAGAGGTGCTCGACTATGAGCAGAACGGCGCGTTCCGCGACCATTATCTCGAGGTGCCGTTCGATTTGTCGCAGGTGATTTTCGTTACGACCGCGAACACGCTCGATACTATTTCAAGACCGCTGCTCGACAGAATGGAAATAATCGAGCTGTCCGGCTACACGGGCGCGGAAAAGATGCAGATCGCGAAAAAGTATCTGATGAAAAAAGCGCTCGACAAAAACGGCATGACGGCGAAGCAGGTCGTTATAACCGAATCGGCGATACAGGAAATAATCGACTACTACACGCGCGAGGCGGGAGTAAGAAAGCTTGAACAGCAGCTTGAGGCTCTGTGCCGCAAGGCGGCTAAAAAGCTTATCGAGAGCGATAAAAAATCCGTCAGGATCACGGATAAGAATATAGAAAGCTACCTCGGCAAACGGCGTTATCATTTCGAAAAGATGAACGAGACCGACCAGGTAGGCATAGCGCGCGGACTCGCGTGGACGTCGGTCGGCGGCGAGACGCTTTCGATAGAGGTAAACGTGATGAAGGGCACGGGCAAGCTGAAGCTGACCGGTCAGCTCGGCGACGTTATGCAGGAGAGCGCCGCTGCGGCTCTGAGCTACATCCGCTCGCACTCGGACGAGCTTAAAATCGACTCCGATTTCTATGAGCACAGCGACATACATATTCATGTCCCCGAGGGCGCTGTGCCGAAGGACGGACCGTCGGCTGGAATAACCATGGCGACGGCGCTTGCGTCGGCGTTCACGGAGCGTCCCGTAAAGAACGACATAGCCATGACGGGCGAGATAACGCTCAGAGGCAGAGTTCTGCCGATAGGCGGACTTAAGGAAAAGTCGATGGCGGCATACCGCGCGGGAATAAAAACGGTTATAATTCCGGAGGAAAACAAGCCCGACATAGACGATATTCCGCGCGAAATACGCGAGAATATGGAGTTTATCCCTGTGAGCAGCATGGACACGGTGCTCGAAAACGCATTAAGATAAATCAAGATAAAAAGATAAGGAGAAAATATATGAATATACATAACGCTGAGTTGCTGATTTCGGCGGTAAGCCCGAAGCAGTATCCCACCGACGGACGCATGGAATTCGCGTTCGCGGGACGCTCGAACGTGGGCAAGTCGTCGCTTATAAATAAGCTTCTGAACAGAAAATCGCTCGCGAGAGTTTCGGGAACTCCTGGAAAAACGGTTACGATAAATTTTTACGATATCGACAAAACGATATACCTCGTAGACCTCCCCGGCTACGGCTATGCGAAACGCTCAAAGGCGGAAATCGAGCAGTGGGGAAGTATGATGGACGATTATCTCGAGCACAGGGAAAACCTCGTCCAAACGTTCCTGCTTGTCGACAGCCGCCACAAGCCCAGCAAGGACGACGTGCAGATGGCTGAATGGATCCGTCACTACGGAGACAGGCTGATTGTTATCGCGACCAAGTTTGACAAGCTCAAAAAAAGCGAAATAGAGCCGAACATGGCGCTTATATGGGAAACTCTCGGCATGGGCGAGGACGATATACTTGTTCCGTTTTCAATCAAAGACGACGAGGGAAAATATACGGTTCTCGACATGATAGAAATGCTCCGAGCCGGAGACATCATCCTTGACGAGGACGAGCCGGAAGAATAACCGGAGCGCAATTCATAATTAAAAATTTGTATGGGCGGTCATTGACCGCCCGGTTTTATTTATCCGCAGAAATCATTCAAAGACCGCTCCTGTGGATTTTGTTTATTTTTTTTACAAAAATCCCAAGAATTTTGCATTGAAAAAATCATTTGAAGCGTGTATAGTATGACTTGTGGTTAACATAAAACAGTTGACATAAAACCACATAGGCTATATATCGGGGGTTACCCCTAAGAGGAGGATTTTTTAATGAAAAATTTAAAGAAAAAGATTCTTAGCGGCGTTGTTGCATCGGGTATGCTCCTTACGAGCTTGCCGGGATTTGCCGCAATGTCGGACGAGATTCAGGGCACTCGCTTCGAAGAGCCGGTTCAGCTTCTTGCGGCGCTGAAAATCATGGTAGGCGACGATAACGGCAATTTCAGACCGGACGATACCATAATCCGCTCGGAAGTAGCAAAGATGGCGGTTCACGCTATGGGACTTGAAAACGCGGCAAAGAGCGCGCAGAGTCAGAAGCGTTTCGACGATGTGAGCGCCGAACACTGGGCGAACGGCTATATAAATGTTGCAAACGCCCAGGGTATTGTAGTGGGCGACGGCGACGGTAATTTCAGACCGAACGATCCTATTTCTTACGCCGAGGCTATGGCAATCATGGTGCGCGCTACGGGCTATGACGTTATGGTGCCCGAGAACAGCTATCCGAACGGATATATGAGCGTCGGTTCATCAAACGGTTTCAGCGACAATGTTGAATGCGGCGTGGAAGAGCCGATTTCAAGAGGCAACGTCGCGTTCCTGACGGCTAACGCTCTTGAAGCTGATTTGATGGAGCAGACGGGCTACGGCGCTAACGCGAGATACGAGAAAACGGATAAAACCCTTATGGGCGAAAAGCTTAACGTAACAAAGGCGTACGGTCAGGTCGAGGCTATACAGAACACGGCTGTCAGCGGCGATTCGGGTTTGGGCAAAAACCAGATACGTATCGACGGCGAGGTTTACGACACGGCGTATAATATGAACAATTTGCTCGGCTATTACGTGGAGTATTACGTTAAAGAGGATAAAAGCGGCGCAAGCGAAGTAATTCTCGCGACTCCCGTTAAGAATAAGAACAGCGAGCTTACAATAACAGCCGAGGATTTCTCAAAGCTCACCGAGAAAAACTCAAACAAGGCGATAGAGTATTTTGCGGGAGAGAACAGCACGAGAAAATCAACCGCCGAAATCGCGAAGGACGCGTCGCTCATTTACAACGGAAAGAGCGCGGAGATGACGGACGAGCTTTTAAATCTTGAAAATAAAGCGGGTAAAATCGCTATGCTCGACACAAACAGGGACGGCAAATACGATATAGTTTTCGTTACGAATTACGAAAACATTGTTGTTGACAGTGTCAGCGCGTCCGGCAGAATTACCGATAAGTACGGCGCGGAGTCGTTAAAGCTTGACGAAAATGTAAGCTACAGAATGACAAAGGGCGCGAATGAAATCGGCGTAAAGGATTTGAAGGAATACGACGTTCTTTCAGTTGCTGCGAGCCTCGATAAGGAATTATACAGCATAATCGTTACAAGCGAGCCTGTAGAGGGCAAGGTTGAAAGCACAGACGGCAAGAGCTATGCTATAAACGGCAAGCGCTACGAGGTAGCCGCTAACTACACCGATCCAATCACGGTAGGCACGGAAGGCGTGTTCTATCTTGATGCGGAAGGCAAAATCGCGGCTGTTGACACGTCTATGAAACTCAGCGACGGTTACGCGTATCTCACAAACGCATACACCGACGTTAACAGGGATATGACGATATTCAAGCTTTTCACAAAGGAAGGAAAAAGAGTGGAGCTTGAAGCCAACGAAAAGGTAAAGGTAAACGGCAAAGCGGGCGTAAAGGCTGCGGAAGCGGCAAAGACATTCGCTCCGGAAGGCGCTGTTATAAAGCAGCTCGTAACGTATTCGACAAACGCGGACGGCAAGCTTAACGCAATAACTGCGGCAAAGGACAACACAGCGACCGGCGCTGTTGACAATGAAAACTTCACAAAGAATTACAGCCTGACAAACGCTGAATATTCGGCGCAGCTTTCAAGACTCGGCAATGTGAGAATAGACGATGAAACGATCGTATTCAATATTCCGAACGACATGAATGATTATTCGGTTACAAACAAGTCCGTATTCGAGGACGAGCAGAAATACAACGCGGAAGTATACGATATGAGCGCGAATTACACCGCGAGAGTAATCGTATTGAAGGATTCGGAAATGACAGCCACGGCTGACGCTCCGATAGCGGTTGTAAAGGATATCATGAAAGGCACAAACGCCGACGGTGACGACACAGATATTCTGACCGCTCTTATCGGCGGAGAGGAAAAAGAGGTATTCGCCAAGGAGGAAGGCGTGCTTGTAAAGGGCGCGGACGAGTCGGAAAAGGCGCTGGAACAGGGCGATATAATCCAGTACAAGACAAACGCAAACGGCGAAATAGTAAGCGTGAGAGTTCTCTTTGACATCAGCGCAAAGGAAACCGAAGGCATAAACGAACCCGCAGAAAACCTCAAGACGGTTTACGGCAAGGTTACAAAGAAGTTTGCGAATTCAATGAACGTAACGGTAAACGGCGAAGGCGCGGTCAACTACGATATTCCGGCTGATGTGAATATCTACTATGCAGACTCAACGCTTTCAAGAAACAACGTCCTCGTCTCCGACGCGGGCGAGATACAGCCCTATGAGGCGGAGGAAGGAAACAGAGTGTTTATAAAGCTCTACAAGGACGAGGTAAAGGAAATTGTTATTGTTAAATAATTAATCAGCGTATTTCATAAAAATCATATGTAAAATATCTTCTCTCTTTCAGTCCCGCCGGATGCTTTAGCATCCGGCGGGGTTTTTGATAAGTAAAAACCGCCGTATTTATAAAGTTTTGCGGAATGAATTATTATAAAATCCCACAAAAGAATATTTACAAGCGCCCAAAAGTATGATACAATGGGGGGAAGGTTCTATGCAATATTCATCATTTTTCTGGGAGTACTTTAATTAAATGGAGGTATAAATATTGAAAAAGAGGAGACTGTTATTTGTAATTATAATTACCATAATTATTCTTATTGTGGTATTACCTATAGGTAATTCAGTACGAAATAATCTATTGCTTAATAAATATGCAGCTCAATTATATTCAATCCCATTACCTCGTGATACTTTATTAATTGGGAATAATAAAAACGTAGGTAATTTATATGGAACGGGAAATCATTTGGATTTTGTTGCTACAATCGAAATAAAGACATCTCTGCCAGAGAATGAATTATATGCTTATTATAATAATATGCATACAAAAATAAGGTCAGTTGAAGAATTAAGTTTATTTGAGATGGGCACATATCCAGATCTGACTATTAATCACCATGTTCAGAATATCGAGGTAATCCCTAAAGCGCAAGCTAAGTTAATATATGGCTCATCATGCATATTAGGGAAATCAGATATTGTTGATAAAAACATTGATGAGACACTGTTTATCATTCAGATTAAAGATACTCATTATGGCTCTGATTTGGACTGGAGGACACATTAATTTATGTTTAGAGAATTTTCAGTAGAAGAACAAAAAGATATCCGCACATGCTATATTTAGCAAAGGCAGGAAAAGTATGCGGTTTTCAGCGTCTCAAATATCTTCTAAATGGTGACGTACATATGTAAAGAAAAGGCATATCGCAATTCAAGCGATATGCCTTTATTGTACCCTGTCCGATTTTAGTTAAGCTGCGTAACCTTTCCCTGTACAACATAGCGCGCATTATCAAAGCTGTATGAGCATGTTGACAGCGTGATTATGTTATCCGCCGTGGACATCGGCAGCCATGACGTGTCTATTCTCGATTGTGTCCATCTGTTCTGAAGATACGCTCCGTAAGTCTGCTCCGAGTCAAAGAATATTGTAAACGCGTCCGAATCGCCGTCCGTCTCATAGCTCGCAAAAACGTCTATTTTATACTTATGGTCCTTCGTGAGGTAATACATCACGGGATGCTGCTCGTAATACCACTGCTCGTCATAATTCTGCAGCGACGCGAACATAGTTCCGTTTTTCATATTGTGTCCGTATAAAATCGTGTTAACATCCGACAAATCGGGCGAATTTAACGCGTCCATAAATATCGCGCCCGATGAATTTGTCTGATTGTCATAAAGCCGATTCAGATAATATGAATTGTCGGTGCTTTGAACAACGGGATAGTTTATCGGAGTATTCGCGCAATAGAGCCATCCCACTACATTTGCGTTGACTTGCGACAGCAAATCGAAATTTACCTCTATCGGAGAAGCGCCGTTCGCGCTCTCCGATACGTATAACTCGCTTCCTGACGGAGATACCATTATATCCGCCAGTTTGCTGTATTCCTCTTCGCCCTGCTTATACTCATAATTGATTTTTATCGCCTGACCGAGTGATAAAACACACGCTGATACACATAGAACGGCGATTGTGCTTAAAATTATTTTTCGTTTCATTTTTTTACCCTCCTATGCGATGTTAATCTCTTTTTTTCGTGAGCTTGTATATTGATATAAGCGCGCCTGCCGCAAACAATATCGACAGCGTAATCCACAGCGCTGGCTTGTTGCTGTCTCCCGTTCTCGGCGTGTTGTTCTCCGGCGGACCTTCCTTCCATCTTGGAGGTATCCATCCGTTGTTAGGCGGATATTCCGCCGTACCCGCAGGCACGAATATTGGCGGCTGTGTGGGCATAATCACTAACGGGGGAGTAGTCGGCGCCGCCGTCTGAACCGGCGGAGCAGTCGGCGCTGCCATCACTGGCGGAGATGTCGGTTTAGGCGTTGCCCTATTAGGTGCCGCAGTCGCAGCCGGAGAAGCAGTCGGCGCTTGAGTTGAACCTGTCGGATTATGCGTTGGCAGAGGACTGCTCGTTGCCGAAGGCCTGCGTGTTGAAGCAGGCTTAAATCCGCCGCTTCCGCCGCCGGAGATTGGTCTCCTTGTCGGAGACGCAGTTGCATTCGGAGTTGAATGCGGCGCTGCGGTAGGTGATGCGGTCGGGCTGACAGTTGAACCGGGCTGAGCGGTCGCCGTGGGAGCGGGCGATGCCGTCGGGTTGGACGGATTATGTCCGCCGGGATCCTTTGTCGGATTCGGAGTGCTGCTCGGCGTAGGTGTTACCGTAGGTGTCGGCGTAACCGTAGGCGTAGGCGTTACCGTTGGTGTGGGCATAACCGTAGCCGTTGGTTTAGGCGAAGCCGTAGGCACCGCAGTGGGCGATGATGTCGGCTTTGGCGGATTATGCGCCCCCGGCGAAGTTGTTGGCGTGGGTGCTTCCGTAGGCGACACCGTGGGTGAAGCCGTAGGTTCTAACGTAGCCGTGGGTTCCGGCGAGGCCGTAGGTGTCGGCTCAGCCGTAGGCACCGCAGTGGGCGATGGCGTCGGATTTGACGGATTATGCGCCCCCGGTGAAGCTGTAGGTTCTAATGTAGCTGTAGGCTTGGGTGAAGCCGTAGGCTCTAACGTAGCCGTAGGTTCAGGCGAAGCCGTAGGCTCTAACGTAGTCGTAGGTTCAGGCGAAGCCGTAGGCTCTAACGTAGCCGTAGGTTCAGGCGAAGCCGTAGGCTCTAACGTAGCCGTAGGTTCAGGCGAAGCCGTAGGCTCTAACGTAGCCGTGGGCTCCGGCGAAGCCGTAGGTTCTAACGTAGCCGTAGGTTCGGGAGTAGCCGGCGGTACATACGTATTTGTAAACGCTGCCGTGTCGGCATCTGTGGAAATTTCACCGCTTACACCGTCGGGTTTATCTGTTATATAGTTTGTGGTCGGATTTTCCGTCACTTTATACGAAGTACCATCGGGAATGTTGGTTATCGTAATATAGCCGTTATTTTTCAGCGTAACGGTCGCTGTGCCGTCGGTAAAGGTTATAGTTCTCTCGGTCGGTTCAGCGCCGTTTACGGCAGTCGGATTACCGGTGTAATTATACGTTCCGGATTTGATTAGATCGGTTCCTTCAAGCGTTATCGTAAACGTGAACGTATCATCTTTGCCTTCAGGCGCGCCGACAACCGTTTTGATTACTGACAACGCTGTCGGATCGATATTCGCACTTACCTGCGCCATAGCGTAACGTCTGTCAAGGTATGCTGTCGCTGTTTCGTCGCTCTCCGAATGCATTCCGAGAGTTATGCTGTTTTTGTCTGCCGCAGCCTTCAAATCCGTCAGCGCAGCCGGCGTGCCGGCTCCGCTCAGGATGTTGTCCGCTTTCATTGTGCTTCCGGAATGGAACGTATTCTCAAATACTGCCGAATCCTCGTTTGTGACGGCGCGCGATGTGATATCGCCGAATTTTATACCAAATCCTTCGCCGCTGCCATTAGCAATATAATAATTGCCTTCGGGCATACCGAGAGATGCGTCATAGTCAGGATCGCTGTACTTTATCGTAACGGGAACCGTGACAGGTTCGCCCGTTCCGGTTTCTTTGGTAACAGTGTATTCTGCGGTGTAGGTTCCTATCTTCTCATCCGCCGCTGTTCCCTTTCTCATAAGATCCGCCGTATATGTAACGGTCTGACCGAGCGCGTATTTTTGCAGATATTCCACAACTTCTTTCGGAAGCACCATTTCAAACGCGATCTCACCACTTACGATATTGGTCGTATACGGACCGCTCGCTTCAAGCGTTTCTGTCTGCTCCGTGCCGGGAGCGGGCTTGAAGTCGCTCTCCCACGGATAAACATTCACGTCGTCACTCGTCTCATCCACAACGACATCGGAATTATAATATTCTCTGTCATTGTAACCCTCTGTGCCTTCCGGAGTTTTGGTCAGAATCGGAGTGTATTCCACCTTAAGGCGCGAACGTCTGGGGGAAATGTCGTCGGCAATTCCGAATTCGGGATATGCCGCGTATACGGTATCATCGCCGTCTTCATCCTCCGTGTCCGTTGTGTCTTTTATATCAGTCCATGTGAAGGTCAGCGTTCCGAGTTTATCCTTTTCATGTCTATCAATGCTACCCGTCTGTGTCGTGCTGTCATCGCCCGTATCAGGTATATAGAAGTAGTCATACGACACGCTTCGCTTTGCCGGATCCGGATCCTCGGCAGCCTTTACTATTTCGTCGATAAGCTCGTCAAACTCGTCTTTATCGGGGTTGTTATCATACTTTGTTATATTGTACTGCGCGTATCTCTTAAGATAATTCCAATACCACGCGCTGCTGTCCTCGGTCGGTTCGGTCGCAAGCCACTTATCTCTTATGGTGTCGCCGAGCTTTTTGGCAACTCCGGCGTTCGTAAGCTTTTCGCCCATATAGATGACCTGTCTGTCCTTCGTGATTCTAAGTTCGGGAACGCGGACGTTTACAGCCGTTCTCGGGAAGCCCTTCGAGGGATAGTTAGTAATAGTATCATTGCCGCTGCCGAACTGAGGATTGCGCTGCGAGTCGTCCGTGCCGGAAGAAGATTTTACGTCATCGCGGTCGCCGGGGCGATTCGGTTCGATCGCTTTTATATCGGGATATACGTAGTTTTCATCCCCGATGTTACCGTTCGTTATAACCGCGTTGCCGCCGATAAAGTCGTCCTTCGCCTTGATTGTAACCTGCGCGTTCCACACGGGCAGAGTTGTGTCGTTCTCCGAGCAGCCGGGAATCCTCTGTTCGCTCCAGTCGAGATAGTACATATTCTTTGTATCGGCATAGCGGAGCTTCGCTTTCGCGCCCTCTATTTTGCTGTCGGAGCGGAGTGTTATGGCTGCCGAATTTCCTGTAATATTCTGTGTCAGAATGTTCGGATTTTCTGTGTCCGGAGTAAAGCTGCTATATTCCCCTTCGGGAGCCGCGCTGTCGGCTGTTTTCTCAACCGTGACGCTGCCGTTATTTTCAAGCTTCCATACGGAGCCGTACGCGTCAACGAGATTGAATCTCGGATCGATGTAATCCTGAACGTAGTACTCGTCCAAATCGTCAGCTATTTCCGCACCTATGGTTTCAAATACATCTTCCAGTTCACCGGAGTTGTGACCTACATATACATATCTATATTTGTTGTTTGCAACGGCGTCTTTATCATTCGCCGGAGCTTTAAGAGGTTCGGCACCTTCGGTATCTCCCGTATATTCGCCCGTGAGCGACGCAAGGAAGGTGAGAGCCTTGTTGTAATCTTCATTTCCTGCCTGAACCGTTCCGCCGGCGAGCATTACGGCTATAATCGTATATTCATCTTGAATTTTTGGGGCGTCATGCTCGGAGCCGTTTCCTTCTCTGTATATCTTTGCGGCTTGTACCGCAGGATGGTTTTGTAAGTTATCTGCATAATTATCATAATCGGTATCTTTACCGTCCGTGAACACGATAAGATATTTCTTCGTATTCGGATCTTCATCAACGCCTCCCGCCAAGCAGTCGTAGTACGTCTGGAATCCTGCGGAGGTTGATGTGTTACCGGTCAGCACGTAATTGTACTGTCCGTCATCGTTCGCCGTAACGCCGTTGGAGTCGCTGCCGTCGCCGCGCTCGCGGTTCAGTATTGAAATAGCGTCCTGTGCGTTAGGCGTCCAGTTGAGAAGGTTAAACTTCTTGTATTCTTCTTCGTGACCGTTACTAAACGTGTCTTTGCTGTCGGAGTAACGCTGCGTGCTGAAACGTACCGCGCCTATGCGGCTGCCGGGCGAGTTTTCGTTCAGCTTTGTAACGAATCTTCCGAGAGCGTGCTGGAGTACCTCCGACTTAACTCTCGTCGTGTTTTTCTTCATATATACGTGCGACCAGCCGTTCGCGTCCATACCGTTGTTGCCGGTGCTGTAGAAGCAGCAGAGGTGGCCGTTATCGTCAAGGAAGAACTTCAGCGGCTCGAATTGCGTAGGCTGATAGTAATAATATCCGCCGCTCGGCGTTCCTTCTTCTCCGGCGATTTCGGAATTGAGTTTACCCTCTGCGTTTACTTCCGGATTCTCAGTATCATAGCCGTTATAATAGTACGGCTTCGCTTCTTTTCCTTTTTCGGTATCCTTATCCACGTCGTTTCTCAGAGCGTCCATGGTTTTCGCCGTGCCCGTTTCAAGGATATGATTCCACTGCGAGGTTGACGTTACGTAGTACCAGCCCGCTCTGTCCTTTTCGGGCGTAGAGGTTATCTGATCCTGAAGCATAGCCGTCGCCGACTTGTTTGCGTTCGCGCTGAAATAGAGCAAGCCATCGCCCGGCGTATCCGGCGTATCCGGCGTATCCGGCGTATCCGTCGGATCTGGTATCGGCGTAATAGTCCACGGCTGCGCCTGTTCCTTACCGGACACCGTTACTTGCGGATCGTTCTGATAATCGTCGTAAAGCCTTCTAACTTCGCCGCTCGTCAGAGCCTCATTGAATATGTATACGTTGTCAACATAAAGATCCTGTCCGTCGTAGTTGTCTGTCAAACCGCCAAAAATAACGCGGCAGTCGTCAGGTAAATCAATGTCCAATCCTTCCTTGTTTACAGTATCGTAGTCGCTTAATGCTGTAGGCATTTTTCCGTCTCTGTATACCTTTACATTTGTTTGTCCGGTTCCTTCGTTGTACTCAAATGTAAGCGTATATGTAATAGGCTTAGGTAACTCGATAATCGATTCGAAGTTCTTCATGGTGAAAATACTGTCGTCATTTCCGTTACCGCCGCTGCCGATTTTTAGTCTTGCGTCACTGCCTCCCGAGGCTCTATAAATATTAACATATTGTTTCTCCGGATTATCCAGCGGACCTATATATAATATTTGATCTTTGTCACTGGTATTAAAACCGTCATTCTTTTCTTCAGCTTTGCCGTATTTATTTTTTGAACTCAAAGTAAAGGATACGGTGAAATTCCTATTATCCGCTGTGTTCAGTTCACCGTTAAGCAACAACGCCTTTTTTAACTGATTGCCATTGCTTGTTACGTATGATACGTTAAGTCCGTAATTGTCATCCCAGTTAAAATCATTGCACACTTCACGGTTTGGATCTGTATCCACCACATACCGATCATCGCTATCGTCAAATTTTATTGCTCCGCCGGCGCTCACAGCATCAATTGATTGCGCATAACGATCTGTGTCTCCTGCCGACTTGCGGTTTACGCCCCATGTTCTGTATCCTTCGTCTCTTGTACCGGTTGATTCATCATTTTTGGTTGAATGCTCCGTTCCGTCTGAGAATAATACTCCCTTCTGGAAATCATAATAGCTTACAAGATTTTCATATCCCGGCATAGCTTCCGGCTCCGGCGTGCTTTCGTCCGGATTCGGCGTGTTTTCGCCCGGTTTCGGAGTATTCTCACTCGGCTTCGGCGTATTCTCACTCGGCTTCGGCGTATTTTCGCTCGGCTTCGGCGTGCTTTCGCCCGTGTAGTGAAGCGACGCGTTTGTGCCATCCCAGTAGCCGATAGGCACGTACTCGTTCGTGCTCGGGCGCTTGTCGAATATGTAATAGCTGTAGCCGGTGTAGCTGAGAGACGAATTATCGGTGTTTTCGGTCGGGTTTATTCCCGTGTTGCTTTCTTCGCTCGGGTTGGCACTATTGAGAATCGCATTGACTTCATCGTTGGTAAGGATTTTGTTCGTTTCCGCCATATTAACCGGCCCTGTAATGCCGTCCATTTTGACTTCTACCGCTTCCAGAGCGGCATCAGCATCATCTATGCCGGTGCGTTCTTGAAACAGCTTACCGTCGGTATGTGTAATTTTATCAAATGCTTTGTTGTTCTCGGTACCCACAGATGAGAACGCCATACTTCCCGACGCGTCGAGAATAAGACCTACGTCCGCCTTGTTGTTGCCGACGAACCAGGACTCCAAATCGAGCTGATAGGTGCGGTCTTCCTCGCTTAAAACGGAAGCCGTTTTATCCGTGTGCAAGCCGAGCGTGGTCTTGTAAACCTTCGCGTCGGTAAGCGGGGTTGCTGCGTCAATTTCTTCGGTATTACCGCCTATCGAAATTTCCCCGTTTGTCAGGCGCTCGTTTACTCTTGCCCGCGCTTCTGTTTCACCAGCGGTTTTCATTATATAGCTTCCGTCCTCTTTCGTTATCGGAACGTTCGACAGATCCGCGGTTGTATTCGTGTCCGTTGTTCCCTCGGGGTAGCCCCATGCCGCGGCGGTGTCCTGTTCGGGATTGTTTAAACCCAAATCTCCGCCGTAAACGGCTTTGTCAGCCGAGCCCGCTACCTGCACGCCCGCGCTCTTGAAAAACGCGTGCGCCTTTACAATGTGAATATTGGGAGTGTACTTTATAACAAGGTTGCCGTTTTCGTCGATCGAAGCGGCGTCCTGTCCCGCGGAAATCGAGAAGCCCTGAAATTCCTCGTCGGTGATCTTGCAATCTTCGGGCTTTATTGTAATGCTGCCTGTTACTGTGTCGAAATTTGCATTTCCTTCTTCAAATGTGCCTTCGCAGGTATAGGTGTTATCCGCTTTTTGGTAAATACACCCTTTTAGCTCTACTGCGTCGGTTTCGCTGTCGGAATGCCATGCGCGGACAAGATATTCCATAACCGTTGTTCCGTACTTTGGATTACCTTCTCCTTTAAAATCGTACGCCGAAACGGGCAGTACGATATTCACCATGGAAAGCAGGGTGAACATACAAATCAGACCCGCCGTAATTCGGCGCGCCTTAGCTTTAAGTGTTGCTCTCATTCTACTTTTTTTCATAGTCTGATACTCCTTAAAAATTTGTGGTCGCTACCCCCCCCCCCGATTTTGGGCGAGGAGTGAATTTTATAATATATAGTAAATATATCATAAAATTATAGAAAAATCAAGATATTTGTCGGCTTTTTTGTTGCATTTTGATTAATTTTCGCATGTCACTATCAAAACCTGCGTGACGATTTCTGCCAAACCGCTCCATAAATCAAAAAGGGACGAACCGCAGTCCGTCCCAATGGTATTTTCGCGCCTTTTCAAACACGTGTTGACGCGTATATTTGTATCAATTTTTTCGCGTTTATTCGTAATAGGAAGGCGTCCAGCTTCCGAAGTAGTCCCTTTCGCTCATTACAGTGTAGCCGTTTGCCGC
The DNA here is from genome assembly GCA_947627795.1 of uncultured Clostridia bacterium. Taxonomy (GTDB): domain Bacteria; phylum Bacillota; class Clostridia; order UBA1381; family UBA1381; genus CANQXJ01. The sequence continues at coordinate 42,914 of CANQXJ010000010.1, forward strand.
CATTGTGCCGTTGGGATTGAAGTCCGTGCCGGACGAGTTAACCGTCGTGCCGTCCGCTTTTTTGACGTTGTTGACATAGAGAATCGAGAACGAAAACGGCTTGTTTTCCTCCGCTTTTCTCATTGCCACCCACGTTCCGGGCACCTCCGCGCCGCTTGCGATTGTCACTCCGTCAAACACAACCTGACAGTTTTCGCCGCCCCAGTTGCGTCCCCAGCCGCCCGCTTCGAAGCTGTGCTTATAGTACTTCGATTTTGAAACGGTGCAGTTCCGCATGAGATAGCCGTTTGTCTGCAGGTTCGGCGTTCCGGCGGTCGGCTTCTCGGCCGTCTTGCAGGCGGTGATGTAGCCGCCCTTGGCCTTGCCGGTATATCCGTGCCATGCGAGCGTGCAGTTATCAAATATAACCGAGTTGCCGCCGAAAATATAGTCCGTGCCGCCCTCGATGTAGCAGTCCTTGAAGTAGCCGACGTTGTTCGTGAACAGCGTATCCTGCGACGAGATAAACTCGCAGCCCTTAAACTCGTAATTGTTTCCGTCAGCCGCCACCGCCGCCGCTCTTTCGACCGCGTCCGTCGTAAGCGGATCAAATCCCTTTACGGTTCTGTCGGGCTTTCCGGATGTGTCGCTGTAGACGCTCGGTTCAACGCCGTCGTCAAGCTCCGCCTGCACGATTTGGCAGTTGAAGGAATTCGCGAAAATTACATTTTCCGCCTTGAAGTAGTCGCCGGTTACGCGAACAACCGGTCCCCAGCGGTCTACGTTGCCCTTCTTCGTTTTCTGTACGGCTAAGTCCTCGCTGTAGTAGCCGCCCTGCGTGTCGCCGTTTTCTCCCGTGCCGCCCGAGGCGCTGTAGTATTTGTAGCCTATGCCGTAGTAGAACGTGATTATCGGCTTATATTCATCAATTGCGGCTTTGAGCGTTACATAGGGAGCGTCGATAATCGTCTGCTCCTGATATACGCCGTTGTCGAGCAGTATTGTAACTCTGCCCGCTTCTCCTTCGGGTCTTTCCATCTTCTTTATCGCCGCGACCGCGTCGTTTATGCGCGTGTACGTTCTGTCCCAGCCGACCTCTATCGTGTCGTCAAACGCAACCTCGCCGAGATTTTCCGTGAGCAGTATATTTTTGAAGCAGCCCACCTCGCCGGAGGGAAGAGCGTACTCGCCCGAAAGCGGCGATAACGTGTAACCCTCGGCGTTTTCGGCTGTCACCGTATATGTTCTGCCCGGCTTTAACAGCGCGCTGTAGCGGTTGTTTTCTATGCTGTTTGAGGTATAAACCGTATTGTCGGCTTTGTCGGTGAATTTCAGCGTTACTTTGCTTAAATCAAGAGTTGCGCCGTCGTTCGGCGTGTACTCGTGAACAACCACGCCGCCCGTCACAAGCGCCGCGTTGAGGTCGGCGATTTTTACATCGTGCCGCGTGTCGCCGCTTACCGTCACGGCTGACGGCACGGGCTGTACGCCGTCGATTGCCGCGCCGTTCGCGTCAACAACCGATACGTTGTAGGTTTTGCCGTTATCAACTGCTATCGCGTATGTGTCGGCGAAGTCCGTTTCATATTTGTTAGTCTCATCGGCAGTGTCGGTGAACACGATTTTCGCGCCCGAAATGTTAGTGCCGCCCTCGTGGGTAATTGTGCCGTAGAGCTTGGATTTCTTGTAGTCAACGAATATGCCGTAAACCTCCTTGTTGCTCGGGCCGCCAACGACATACACTTCCTTTGTCGTGTCGGTAATTTCAGCCGACATGGAGGCCGTTTTTCCGTTCGCGTAGTTGTCCGTACCCGTAGCGAGACGGTTTTCTTCCGCAGTGCCGCCTTGACAGATATAGAGCGGTCGGTCAACGGATGATGTTGAATATGCAACCGTTACGGTACACTCCGCTTCCGGGGTGAAGTGGAAATTGCGCCGTTTATCGCTGCCCGTGCCGGTACGCCAGCTCTTTGTGAATGTATATGATGTACCGTTGTGAGTATATGTCAGACTGCCGCTGACAGCCTGATTCGGCCAATCTCCGTAGCCGCTTAAACCGTTATAAGGTCCGAACGCCTCTTCGTCCGCCGCGGCTGTAACTATGCCGTTCAAAGTCGTATCGTTGACAGTCCACGCTTTGCTATCGGGCAGGGTAAGTTCGGGGAAGGTCGGTTCGGCAGTCGGCGCGAATGTAGCCTTCGGCGGAGCTGTTGGATGCGAAGTCGGCTTGGGAATCGACGTCGGAGCGTTAGGATCGGGCGTAGCCGCGCCGGTAAACGATGCTTTCATGTCCGCGAAATATGTGTAAATTCCCGAGTCCGCGCTCTCACGGCTTACGAGACGTATTGCCTTTACGTTCTTGTCCGCAGCATCGGATGGGACAGGTACGCTTACATTTTCAAACACAGCCGTGCCGTCGGGTTCGTAAAGGCTCGCCGTCACGGTCAGAGCGGAGCCGCTGTAATCAGCCTTTATCACGGCTTTGAACCACCCGATCTTTGCCGATGTATATGAGGCTGCGCCCGCCGTGCCGAATGTTCCGCCCGAGCCGGCAGTTACGGCTTCAACGATTTTACCGCTGTTCTGAACCTCCGTTGCGGACGCGTTTTCAAGTATTATTCTGAAGCCCGCGCTGCCGCTCGCGTAATACGCATATGTTTCAAACGTCATAGACGCGCCGGAAATCATTGTTTCGTCAAAAATCTTATATACATTCCTGCGTACGCCGAGAGCTGATTTTCCTTCATATACCGTTTCTTCTTTCGCTCCGTCCGTACTCGTGTCGTTCGCCTGTCCCTGAAGCCAATCGATGTATTTTTGTTCCGTGTTCTCAGTCGGCGAAGGCGGCGTGTCCGCGCTGCCGACAGGTATTGCCTCGCACAAGGGATTCATTCCATCGACGGAATCCCACAGGAATACCTTGTCCGCTTCGATTCCCTCTATCGTTACTATGCCGTTTTCTGCGTCCGATACATCGGCGTATTTTACGTCGGTAAGCGTTCCGCCCGTGTAGCGCGCAGCGATTACCGCGCCGCTTTCAGCGTTCGAAATTTCGGCTACGGTATTGCCGTTATCAGTGTACGCGCGCGTTATCGCCTCACCCTCCGCGAATGATGCGGCAGGGATAAGCGCAGCCGTCAAACATACGGCGGCTGTAATAGCAATCATTTTTCGTCTCATCATTGTTTCCTCCCGGTATTTTTTTATTATTATAATGTGTAAGAAAATTGTTGTCAAGATTATTTGAGTTTTTACCCGACAACATTGATTTTACAGCGGCTTCTTTCGTCGTCAATAATTATCTCTCCTATGCTGCCGGCAGTAATGCTGCCGCCGTATGGGTTTTTGACGCTTGTGATGCTGCCTTTTACCGCCGCGGTCACATCGCTTTTCTCGAACGACAGGTCGCAGTCAATCATTTCGCAGTCCTCCAGCACAAGCCCTTTCGCGTAGCAAAGCGGCTGTGTCCCTTTTATTCTGCATCGCACGAGCCGGAGATTTTCGCTGTACCACGCGAGGTATTCGCCGTTTACGACGCTGTCGTACACCGTAACGTTTTTGCTGTGCCAAAACGCGTCCTTTGTGTCGAGGACGGAATTACGGATTGTCATGTTTTCGACGTACTGAAACGAGTATTTCCCCGTCATATGTAAATTGTCGATTTCCACATTACGGCAGCGCATGAACGGATATTCCGATTTGAGCGTACAGCTCGTGAGCTTTACGTTTCGGCAGAACCAGCCGAATTCCACGGAGTTAATATCGCACTTTTCGAGCGTTATATTATCACATTCGCGCAGCGCCTTGATGCCGCAAAGACGCGTGTTTTTAATTTCAATGTCCGCGTCGTACCAAAGCGCCGCGCGGCATGTTTCGGTCATTTCGCAGCCGGTTATAACGGTTCTGTGAGTGTGCCAAAGCGGATAGCGGAGCTTAAAGGTGCACCCTTCTATTTCAAGGTCGGATGTTTCCTTCAGCGCCGATTCGCCGTCAGCCGCGCCTGCGAACGTACAGTTTACAAGCCGCGCCCCGCTTATTCCGTAAAACGCGCGCTCCTCGTCTGTCGTTTCATTTATATAAGTTTGCATCAGTCTTGTTCCTCTCTTACAAAATCTATATATATTTTACAACAAAGTTTACAAAAATGCAATTATATTTATACCGAATTTACCTATATTCTCTATAATTATTAGATGCTCAAATTCGAAAAGCTGTCGATACTCGTCAAATTCCCCTTCCAATCAAAAGGGAAGGCTGTTTAAAACGCTAAATCATAATTTATAATAATCTCTCTTAAATTGTACATAATAACCTTGAGGCGGTTTTATGAAAAAATATCTAAAACATATTTTAATCGGTATAATATGCGGATTTCTGAACGGACTTTTCGGCGCGGGCGGCGGGAGCGTGGTCGTTCCCGCTATGGAAAAATTTCTTGACGTGGACGAAAAGAAATCGCATGCTACCGCTATCGGTATCATACTGCTCATGTCAATCGTAAGCTCGTGGATTTATATTCAAAAGGGATTTTTTGACGTTAAGCTGTGGATGCTTGTGACAATAGGCGGAGTTGCAGGCGGACTTGTAGGAGCGAACGCGCTTGACAGGATTCCGAAAAAATGGTTAAAAATCATATTCGGAGCGGTTATAATCGTTACGGCTGTAAAAATGATTGCGTAGGTGGGGTTTTATGATTGAAATTTTTATCGGTTTCCTGAGCGGAATAATAAGCGGTATGGGCATAGGTGGCGGCGCGATACTCATTCCGGCGCTTTTGTTTATAACATCCGTCAGCCAGCAGACGGCGCAGGGGATAAATCTTGTGTATTTTCTCCCGACTGCTGTCGTTTCGATTATTGTGCATATAAAAAAGAAAAATGTTGAAATTAAAACAGCCGCCGTGATAGGCGCTTCGGGCGTAATAGGCGCTCTTTTCGGAGCATGGGCGGCTATGGCGATTGACGGGGGATTGCTTCGGAAAATGTTTGGCGTGTTTTTGCTGCTCATCGGCGCGTACGAGATTTACAAAGGAATAAGAATGTCAAAAACCACTTGACAAACGCGTGCGAATCGGCTATACTGTAGCTATAATAAACTTGACTGGAGGAACAACCGGCTAATGGACGGCGACGGGTGCGGCGATATGCGCCGCCGAAAATATAACAGTTTACATAGGGATTTCAAGACATATTCCACGTTTACGTAACAGACGCGGATTATGTCTTTTTGTGTATTTTAAACTTTGGAGGTTACTATTTTGAACAGGATTATTTGGTGGATTATATTACAGCTTTTGTTAATTGCGCTTATAGCGCTGTTTACGTGCGCGGAGACTGCGATATTCGCGATAAGCGAGGGCAAGCTTGAGGATTTGGCTGACGAGGGAAACAAAAGAGCGGCGCGGCTTTTGAAGCTTACGTCAATGCCGTCGAAGTTTCTGACTGCCGCGCGCGCGACTGTTATTCTCGCGGGATTTACGGCGAGCGCGTTTGCGGCTGAGTGCTTCGCGGGAGGACTTACGGATAAGCTCATAAAAGAAGGCGCTAAAATTCCAGAATCGGTTCTTATGACGGTTTCGGTAATCGTTGTGACGGTTATTCTCGCGTTTGTGACGCTCGTTTTCGGCGAGCTTGTTCCCAAGCGCGCGGCGATGAAAAATCCCGAAAAGGCGGGATTTGCTCTTTCGGGAGTGATAATCGCGCTCGCGGCGCTGTTTACTCCGTTTGCGTGGTTCGCGGCGGCTGTATCAAACGCTGTGCTGCGTCTTATGCGTATCGACCCCAGCGACGACGGCGAGCGCGTTACCGAGGAGGAAATCCGTATGATGGTTGACGCGGGCAGCGAGAAGGGAACGATCGACGAGGATGAAAAGGAAATGATCCAAAACGTTTTCGAGTTCGACGACCTGACAGCCGACGAGATAGCGACGCACCGTACCGACGTTGTGATGCTGCAGCTTGACGAAAGCCCGGAGGAATGGGAAAAGACGATATACGAGAGCAGCTATTCGCATTACCCCGTTTGCCGCGAAACGGTGGACGAGATTGTGGGCGTTCTTTACACGCGCGACTATTTCAGACTGAAGGATAAATCACGCACAAACGTGCTCAAAAAGGCGGTCAAGCCCGCGTATTTCGTGCCGCACAGCGTAAACGCGGATGTGCTTTTTGAAAACATGAAAAAGAGCGGAAACTACTTCGCGGTCGTTCTCGATGAATACGGCGGCGTTCACGGAATAGTTACGATGACGGATTTAATAGAGGAAATAGTCGGCGATATCAATAACGGCAGGGACGACGAAGGAGCCGACATAGAGCGCGTTGACGAGACTTCATGGAAAATCTCCGGCGGCGCTGATATTGACGACGTTGAAAAGGAGCTTGACGTAAAGCTCAACAGCGGTGATTACGACACATTCGGAGGCTTTGTTATAAGCGTGCTTGGCTATATTCCCGATGACGGGCAAACCGTTGAGGCGAAATCTGACGGACTTTATATAAGCGTGACCGAGGTGAAGGATCACAGAATTGTGAGAACTGTGGTGAAAAAGCCAATCGAAGGAGAAAATTAAAATAATTTCCGAGTTTCTTTTATTTTAATTATTAAGTGTAAAGCGCCTTTGTAAAATATTATCTTTGTTTTTTACTTTATGAGTATAATTTTTAGATATCCGAAAGGTACTCGGCTATAAATTATTTGACATAAATGCTGTATGGTGATATAATATTATAAGATATTTTGTCTGTTATTTTAAGTAAAATCAGATTATTTAAACTACATATGAAACGGGGGACGTTTAATGAAAAAGCTTATGCTCGGAAACGAGGCGGTGGCGCGCGGCGCTTATGAAGCCGGCGTTACTGTGGTTTCATCTTATCCCGGCACTCCCAGTACCGAGATTACGGAACATATTGTAAAATACGATAATATATTCGTTGAGTGGGCGCCCAACGAAAAGGTTGCCTGTGAGACGGCTCTGGGCGCGTCTATAGCGGGCGCGAGAAGCATGACGTGTATGAAGCACGTCGGACTTAACGTAATGGCAGATCCTGTGTTCACGGCGAGCTATACGGGCGTGAACGGCGGCTTTGTGCTGTGCGTTGCGGACGACCAGGGTATGCACTCGTCGCAGAACGAGCAGGATTCGCGCCACTACGCTAAGGCGGCGAAGATACCTATGCTCGAACCGTCGGACAGCGCGGAGTGCCGTGATTTTACGAAAGCGGCGTACGAGCTGTCGGAAAAATTTGATACGCCCGTGTTTATGCGCCTTTCGACGAGAGTTTCGCACTCGCAGAGCCTTGTTGAGGAGCGCGAAAAAGAGGACTGCAAATTAAAAGATTACGTAAAAAATCCCGAAAAATACGTTATGACGCCGGGCAACGCGATAAAGCGGCACGTCGTCGTCGAGGACAGAATAAAGGCCATCACTGACTTTGCCGAAAAGACAGATTTAAACAGCGTCGAGGAAAACGGCTCGAAAATCGGCGTTATCGCGTCGGGAATCGCGTATATGTACGCGAAAGAGGCGCTTGGGAACAGAGCCGACTATTTGAAGCTCGGCATGATTTACCCGCTGCCGGAAAAGAAAATAACGGAATTTGCGGGAAAGTATGATAAGGTTTACATAATTGAGGAACTCGATCCGTTTATCGAGGAACACTGCAAAGCGCTCGGCGTAAATGTAATCGGCAAGGACGCGTTCACGCTTCAGGGCGAGTACAATCCGGCTATGATAAAAAAGGCGGTGCTCGGCGAGGACGCGGCTGAGTACGACGAGGCGGGCGAGGCTGTTCCGGTGCGTCCGCCGGTGATGTGCGCGGGCTGTCCGCACAGGGGCGTGTTCTATGTTTTGAAAAAGCTCGGTATGACGGTTTCGGGCGACATAGGCTGCTACACTCTCGGCTCCGCTCCGCCGCTTGAAAGCGTCGATACCACGATCTGTATGGGCGCGTCGGTGAGCGCGGCTCACGGTATGGCGAAGGCGCGCGGTGCGGAGTTTAACAAAAAGCTCGTGTCGGTGATAGGCGACTCGACGTTTATGCACTCGGGCATCACGGGGCTTGTAGATATAGTCTACAACAAGGGCAATAACACTGTGATTATCCTCGACAACTCGATAACCGGAATGACCGGACATCAGGACAACCCGACCACCGGCTACACGATACGCAAAGAGCCGACGAAGCAGGTCAATCTCATTACGCTGTGCAAGGCGATTGGCGTGGAGAGCGTCGTTGTGGCGGATCCGTTTGACGTTAAGAATTTTGAGAAGGTTGTAAAAGAGGAGACGGAGCGCGAAGCCCCGTCGGTAATCATAGCGCAGAGACCGTGCGCACTGCTGCCGCCGATGCGGAAGAAGTATTCGGGACACTGCGAGATAACGGACAAATGCAGAAAGTGCAAGCTGTGTATGAAGCTCGGCTGCCCCGCGATTTCGGTTTCGGGCGACAGCGTGAAAATTGATGTGACACAGTGCAACGGCTGCGGACTGTGCACGAATGTGTGCCCATTCGGGGCGATAGAACAGGGGGACTAATAATATGAACATTATGATAGTTGGCGTTGGCGGACAAGGTACGCTTTTGGCGAGCCGTATACTCGGCAGAGTCGCCATTAAGGAGGGTTACGATGTTAAGGTCAGCGAGGTTCACGGCATGAGCCAGCGCGGCGGCAGCGTCGTTACATATGTAAAATACGGCGATGAGGTATATTCGCCGATAATCGGTAAGGGCGAGGCGGATATTGTTCTCGCGTTCGAGATTCTCGAGGCGTACCGCGCTCTTCCGTATCTCAGAAAGGGCGGCAAAATGATTGCCAATACCCAAAAAATCAACCCCATGCCCGTGATAACCGGCGCGATGGAGTACCCCGCCGATATTGAGAAAAAACTCGCGGAGAAAATCAACCTGCAAGCCGTGGACGCGCTGAGCCTCGCGGAGCAGGCGGGTACGATAAAGGCTGTAAACGTAGTCCTTATCGGACTTTTGGCGAAAAGCACAAGCATAGACAAATCCGTATGGCTCGAAGCGATAAAGGAAACAGTGCCGGAAAAATTTATAGAGCTTAATCTGAAGGCGTTCGAGCTTGGATATAATCTGTAAAAAGGGAGAAAAAGGAAAATGAAAATTATAGCCGCAACAAAAAACCCCGGCAAAATTCGGGAGATACAAAAAATTCTCGGTCAGCTCGGTTTTGAGGTGATGTCCCAGGCGACCGCCGGAATTGACGTGGACATTGAGGAAACGGGCGACACATTCGAGAAAAACGCGCTTATCAAGGCTCGCGCGGTCGCTATGATGTGCGATAATCCGGTGCTCGCGGACGATTCGGGGCTGTGCGTCGAGGCGCTTGGCGGCAGACCGGGCGTTTACAGCGCTCGCTACGCGGGCGAGGGAGCGTCGGACGCGGATAAGATTGAAAAGCTTCTGTCCGAGCTTGACGGCGTTAAGAACCGCAAGGCGAAATTCGTAACATCGGCGGCGTTCATTTTCCCCGACGGACGCGAGATAACCGTGAGCGGTGAGGTACACGGCACGATTCTGACCGAGCCGCGCGGCGAAAACGGCTTCGGCTACGATCCCGTTTTTTACAGCGACGAGCTTAAAAAGACGTTCGCCGAGGCGGACGATGACGAGAAGAACAGCGTAAGCCACCGCAGCCGCGCATTGCAGGCGCTGTGCGAGAAACTGAAGGACGAATCATTTTAACGGAGGATATGGTTATGGACGTTTTTATGGAGTATATCGTAAAACATAAAAAGGAAGCAAAGGATATAATTATTATCGCGCTGATAATCGCGGGGGCAACCGTATTGTCGCTCGCGCTGCTTGTCGGAATGTTCGCGCTCGCGTACGCTCTGGCGGGACAAAAAATTATGCAGTTCGGGTTCAGTATCGGATTTGTAATAATCGCGCTCTGCTGGTACGCGGCGTATCTTTTAATTAACACGCGCAGCATAGAATACGAGTATATCCTCACCAACAGCGATATGGATATCGATAAAATTATGTCCAAAAAGGGCAGAAAGCACGTTGTGAGCTTTAATTTTACAAATATTGATATTTGCGCCCGCGTTGACGACAATATGCACAACGACGCGTTAAAACGCGAAGAGCCGGACAGGAAGGTTTACGATTTGACCGGCGACCGCTCGAGGGGCGGTGTGTATTTTGTGGATTACTTCGACGACGAGAAATCACAGAAGGTACGCGTTTTGTTCCAGCCGACCTCGCGTATGCTCGACGAGATAAGAAAGTTCAATCCGAGAAATATTTTTGTAAGCTGACGGGAGGAAAATCACGATGAAAGCTTGTTTTGCGCAGGAAATGCGCGCCGTTGACGCAGCCGCGTCAGCCGAGGGCGGCGTGCCGAGCATAATTCTGATGGAAAACGCGGCTCTCGCGTGCGTTAATGAGTTATACAACGATTTGCCCGATTTGAAAAGCGCGGTGATTTTCTGCGGCAAGGGCAACAACGGCGGCGACGGCTTCGCGATTGCGCGTCATCTGCACAACAGGGGCGTACGTGTGCTCGTTATGATAGTGTGCGGCAGCGAGTTTTCGGGCGACGCGGCTGTTAATTTTGATATAATAAGCAAAATGGGAATTGATATTGAGGTTGTCACGGACGCTGACAGCCTCAAATATATTATCCGCTCGCACGACGCGGTGATCGACGCGATTTACGGCACTGGCATACACGGAACGGTAAGGGGTATCTCTTACGACGTTATTGAGGAGATAAACGAAAATTCGCGCTATACGCTCTCCGTCGATATTCCGAGCGGCATAAACGCCGACAGCGGCGAGATTTGCGGCGTGTGCGTGAAGGCGGACAAAACTGTCACGTTCGCGGCGTATAAGATAGGAATGCTGATGTTCCCCGGCGCGGACTGTACAGGCAAGGTGACTGTCGCGGATATTTCCATTCCGGAGCATGTGATCGAGTCGCAGAATCTAAATATCAACGTCACCGATGAAAGTTTCATGTATGAGAACTTTCCGCGCAGACGCGATAACTCACAAAAGGGCGACTACGGAAAGGTGTTTATAATCGCCGGCTCGGAGGGAATGTCGGGCGCGGCGTATATGGCGGCGGAAGCGGCGCTTGCGGCGGGAAGCGGACTTGTGACGCTCGGCTGCCCGAAGTGTATAAACTCCGTTTTGGAATCGAAAACGACCGAGGTAATGACGCTGCCTTTGGCGGATAACAACGGGCATTTGTCGTTCCTCGCGGAGAATGATATAATAAGAAAGGTAAAAGAAAGCGACGCGGTTTTAATCGGTCCGGGACTCGGACGGAGCAAGGACGCGGCTGAAATAGTCGAGGCTGTGCTTCTTAATTCAACGTCGACCGTCGTTATGGACGCGGACGCTATAAACGCGCTTTCGAAGAATATGGAAATACTTTCAAAGAGCGCGTGCAACCTGATTTTCACTCCGCATGCCGTGGAAATGGCGCGGCTTACGGGGCTTGACAAGGATTATATAGAAGAAAACCGTCTCGTCGTATCGAAGGAGTTCGCCGAGGAATACGGCTCGACGCTGATCCTGAAGGGACACCACACGATTGTAACAGCTCCCGACTCGCGGCAATATATTAATATTACAGGCAATTCAGGTTTGGCGAAGGGCGGAAGCGGCGACGTGCTTGCGGGTATTTGTGTGTCGCTCGCGGCGCGCGTTCCGGACGAAACAACAGCCGCCGCGATGGCGGTTTATATTCACGGACTTGCCGGAGATTTCGCAATGGAAAAATATGGCGCGGATTCCGTTACGGCAACGAAAATAATTGAATTTATACCAAAAGCGATTTGCCGAATTTTACAGGTAGAAAAATAATCGCTTTTGTGATACAATCAGAGAGGACAAGAGAAGATGGAGAAACGAGCATGGGCGGAAATTGATTTGGACGCGGTCGCTCATAACATAAGAGAAATAAGACGCATAACAAATCCTCACGCGCAAATTATGGCTGCGGTGAAGGCTGACGGGTACGGTCACGGAGTTCTTGAAGTGACGAAAACATTACTCGAAAACGGAGCCGACCGCTTAGCCGTGGCGATGGTTGCCGAGGGCGAAGAGCTTCGGAGAAACGGCATAACCGCGCCGATACTCATTCTCGGCATAACCGACGCGGACGAGATCGGGGATCTGCTGCGTCTTGACATAACGCCCGCAGTCTGCGAATACGCTTTCGCGGAGAAGTTAAGCGAGGCTGCGGCGGCAAGCGGTAAAACCGCGAAAATTCATATTAAGCTCGATACGGGCATGACGAGAATAGGTTACGTCGTGACCGACGGCGATAACGCGGAAATAATTGACGAGATAGTTAAAATTTCGCAATTACCCAATATCAAGATAGAGGGAATATTCTCGCACCTGTCCACCTCGGACGAGGCTGACGGCACGTATACGAGAATGCAGTTTAAGCGTTTCATGAAAGTTGTAAATCATTTGGAGGAACGCGGCGTTAAAATACCGATAAAACATATATGCAACAGCGCCGGAATTATGATGTACCCCGAAATGCACCTTGATATGGTGCGCCCGGGGATAATTCTTTACGGGTTATATCCCTCCGACGAGGTTGACAAATCACGCCTGCCGCTCATTCCGGCAATGACAATGAAGGCTTCCGTAAGACTCGTAAAGACGGTGGAAGCCGGCAGGGGAGTGAGCTACGGCAAGACATACATAACCGACGGCGTGACGAAAATCGCCACGGTACCCGTAGGTTATGCCGACGGATATATACGCGCTCTCGCGGGCAGGGCGAAGATGATCGTGAACGGTGAAAAAGCTCCCGTTATCGGAAGAATTTGTATGGACCAATGTATGATTGACGTTACAAATGTCCATAATATTGATAAGGGTGACGAAGTAATCGTGTTCGGGCGCGAGGGGGTCACAATTGATGACCTTGCAAATTGGCTCGGAACAATCAACTACGAAACAGCCTGTATGGTGGGCAGGCGTATACCGAGAGTTTATAAGCGTAACGGAAGGACGGTGAAAATTTCAGATTATCTGAAA
>CANQXJ010000011.1 GCA_947627795.1 uncultured Clostridia bacterium
GCGTGTGCGCCTTTTTCTCAACGGCGTAAAGTCTGCCGTCAAGAGCCGAGTCAGCCTTTTTTCTTTCGGAAGCCTCGTTGTCAACACGCTCGCCGAGCGCCGTATCCGCTCGGGAACGCGTGTCAGCTTCGGCGGTAACGCTTTTCTCCAAAGCATTGTCCGCGCTTTCACGCGCGGCAGATTCGCTCGCAATACTTTGCCGCAATGCGCCGTCCGCGCTCTCCCGCGCGTTTATCTCGTCGGAGATCTGCTTTTGCAAATCCTTCTTTGCGGTGTTGAATTCGCTCACATGGGTGTTAAAATCCGACTGAATCGATTGGAAGTTATCGCGCACTATTGTCCACCATTTCGACAACAGCGTCTTAGCGTCAAAATTGAAGTTCAAATTCATTTTCCCTTCGCCTCCTATTTCCATTAAAGATACTTGTGTGCCGTAAATATCTTTATTGACGCCAATTATATCATATTTTTCTACTTTTGTCAATAGTTTTTCGAATATTTGTTCGTAGAATTTAAAAATAATATCTTTTAGAGAGACTTATTGCTGTTAACAGCCGCCTGATAAAGTATCGCGAAAGCCCTTTCGTAAGCAAGCCGTTTTTCCTCCGGTTCGGATTTTACGGGAAATTTATGCAGAATATGTCCTTCCCCGTTCTCGCCGAAGCTTTTTCCCGTTACAATATAACCTTCAGTCCGGTCAACCTTTTCACAATCCGGCAATAAATACATAGTCGATCCACCTCGTCTGTAAACTTTATGCGAGCGTCAATTTGTCCGATTACTCAATCCTACAATCATAAACGCCCGCCTTATGCAATACAAATTTACAAAACCAAGATTGCAAATAAGGAGTGTTGTTTTATGAAATCCTTCCCCGACTACCGCTCCCGAGCGGCTCTGTACCTCCGGAAAAGCCGCATGGACAGCGACGCGGAGAGTATTGACGAAACGCTCGCGCGCCACGAGGACACGCTCATGAAGCTTGCGGAAAAGCTGTCGCTGAATATAGTCCGCGTCTATAAAGAGGTTGTCTCCGGCGACGGATTGTTCACGCGTCCCGAAATGCTGCGGCTGCTCAGCGACATAGAAAACGACAGCTTAAGCGCGGTCTGCTGTATGGACATAGACCGTCTCGGACGCTCGTCGCAAAAGGATGGCGGTATCATACTCGAAACGTTTCAGGAGCACGGCGTACGCATAATAACGCCCTCAAAAACGTACGATCTCAGCGACGAGCTTGACGAGCAGTCCGTCGAGATGCAGAGCTTCATAGCGCGGCAGGAGCTGAAGTCCATCAAACGCCGCCTGCGGCGCGGACTTTATAAAACGCTCGAAAGCGGCGGACACGTAGCCGAGCCGCCTTACGGCTACAGGCGCGTTTACATAGAAAAAAAACCGACGCTTGAAATACAAGAGGACGAAGCCGCCGTTGTGCGCTCGGTTTTCGATATGTATGTAAATCAAGGACTCGGCTCACAGACAATAGCCGACCGTCTGAACGCCGCAGGAATAAAGCCGCGAAAAAGCGACCGTTTCAGCCGTACAACAATTCAATTCTATCTCAAAAACCCCGTATACACCGGTAAAATCGTGTGGAACCGCACACGCCGAATTAAAAAGAAATCGTTCACGGACAAGAACAAATACGCCCCAAATCCCGAAAGCGAATGGATAATTTCCGAAGGTCTGCATCCTGCGATAATTTCACGGGAGCTTTTCGAAAAAGCGCGCCGCATCCGTGAAACGCGCAGCCATCCTCCCGCGCCGCGCGATACGATCCGAAATCCCTTTGCGGGACTGATTTTCTGTCAAAACTGCGGCGCGCCGATGCAGCGGCAATACAGCAAGAACGGCGGCAGCCGCCTTATATGCGTAAATAAAGGCTGCAACAGAGGCATAAAAACGGAGTATATAGAAGCCCGCGTTTTCGAAGCGCTCCGCCATATTCTCTCCCAATCAAAATTTCACGGTTTCAAAAGCCGCGCGGAAGGCGAGCGAAGCGAAATACTAAGTCATCTCATCTCAACCATGCAGAAGGAATTAACACGTCTCAACATTCAAAAAAACAGCCTGCACGATTTACTCGAAACCGGCGTATACGACGCGTCCGCCTTCCGAGAACGCTCGAAAATCATAGCGTCGCGCATAGCGTCGTGCGAAAACGAAATAGCAAAAACGCAATCCGAGCTTTCCGCCGTCGCCTCTCCGTCCGATACCCCGCCGTTCACAACAGAACGCCTGATTGACAGCTACATCAGCTTAAGCGCCGCCGAAAAAAACAGTCTGCTGAAAACGCTTATAGAATCAATAACATATCTGCGCACTCCGCGCCATAAAAAGAACACCTTCGACCTCACGATAAACTGGAAATATCAACCTTGACCGGCGCCGTTCCCTGCAGCTGTCGTACACCTTATCCGTATGTATACATACCGCCTCGCGGAAGTTCGTATCACAGCCGCACTGCGTCCGGTCGCTTTGATTTATAAAGCGTTCACTCATTTTCATTCATTCCTTTCTATAATTCTCAGGGTAAATCCCATGTTATAGAATATGAACCGCGTTCCCGAAGTGTGCGCGGCGAAGCTACCGAATGGAAAATTATTTCGTATATGGGTTGAAAAAAGGACATAAAAGTGATAAAATTAAGATTAACAGTTTTTTATGTAAGGAGAATTATTATGTTAAGATACTTGACAGCCGGCGAAACACACGGCAAATGTCTGACGGTTATAATCGAAGGAATGCCGTCGAATGTAAAAATAAGCGTTGATAAGATAAACGCTGCTCTTGCAAGCCGCCAAAAGGGCTACGGACGCGGCGGAAGAATGCTTATCGAAAAAGACACGGCTGAAATCCTCTCAGGAGTGCGCGGCGGATATACTCTTGGCAGCCCCATAGCAATACGCATCGAAAACAAGGACTGGAAAAACTGGGAGGAAATCATGGGCGCCGAAAGCTCGAACGGCAAGCGCGCGGTTGATTGTCCTCGTCCCGGTCACGCTGATTTGACAGGCGGAATGAAGTACGGCCACCGCGATATGCGAAACGTCCTCGAACGCGCCAGCGCGCGTGAAACAGCGGCGAGAGTAGCCGTCGGAGCGGTATGCGAGCAGCTTTTGGAGGAATTCGGAATCAAGCTGTTAAGGCGCGTCAAAAGCATCGGCTCGATTTCCGACGCGGGCAAAATCACCGACGAAGGCTTTTTTGAGCGCGCTGCCGAATCTCCCGTCGGCTTCGGCGACACGGAGTCGGAAAAGAAGGCTATGGAATACATCGACGGCGTTAAAGCCGCGGGTGAATCATGCGGCGGCGTGGTTGAGGTGATCGCCGAGGGAGTTCCCGCGGGGCTTGGAAGCTACGTTCATTATGACCGCAAGCTCGACGCGAATATTGCCTTTTCGGTTATGAGCGTACAGGCGATAAAGGGCGTTGAGATAGGCATGGGCTTTGAATGCGCGGAAAACGTCGGCTCGAAGGTTCACGACGAAATCGTGTACGCCAACGGTTTTCACCGTCTTACAAACAACGCCGGCGGTATTGAGGGCGGTATGTCGAACGGCGAGCCGATTGTGGTGCGCGCCGCGATGAAGCCCATTCCGACGCTTTATAATCCGCTGAAAACAGTCAATATAAACGATAAATCTCCGCGCGAGGCGACGGTAGAGCGCTCTGATGCGTGCGCCGTTCCGGCTTGCTCTGTCGTGGTAAAGGCGGCTGTCGCGTTCGAGCTGGCGAAAGCGTTCCTCGATAAATTCGGCGGCGACTGCTTAAGCGATATAAAAAGCAGCTACGACAGCTACAACGAAAGAATAAGTAAATTTTAATCTGATTTCATACGCCCGAAAAAAGGAGGTGAGGATTTGACGGAAACGGACATGATAAAACGCTGCAAACGCGGCGACAGAGACGCGTTTAATGAGCTGGTTACAAAATACCAATCGCCCGTAATGAACATGGCATACAATATGCTCTCGAATTACGACGACGCGGCTGACGCGGCTCAGGAGGTATTTATCCGCGTCTATAAAGGCTTAAAGACGTTCCAAGGCAAATCCTCGCTTACCACATGGATCTACAAAATAACTACAAATGTATGCACCGACGCTTTGAGGAAGCGGCGAAGCACGGGCGAAACGGTAAGCATAAACGCTCCTCCCGACTCCGGCGGAGCGCCCGACATCATCAGCGGCGCCCCCGAACCCGACGAGCAGCACGAGCGAAACGAGCGTATAAAGGCGGTCAGGGAGGCTATATCGGAGCTTAAAGAAGAACACCGCGAGGTGCTCACTCTCTGCGACATAGAGCAGCTAAGTTATGAGGAAGCAACCGAAATCATACGATGTCCCGAAGGGACGGTAAAATCAAGACTTAACCGAGCCAGGAACGCGCTCAGAAAAAAATTATCAAACAACAAAAAATTTTTTTATTAAAAAGGGAACTTTTTTTAAAACCAAACGTCTAATAATATGAAAAAACAAAACCACAGAAAGGGGGAGTTATAATGCGGTGCGAAGATTCTCGCGTAATGCTTGACAATTACGCAAATCTCACGGACGAAGAAAAAGCGCGTCTTAACGAGCACGCCGAGCATTGCCCGGAATGTAAAGCCGAGCTTGATTTTTTGCTGTCCGTTATTGACGCGGTGAACACTCTCCCGAACATAGAACCTCCGTCGGATTTCCTCGATAAGCTCAACAAGCGCATCGACGCGGAGGAAAGGAAGAATAAAGGAATATGGGCGGCGCTAAAACGAAACTGCCGTACATATTCGGGACTTGCGGCATGTCTGCTTCTCGCCGCCGTTATCGCCCCGAACGGACAAACTCTCGGCGATAAAATGATGTATCCCGACGACGGGGCTTTGGTTTCATATTCCGTCACAACCGGCATCAATAATAAAACAAACAGATACGGCACAGCAGATGATGTTTCACCGGATAAAGCCGCGCCGACGCTTCAGCCCTCGTTCGGTCCGCACGCAACATCAGCGCCGCAAACCGGACTGTTCGGCTCTCAGCGCTCCGATGTATCGCCTTCGAGTTCATTCGGCGCAGCTTCGTCCTTTGGTATGCCTTCATTCGGCGCGTCATCGTCCGGAACAACGCAAAAAAATACGTCATCAGCTATCGGAAATCAGCTTGATTCAAGCAATTCAAAGCGCCGTGAAGCGTCGCCGGCTCAGTCTAAAGATAATGATGCCGGCAAATCTTCATTCGGCTCAAGCGCATTCGGAAGCCCGTCCTTCTCATCATTACCGTCACAAACGCGTCCGTCAGGTGTAAATATTTCCGACGGAACGCATATCCCGACGGTTCAAAACAATCAGGGTTCAAGCGCGTCAGCGGCGTCAAAACCAACTCCCGCTTCGGCAGCGCCGAAAACCTCTGCGGATACGGAGAAAATGACCGCTGCATCGCAGCCGTACGCGCAAGCTGATGGCGGCAATGAATCCGAGAACACAATCACTAATAAAAACGGACAGGATGAAAGCGGGAATACTGCCGCAGGTCAGCTGAGAATTGAGCGTCCCGACAATAACATAACAGAAGAGGATTACAGCAACGGCACTTCCGTCGAAAACCACCAGCGCGACAGCTCCTCCGGCAAAGTCTCCGGAGGCTCGTCAAGCAGCAGCGGCGGAGGCGGAGGCGCGTCCGGCGGAAATACGCCTTCACAGCCCACCTCTAAGCCCAATAAGCCCGACGATAGCTACACCGGCGACGAGCCCTCAGCAACAGCAGCGCCCGCCGCTCCCGAATCAACGCCCACGCCGCCAAAGCCTACAAGGCGTCCAACCGGACCGGCCGGCGCCGGTTCACCCTCCGGCAGCGCTACATCCGAGCCGCAGAATCCCGGTGAACAGACCGATTCCAACATACCCGATGTATCACCCGGCGGTCCGCCAACCCCCGGCGCTCCCGATACACCTGTCGGCGACACTGTAGGCTCGGCATGCTTGACAATTAACTATAACGATCCGTCACAGTATGAAGCCGCGAGAGATATTTTAAGCTCATACGCGTCAAGCGTAAACGGCGGTTTGTATATAATAGATATAAACAGCCTCGGTGACGCCGTCAACGAAATTTCGGATATCGTGCCGTATATTGACTTGGATATTTTTTCGGAAGGATATATGTTCGAAGTTACCGTCGTATTCAACCTGATCGAATCAAATCCCGACGATGAGGATACGGATAGGGATACTGATAAGCAGGAAAACGGCGGCGATGACATAGATTTAAGTTCCGATGAAACAGCTTCGAAAGACGGTGGCACGGAAGATACGAGTACCGGGGATACGGATAACGGCGGCACGGATACCAACGATTCGAATACCGAGGATACGGATAATGAGAACACGGACGCTGAAGAAAGCGGCGGGGACGCATCGAATTAAAATATAAGCATATGCCGCAAAAATTATTGTCTCCCTTGACAAACGCCGCATATATGGTATAAAATTATAAAAAAGGCACAAAGTACAATCGGAGGTAATTATTATGAAATCAAAGGTATATTTTTCAAAAACCATCTCGCCCGAAAAGGTGCTTGAAATGTATAAAATGCTCGGTAAAGAGCTGACGGGCAGAGTCGCCGTTAAAATCCATTCCGGCGAGGAGGGCAATCAGAATTTTTTACGCCCCGCCTTTTGGAAGCCGATGATAGACTACGTTGACGGCACGGCTATAGAGTGCAACACCGCCTACGACGGCTCGCGCAATACCACCGAAAAGCACATGGAAACTATAAAAAATCACGGCTGGAGCGATGCGTTCAAATTTGATTTGCTTGACGCGGAAGGTCCGGATTTGGAGCTTGATGTCAAGGACGGTATTGTGCTTAAGAAAAACTACGTGGGAAAAAATTTGGCGAACTACGATTCGCTGCTCGTGCTGTCGCATTTCAAAGGTCACCCTATGGGCGGCTACGGCGGAGCGCTTAAGCAAATCTCAATCGGCGTAGCGTCATCTTATGGAAAGGCGAATATTCACGGCGCTGGCGAGCCGGAAAAGGTATGGTCGCCGGAGGTGGTAAACGACCGATTCTTAGAGTCTATGGCTGATGCGGCTTCGTCGGTAATCGATATGTTCGGCGAGAATATGGTCTATGTCAACGTGATGTGCAATATGTCGGTCGACTGCGACTGCTGCGCCGTCGCGGAGGATCCGTGCATGAAGGATATAGGCACGCTGATCTCGCTCGACCCGGTAGCGATCGATCAGGCATGTCTTGATTTGGTATACGCCGCCAAAGACGATCCCGGTCAGGGACACCTGATTGAGCGCATCGAAAGCCGCAACGGTATACACACGATAGAGGCGGCGGATAAGCTCGGTATAGGCAGCCGCGAATATGAGCTTGTGGAAATTGATTAAGACTAACGGGACGGTATTCCGTCCCGTTTTATTTTAGAAATTTAAGCATAAATCTGTTTAACAGCGGTCGTTTTATGTTAACCGCTCCTTTCGGGCAAAGCTCCTGACAGCAGAAGCATTTTATACAGGCTTTTCTGTTTATCACCGGCTTGCCTCCGCTCATGTCAATTGCCTTCGGCGGGCAGCAGCGCGCGCATTCGCCGCAGGATATGCATTTATCATGATTCATTTCCGGACGCGAAGAAAGTATTGACGTCACCTTCGCGTTCAGTCCCGGCGGCAGCTTTAAAAGTTTCAATAAATTGAAATGGCTTTCCGGCTTTACATAGTCGCGGATTATCAGCGGCTCTATTCTTTCGCCCAAAATCTCTGTTTCGTCGGGATCAAACAGTCCGCGCTTCGCCGCGTCAGCCACTGTGTCCACATCGTCAAGGCTGTAGTCGATTATTCTGCACGCCGTGTAGTCGAGCGCGTGGAGATTAGCAGACGCCATAACAAGACCGATATGGCGGTTCACTCCGTTTGTCGGTCCGTCGCCCTCCATGCCCCATACGCCGTCCATTACAGCAAGAGTCGGCTTTACGCACTCGCATAAATCAACGAGCATCGAGCAGAACGCCGCGCGCTCGTCGAGCCTGAAATGCAGCTCCGCCTTATACGTGCCCGGAATTACGCCGAACAGGTTTTTTACCGCTCCGGTATAGCTCGTCATGGCGTGGGTTTTCAGCTTCGGCAGCGATATTATCACATCCGCATCGAGAACGGGTTTGATTATCGGAAACTTTTTCAACGTGTGACCTTCGGGATAGCCGATCTCCTCGAATGACGTGTCAAAATTAAGCTTCGTGCCCGTCCCTTCCGCCGCGTCGTTCGCTCCGCACTGAGAATATACGGCTTTTAAAAGTGCAGCGTTATACGGTCCGCCGGGGCTTTCCGCTATTGTGACTATTCCGCCCGCCGCTTCAACGAGCTTTATCACCGCGCGGATTATTTCGGGGTGAGTGGTTATCGCCTCATCGGGTTTTCTGCGCGAAACAAAATTCGGCTTTATCAGCACCTTGTCGCCTTTTTTCACAAATTTTTCGATCCCGCCTATTAAGTCGAGCGACCTCTTTACCGCGTCATACGACTGTGAATAATCGCCGCATTTTACGATTGAAACCTTATCCATTGCAATACCTCTTATTTTATACCGTGCTCGCGTTTGATTTTCTCAAGTCTTTCGTCGTAGTCGTCGAGAAAGTTATATTCCGTGTCATTATCATGATACCCGATTATGGTAGTTAAGTTAACATTCTGCACGCTGTTAAATATATTTTTTTCGATATACGGGCTGGTTCTGCGGAACTGCTTTATAAGCTCCTTCATTTCAAGCCGCTTCGATTCGCCTATGCCGCCCTTTTCGGCGCAGCTTTCGGTAAAGCGGCACGCGCATTGAATAAACTCCAGCTCGTTGCGGTTAGCCCACGCGATAATGTCCTTCTCGCGCACCATGTACATCGGACGTATAAGCTCCATTCCGGGGTGGTTGGTGCTGTGGAGCTTCGGCATCATCGTTTGGATCTGCGCGCCGTAAAGCATTCCCATAAGTATCGTTTCTATCACATCGTCGAAGTGATGACCGAGCGCGATTTTGTTGCAGCCGAGCTTCTGCGCCTCCTTATAGAGATACCCGCGCCGCATTCTCGCGCAGAGATAACACGGGTGGTCGCCGACGTTTACCACGGAATTGAAAATATTCGTCTCGAATATATGAATGGGAACATTTAAAAGCGCGGCGTTTTCCTCGATTTTTCTCCTGTTAGCCGGATTATAGCCGGGGTCCATAACAATGTATTCCACATCAAATTTTACCACGCAGTGCCGGTGCATTTCCTGCACGCATTTCGCCATCAGCATGGAGTCCTTGCCGCCCGAAATACATACCGCTATTTTGTCGCCCTCGTTGATAAGCTTGTATTTATTCACTCCCGATATGAACCTTTTCCATATGGATTTTCTGTAAGTTGTTATAATAGTTCTTTCGATTTCCCTATATCTTTCCAAATCAAATTTACCTCTCAATCAGCATACTGTCATCATATCAATTTTAAACCATAAGCCGATGGTTGTCAATATATTGTTAGAATATAAAAAACCGAAGGACAAAATATCCTTCGGTTTTTATTGTGTTACTCATTAACAATTGCAATCCAAATTTCGTTGCCGTTTTCGTATCTTTCGTTGTCTATAGCGTGAACGTTTACTGCCTCCATTATGTTATAGTATGCCCAGTGGTTATCATCAACATCTGTGAACCGCTTCAAGTTGTCTGATACATCATAGAGATACTCTCTGTCAGCCGCTCGTTTAAGCATATTGTCAACTATAGTAGTTACCTCAGCCCTCGTGATGGTATTATTCGGGCGGAATGTACCGTCCTCATAACCGGTTATCCATCCGTACTGTATAGAACCTACAACATATACATAGAACCAGTCGTTGGTATAAACGTCATCGAACATATTATCTCCGCCGACGTTCAGATTTGCAAATCTCATTGCGACGGAGGTAAACTCCGCGCGGGTTACATACCTGTCGGGTTCAAACATATTATCTCCTACGCCTGATACCATTCCCATATACGCAAGCGTATTTACAGCCTTTGCGTACCATGCGTCGGAAGGAACATCTGCGAAATTCTCAACCATGCCTATCTCTTTATCAATAAGCAGATTATAGAACATCTGTGACATTTCCGCACGTGTCATGTTTAAATCCGGGCCGAACGAGCCGTCAGGATATCCGCTCAGGAACGCTATATGACGTCCCGTCGTTATAAGCCATTCGCTTACTCCTGTTGTATCAGGATTAGCGGCGGGTTTCTTTGTCGCTTCCGGCGGCGCCGGTTTCGGAGTGAACCAAAATCCCGGATCCGTATCATCCGGATTCTTTGTTGGCGCTTCACTCTGTACCCACGAAGCATACACGGTTCTGTTCTTATTCATTATTACGTATGTTATCTGCTCGGTCATAGCTGAGTCCGCGAACCAGCCGACAAATCTGTAGCCTTCTCTTGTCGGAATCTGAGTAAGCGATACGTTAGTGCCGCGAGCGTATTCCTCAGTCGGTATTTCCGAACCGCCGTTGGTATTGTATGTCAGCTTATAGGTGGCGTCCTTGGCGCCGCCTCCGCCGCCTCCACCGCCTCCGCCGCCGCTGGGGCTGCTGTTTTGGTAGATCCATTTTCCGTAAATCGTTATTGACTCGGTTATTATTCCGCCGGTATAGGCTTGCGTTGCGTCAACATCGGTAAACCAACCGTTGAATCTGTAGCTTGAAGCGTTGTTTATAGACTTCGGAACGAAATTCATTCCCTCAAGTATATGCTCAGGCTCAGGCAGCGATACGGTTGTCGGAGCTGTGCCTGTTGCCCATGCATACGTTACAGTGTAAACAGCATCACGGTAATCGGGCACTCCGTTTCCGTTCGCGTCCGTTCCCCATACGGCATAGACTGTAACGCCTCCAAACTGCATGGTCACGCTGTCAATTAATATCGCATCGTTCGGCTTCTCGGTCAATACCTCCGCAGCAGGTTCTGCGCTCCAGCCGTCAAACGCCGCGCCCTCCTTTGTAAGAACGCCCTTTTCCGGCTTCCAAAGCTCCGCCGTATCTCCGCGCTTATATTCCGCGCTCGCCGCCGCGTTATCTATTTCGCCCATACCGCCGTTCAAATCGTATGTTATATTGAACGTTTCATCATAATCCGGTATATCGTTGTTGTTACTGTCGACAGCCCATACCGCGTATACCGTTATGTCTTCACCGCGTTCAAAGGTTACGTCGGCATTCGCGGCGTATAATCCCGGCACAGCGTTAAGCTCGCTCTCACTTTCCGCAGCGCCTTCGTACGCTTCCGCGCTCCATCCTACAAGAATCTTGCCCGTGTTCTGAACACGATCTTTGCCTTCCTCAATACTTATAAGCGCCGCCGATTCGTTCTGTACGCGGTACTGCGTGTAATCCTTATAGAAGATATCCTTTGGGAAACCGCCGTTTGAATTATACTGAACAACATATCTGCCGTCTGCGTAATCCGGAATTCCGTCGCCGTTCTTGTCGGACGCCCATACCGCGTATACTGTTTCGCCGTGATTTCCGAATATAACGCTCGTTATAAGCGTTCCCGCCGCCGGTACTTCCGTAATCGGCGCATTCGCCGTGTTGTTCGGCTCCTTGCTCCATCCCGCGAATACGGTATCATTCGACAGCTTCGGCATAGCCGATGTTGTCTGCGGCATCCACAGAGCCGCAACTTCGCCGTAATTATAGCGGTTTGCGTTATACGGAGACTCGACGATTCCGCCGCCGCTGTTCATGTCATATGTTACCGCGTAATCCTCTTCGCTCCATACAGCGTAGAGGTCCACGTCGCGGCTTGCCATTGTGAGCGGCGAATTAGGCATATACGAATCGCCTTCGCCGTGTGCTTCCGTATTCCATCCGCTGAAGAAGTATTTTACTCCGTGAGCGTCGGTATAATAACGCTTGCCGTCCAACGTGTTCGTAAGGCTTTCCATATCGCTTACGGTAATAACGTCTCTGTAGCCCGTCTCAACATCCTCCGGAGCGCTGAACGGTGCTGTCGGAGCGGCGGTGATATTTATATGATATGTTACCGTGAATGTGTCGTCATAATCCGGCGTGCCGCTGTTATCCTTATCCTCAGCCCATACAGCGTATACCGTTATATCAGAGTCTGTTTCGAACAGCACGGACCCGCCGTCCTCGTAAAGGCCCTCAACAGCCGCAAGCTCATCGGGGCTGTCTATAATTCCGCTGAACGGTTTATCGCTCCAGCCTACGAGCGCTTTGCCCAAGCGGCTTACGCGCTGTCTGCCTTCAGCTATCGTCATAAGCTTCGCCGTCTCGCCTCTCAGACAATACTGCGTGTAATCCTCGTAGAATATTTCGCTCGGAATGCCTCCGTTGGAGTCATATTTTACCATAAATCTTCCGTCAGCGTAATCCGGCGTGCCGTCGCCGTCGATATCCGAAGCCCATACAGCGTATACAGTGCTGTCTTGATTTGACATGGTTACGCTTGTTACAAGCTCGCCGTTTGAAATCTCGTCAATTGATACTATAGGCTTCTCGGCGGTGATGTTTTCAACAGCGCTCCAGCCTATGAATACAACCCCGTCTTTTACAGGTCTGTTGTTTTTCGTCGGCATCCACAATGCCGCAACCTCGCCGTAATCATATGTTCTGTTTACGTAATCCGCGTCAGCTTCGCCCGAATCCGCGCCGTTCAGATTGTATATTACATGATACTTCTCCGCGCGCCATACCGCGTAAAGCGTAATGTCACTGTCGGTTAGCGTTATGCTTCCATTAGATATATCATCCGGAATATACGTCGGCTCAGATGCCTTCTTATCCTCGCTCCAGCCCAGGAATGTATGAGTTACGCCGTGAATATCCGTATATGTTCCGGCGTCGTGCGTTCCATCGGCGGTGGTGACCGTAATCTTGCCTACCTGCTGACGAGCGCTGAAATCCGCCGTTATATCATCCGGCAGCGTCAAGGTCGTACCCTCCTGCGGCTCTTCCGGCTGATTCAGATTATATCTGAGCGTAAACCTATCGCTGTAATCCGGCGAACCATTGCCGTTTGTATCCGCAGCCCACAGAGCGTATACCGTTATATCCGCATTATTTACAGTAACGCTTGATATCGCATCGGGCTTTTCTGTAAATATAACCGGGCTGCCGTTTTTCTGAGCGTAATCCTTATTTGTCGTCCAGCCGACAAATACCGCTCCGCTGAGCTTCATCGCTTCTGTCGGAGGAAGAAGCTGCACCATTGCGCTTGGCTGATACAGGTTCGTGTCTGACGGAACGCCTTCCGCAGAGCCGTTTCCGTCGTAAATTACTCTGTAACCTTCGTCGTAATCCGGCTTTCCGTCGCCGTTGTTGTCGACTGCCCATACGGCGTATACGGTCACGCCGCCGGGTACTATTGTCGCTTTTTCTCCGGATTCGATAATTGTTCCTGCTGACGGAGCCGCTTCGAGAGGCTGCGGAATATTTCTGTAGCTCCATCCGACAAATGTAACGTTACCGCTCTTTGTCGGTCTTTCGTTTTCAGCGGGCTGCCATATATCAGCCTCATCGCCCGCCTTGCGCGTATGTACCGCATACTGCGCCGGAACGCCGCCTGTTCCGCCGTTTAAGTTATATTCAACCGCATATTCCCATACCGCGTAAAGCGTCACAACTCCGTTCTTATCCGCGTAATCCGCAACAAGCGCGTCATCCATAGTGATTTCACTGCCTAAAGTATACTCCGCGTTTACTGCGGCTTTGTCCGTCGTCCAGCCGCGGAAATAATATATTGCTGTTCTGCCGCCTGACGTGCGCTCGCAGTACGGCTCTCTGCCACCCTTAAGTCCTGTCATTGCAACAGCGGTCTTATCCGACGTATTATAATCGATTGTCTGATCTGCCGGCGCTTGGACAGCATCCGCCGGAGCGGCTCCGATATTGTAGCGGAGCGTGAACGGCTTCTCATAGTCCGGCGTTCCGTCTCCGTTGTTATCAGCCGCCCATACGGCGTATACCGTAATATCTTCGTCCGACTCGAACTCAACGGTATCTCCGCACAGATCCGTCACTTTTTCAAACTCTTCAGCAGATTCGACTGTATTGTCATACAGAGTCAGACTCCATCCTACGAGAACCGAGTCTTCACGGCGAACGCGTTTCTTGCCCTCGTCAATGCTCATAAGCTTAGCGGACTCGTTCATTACGCACGGATGCAGATAGTCAACATAAAATTCTCCCTCTGGGAATCCGCCTATGCCGCTGTTATACTTAACAAAGTTCTTGCCTGCCGCGTAGTCCGGAATATTATCCTCATTATCGTCAATCGCCCATGCGGGATATACCGTTCTGTCATAATCACCGGACGCATCATTGAGTACATTCATTGTTACGCCGGTTATAATTTCGCCCGCTTTGGGAACCTCGGTAATCGGGGTTGTAAGAGTTGTATTCGGCTTATCTGTCCAGCCTATGAATACAAGCTTGCTGTTGCCCGCCGCTTCCGGACGTTTACCGTCCGCGTATGGAGTCCACAGCGCCGCAACTTCATTATAATCGTATCTCTCGGCGGCATACTGCTTGTAATCGCTGTCATTCTTGATATTCGGCTCCGCGTCTGTCAAATCATATGTTATCTTATACGTGTCAGCTTCCCAGACCGCATAAAATGTAACGTCTTTATTCGCTATATTGAATGTTTCACCCGGCAGACAGGTTGTTCCGGAGCCATCCCTTTCGGTGTTCCAGCCCATGAAGTAATACTTAACGTTATTCTCGTCCTGATAATACTTCTTTCCGTTATGCAAGTCATCCGCAACCCGCTCGGTTTCCAGACCGCCAATATCTCCTACGACTATATCTATACCCTTGCTGGTATCGGCTTCGGCCTCATATTCAAAGGATTGGATTTCAGGAATCACAAACTTTGATAATTCCGGATGTACGGGAGTATGCGTCTGCGTATTATCATTATATGCGACCACAAACGAATCCTCATAATCTGGTTTATCGTCGTTGTTTAAGTTTTCAGCCCATACGGCGTAAAGAGTCAGATTATCATTATCATACGGGAATACTATTGTCAGGTTCTTTTCTTCGCCGTCATCTTCCCCGTAGAAGAAATTCTCTTTATCGTTCTTCAGCGCCGAATATTCGGACTTGGACGTTATAATTTTTTGAGGCTCCTTGCTCCAGCCGACCAATATCGCATTTTTTTTCGATACGCGTTGCCTTCCCTCAGCTACCGTTATGATACCCGCCGGTTCATTTTTCACATAATACCGCGAAGAATCCCTGAAGAATATTCCGCCGTCAGTATCAGGGAGTCCGCCGTTTGAATGATACTGTACAAGATACTTATTCTCCGCATAATCCGGCTTGCCGTTTCTGTCCGTGTCATCAGCCCATACGGCGTATACGTTCTTATCCTCTGCCGGATCTATTGTAACGCTTGTTACAATATCACCTACCTCCGGCATATGATTCTTATCAAAGTCATCCAAATCCGACTTTTTACTCCATCCGACAAATACCTTTCCGTCCTTTGTCAGGTTATTTCCTTCGGACGGCATCCAAAGAGCCGCTTCCTCGTTATAGCTGTATTCGCGCTCTTCATAGCTGCCGAAATCAGAAGCGTCTTCCTTGCTTCCTTCCTTAAGGTCATATACCACGTTAAACTTCTCGGCTTCCCATACAGCGTAAAGTGTGATATCATGCTCGAAGTAGGTTATTTCGTTACCAACCACATAGGCGGCATCCGCCTCCGCTGCGTGGCTGTCTGTACTCCATCCTTTGAAATACTGTTTTACGCCATTTTCATCAACGTAGCAGCTGTCCGTTCCATCATTGGTCAAGCCTGTCATTGTGCCTACAATATACTTTGTATTATAATACAGCTTATCCTTTGGTTCCGGAGGCGTAATACTAATATCGGTCTGCGGAGCTGAATGCAGGTTTGCGTCATAGCTTACCCTGTGTCCTTCGGTAGTGCGGATATATAAATCCACCACCGCGCCTTCCTTTGCGGTATATCTAACCTTTGCGGTTTTATTTTCGCCGCTGATCTGCTTGAATCTCATGTCATTCAAGGTGACTCCGTCAGTGCCGCCGCTTCTCAGAGCCGCGTACCACAGCAATGGTTTGTCGGAAGGATCCGGATCATGATAATTAACTTCATCGACATCGCCGGGCTGCATTACATATCGTTCATTACTCGGAGTTTCTTTTGTGTTCAGATTTACTGTAATTTCATATCTGCCCTCGTGCAGATCGCCGATTGTGTACGTGCCGGTTTTGCCGTCTTTCGCCATACTTTCAAAGCCCGGAACCGGAATATACACAACGGGATCATCATCGGAAACCATATGTACATCAATGCCGAAATCTCTCAGCAGCTCCTCGTTAATGTCAAATTTTCCGTCTCTGTCCGCATCGTTCCAAACATAGAGATTTACGGTCGCGGGGTTAATTTTATGCCATATCGCGTACAGCGTATCCGCCTGTCCCGGAGTTTTTTCAAAGAAGAAGTTATCTTCCTCCGTGTCCGCGGGATTCATCAGCAAATCTGTTTCGCCCGCGGGATTATTCAGGCTCCATCCCACAAACTCATAGCCATCTATAGCGAGGCGGTTCAAATGAATGTACGCGCCCAGCTTATTTGCTTTGCCGCCCTTAATTTCCAGCTCGGCATCTTCGTTGATTGCATAGTTCTGATTTATATCCTTTCTTGCGCCTGTCTCGTCAAGCTCTATTACATGTCCTTCCGTGTCGATGTAATTATCTCCGTCTTTCTTGGCAAATGTCTCCTTAAATGAAGGCACTTTATCAATCAGCGCTGAAGCGTCTGCAGCATTAAACGATTCTTTCAGAAGCTCTCCTGTAAGAGTATAGCTTCCGTCGTCATTATACGTAACCGGATCGACAGGCGGATCGATGTTTGTTA
The DNA here is from genome assembly GCA_947627795.1 of uncultured Clostridia bacterium. Taxonomy (GTDB): domain Bacteria; phylum Bacillota; class Clostridia; order UBA1381; family UBA1381; genus CANQXJ01. Next base: position 16,912 of record CANQXJ010000011.1, read on the forward strand.
TATCCGTTACACCCGCAGGCAGATTTTCTTTATAAATCACCTGATTGTAGTCCGGCGTGCCGTCGCTGTTCGAATCCGTCGCCCATACCGCGTACACGGTAATCGCGGAACTCATCGGGACCGCCGGCAGAATGCTGTCCTTAATCGCGGTGTAATTTGAAACAGGCGTTTCAATCGGCGTAATGCTCCAGCCGATAAATACCGCATTTTCACGGATAAGAACGGGCTTTTCCTCTCCATTAACCTTTGTAGTAGGCCAGAAGTTAAGCTTTTTCTCGCCGTATTCACCACCCTTATCGAGCGGTACAATGTCATTTCTCGGAATAGCTATAGAGTTAGACACCGCTCCATCCGGCACATCCTCAGCATCCATAGGCCAAGCCGTATTCGGAGCTGTATCCATCTCTCCCGTTCCAGCATTGTACGAAACAAACTTACCGCCGTTCGCGTCAAAGTTCAGGACAAGATTCGTAAACGGGACATCCCAAACCGCATAAAGCGTAATATCATGGTCGCCCATGTCAAGCTGATAATCTTTATCCTTAATTTTTCCGTTATAATTTATATTAACGTCGTTCGCGGATAAATCAAGCTTATCCTCAAATTCAAACTCTTTATCAGTCGGATTCAGGCTTCCGTCCGTGCTCCAGCCAAGGAAGAAGTGCTTAACACCCGCCGCGTCCATGTACAAAAGTTCTCCGTCATGCTTATCGCCCGGGTTATTGTATGGCTCAAGTCCTATGAAATCACTCTGCTGCGCTGCAATAGTTACCTTGCCGTCATACTCAATTCCGTCAATTTTCGGATACTCCGGTGAGGATTCGCTTACAGCCGCGTAATCGCTGTCAGCAGACATCGCTGATTCAGAGAATTTAACAATCGCCTCCGGCGCGCCGTTGAAGTTATAGCTTACAGTGTGCGGCTTCGCTACTCCATAACGGATAGTGCCGTTGTAGCTTGCTGTGTCTACCTTAATATAATGCGTAATCGTCAGCTTCTTGCCAACCAATTCGCCGCTGACGGGCGACTTTATAGTATCCTCGATTCCGTTTATTATCGACGTTTTTCCGGTGAACGCGTTATAGCTTCCGAAATCGCCCGTAATCTCAATTACGGCTTTATAATAACCCGGAGTAAGAACCTCCCTTTCGCTTCCGTCATCCCCCGTAATTTTATGCGGATAAATTACGCCTCCGGATGTATTCGGCTGGCTTTCAACCGGATGATCTTCATCATATTTATCATTTTCCGGCTTATTATCTTCTGCGGTCTCATCACCTTCATAAATTTCCTCAGTCCGCTTGAACAGCTTAATATCCGTCTGCGGAATTGCGAGAACAGACTCATACGCGCTGCCGCCGTCATATTTGCCGTTATAATTCGCGTCGTCGTATACCTGGATTATAAGCGACTGCTCATTCTTTGCCCACTGAGCGTAGAACTTGTCAATCGAATTACTCTTATGGCTGTATCTCGCTCCCGCCTGATAAAGTTCATCATCCGCGCTGGGATTCTCCTTATTGCTCCATCCGAGGAACGTGTAGCCGTCCAGCATCGGAGCGGATTCGAGAATTATATCAGCGCCCTGTTCATATACGTCACCGTCTATAGGAACATTCTGAACTTCAAGTCCATCAGGAGCGCCCTCAGGTTTGTTTCCATAATATGTTACCTGAGCGTAGTCCGGCTTGCCGTCGGAAGTTTCTTTACCGTCCTCATTTCCGCCGAATATATCCTGCGCCCATACGGCGTATACGTCAAGATACAGCTTTCCGTCTTCCTCTGTAAGGTCAACAGTCGTTCCGTCAGCCTTCCATTGTTTACCGTCCTCAGGAGTATCAAGCTTTTCGACCGTAACTTCATCATCAGTAAGAAGCCGGTCTTCGGGATATTTTGTATGGTCATAAACTATGCTTTCGCCCTTCGCCACGCGCCAGCCGACAAACACAGCGTTATCTCTTGTCGGCTTAACCGGATTCTCATCACCAACTTGGAACATTCCGGTCTCGTTAACCGCAATCATTTCGGCAGGAATGCCGTATACATGATGATGCGTACACTGATAGAACCGATTGTTATCACCTTTAAACGGGAAAGTTGTATTATCATCATTACCGTCTTTATCGGTAAATTTACCGCCTATAAGATGATATCTTATGCTGAAGCCTTCCTCACCGTAATCCGGGTTCTTGTCCTCGTTCTCGTCAACTGCCCATACAGCGTAAAGCGTTACGTTGTTTTTAGGCATTATGAACTCCGTGCCGGGTTTATAAATTTTTATAGCCTCCGCCAAAGCCGCATCCTGAGGCGTAAGCGCTTTTGCTATCTCCTCAGAATTTGCTGTTTCCGTGCCGTCCTCCGATTTAGTCCAAAATCTGTTATGATACTCTTCATCCTCAGGTTTAAATTCGCTCCAGCCGACGAATATCTCCTTCTCGTTACGCGACAGCGGCTTAGGATCTGTTTCGTTATTATCATCATACAGCGTCACATTTTTTCCTACGTCATACATCTGCAGCGGCGGAATAAACTCATCGTTTACGCTCGCGCCGTTTCCGACGTACTTAAGCTCGTAAGACTCGCTGTACTCGTTGGTAAAGTCTATCGTTTTCGGCGATTCTGCCGTCTCGCCGTTTGTATCAATTTTCGAAAGCGTAACTCCGCCTTCGTCAGGTATCTCAAGTTTACCTGTCTTTTTACCGTCGGCTGATGTGTCGGTCACGTTAACTGTCAGCGTGTAAACAGACGTGTCGTATGTTACGCCGTTGACGGCTTTAACCTTTGCGCTGTCAAGTTCAGGCGTAAGCTCACGAATTGTATATGAGTACGTGCCGGGCTGACTAAACGTGATGTTAAGGTCTTTTTCATCGTCAATTCCCGCAACAGTATCTTTATTAAATCCGAAAGATTTATTCGAAGTATTTTCGGCTTCCGCGCCTAAGTCCGTTCCGTCTATCGACGCAACCACTTCTGTAAGGGACGCGCCCGGTTCTCCGACTTTGTCTGCGGGCATAGGATCAGTCACAGATGACGGGCTGAATACAAATTTAAATTCATCCTTACCATCGTCACCCGTCGCCGGTTCATACTTACCGGAGTTTATCTTAAGGTTTTTCGTTATATTGCCGTCCGTGTCAACATGTGATATCAAGCCGCCAACGCTTGTTTCGAGCGGAGCGGGGCTGTATACGTTTGTGAACGTGAACGTGTTCAGCTGAGAATCCGACGCGTCAACTTTTCCTTTATCGTCGCAGAATTCCGCGTTTACGATCTGAACGTCGTCAACGGTACTCTTGTATACCTTTACATACATATACTTTGTGCCGTTATCGTACGTCACGCCGTCTTTGGTGTATGTTTTACCGTTCTCATTACTGCCCTCGGTTACGCCTTCCCCTGAGGGCTGAACTTCATTTATCGCGAATTTATATACATTTGCGTTATCCGCATTCTCGCCCGCGGCGTCCGCGCTGAATTTTACTTCGCCGAAGTTTACCGTGCCGACCTCGATATCAATCGCCGCGTCCGAGCTGTCATCTGCGTTCTTGGCAATAATCTTGCCGTCCTCTGTCGCATCCGGCAGAGTTACGCCGTCTAATGATTCCGATTCCGAAAATGTGAGTTCATCGGATGCTGCCGATAGCGTCGCTTTTCCGACATTCTTATCGAGTTCAAACTCAAACTCATTTGCTTCAAGCTCTTTACCGCCGCTGAGAAGCTTGCTGCCGGATATAACTAAGCCCTTTGTTACATCCTGATATTGATTGACAAACTTAATTTCATCGGATTCCTTTGCCGAATCCGTCCATTCCCAATCAATTTTATTTCCATCAACATGCTTAGCCATAAGCTCAACAAGAGCGCTCAAGCCCGACGCCGCGGTTACAGCTGGAGCGTGTTCATTTTGTATTTCGTCATCGGTATCAAAATGCTCATTCCATACCGCGTTTGCGGAGCTTCTCCACGCAAGCGACGTAGACGCTTCAAGCTTGCCGGCCGCGAAATTTTCTTTAACATCAACCGTCAATTTATACTGATACTGGTCATATTTATATCCCGGAATATACGGAACGGAATCCAACTGAGGAGTTACCTCCCTGATAAGGTATTCATATGTTCCGGCGCTTTTAAACTCTACCTTTGCGTTCTTTTCGGTAGCTTCAGTACCATCTTCTCTATAATATTTCAACCCACCGAAATCGGCTTTTCCGCCATCGGCAGCTCCGTTTTTGGCTATCATGTAATCGTAATTACTGTCAAAGCCCGGTATCTCCGCTGTACTGCTGTAGAGCGGTTCTATTCTGACGCTGAAATCGCCCTCATTAACAGGAGCGTCATCGCCCTTTACGATTTTCTGAATATTCAGTTTGTCGAAATCTACCGTTGCGGATACGGGCGTGTACTTATTTGTAAACGTCAAATCCAAAGGCTTTGAATCGCCTTCAGTCGATGACAATACTCTGTAAGTTACCGCTTCATCCGCTATAAACACTTTTACGTATATATCTTTTATTGAATTATCATACGTAACACCCGGAATTGGCGTATCCGGCGTTTTCTCTTTAACCGTGTAATGATATAATTTAGCGTTTTCTTCCTTATCACCGGCATGATCACGCGTAAACTTTAAGTTGCCAAGATCTATTTTTCCGGTTTCATTATTGCTCAGAAGCGTTCCACCCTCCGGAATCGGCATATTCTCTGAATCTTTATTATAAGCCGTCCAAGCGCCAAGGCCTTCGCTTGTATATGCCGCAAAATTCACCGGAGTGAACTCAAACTCAAACGGTGCAAACTTATTGAGCGTTTTATCTGTCGAAGTGTCAAGCAGCTTGGAGCTGTCAAAAGGCACGGCTACCTGATTCGGGTTGTACTCGTTTGTAAAGGTAAGCTCTTCGGTATTTTTAACAAGGTCCCATGTATCCAGCGCCTTATCATACTTATGGAAAACTATACCGTCTTCCTTACCGTCTTCAGTACCTTCGGCTTCTGAATCCAGCACAAATTTACCCTCTCCGTTATCCTTAACGTAAACAGTCATTCTATACTGCGTATCGTCGTAGGACATACCGGGAATCGGGTCTGTGTCCTCCAAGGCTGTCGGCGGAACCTCCGTAAGCAGATATGTATATTCTCCTCCGGCAGTAAACTTGATAGTAGCGCCGTCAAAGCCTATGCCGGACTTTGTATTTGTACTCAAATCATCTCCGGCAGGCGTATACGTTTTATCACTATCTCCCGAAACCGCTGGCGTGTCTGTTCTTACCGCGCTTACCGGAGCTAATCTGAAGGTAAAGCTGTCGGTTGCTTTGAAGTTACGATCAGGGAGATCGGCATTCTCTCCATCATGATTTGTTTCAAGAACCTTTTTAACCTTCACGCCGAGAGAATCCGTTGCCGCGTCTTCTCCGCCGCCCGGTGTTACATCATCCGATACGTTTACAATAAGCGGTTTAATATTGTACTTATTCGTAAACGTAAATCCGCCTATTACGTCCTCGCCGTTTTCTCCGCACTGACGCACGCGGATTGCCTGACGCTGGAATACGCCCGTTTCGTCGAACATGATGTCCTTGTAAACCATAGCGTAAACATACTGCTTGGTTTCATCATACGAAACGCCGGATGGCAGACCGCTATTGCTCTCCGTTATTTCATATTTATATATAACCGCGTGTTCCTCGTCAACTCCGGCGTATGACTCGTTAAACGTAATATCGCCAAATTTTATTTCAGCCGTATTGCCCGAAGCGCCGCTGCCGTTAACAACAGCATTTCCTCCTCCGCTTGGCACAGGTCCGTCTCCGCCGGTGAAATCTGTGTCTTTGCCGGCTGTATTAAGCGTTTTGCTGCCTTGTGCTGCTATATTAAATGTGAAGGTATCGGTAGACTTTATATTCCTTCCTTCGAGAATCTTCGTTCCGACAAAGCTTACGTTAAGACTGTCCTGCGTATATGTGTTTGTAAATGTAATGGGATTGTCGTCGTCTACTGTTATCGCAGGCCATGTATCATTTCCCTCGCCGCGTTGTGTCCATGTAACTTTTTCGAGTTCAAGCTCGCCGTTTCCTTTATCCGCAATGTTAATTAAAAGCATATACTCATCAGACGCGTACGTCATACCGGCAATCGGGTTCACTCCGTCCGCGCTGAACGGCTTTGCTTCTTTTATTAAATAGCGGTACTGTCCGGCTTTTGTATAGCGTACTCTAAAGTGGTCGTTATCGAATGTAACAATCGCTCCGGTATCACCGCTTTCCGGAGCTGTGACATCCTTTACCTGCGTTTCAAACGGCTGCGCTTCAACTGTGTCGCTTGAATTATGCTGCGGTTCGATAACAAGTCTGAATTTATCATCAGTACCGGGCTTATACGGCTTTCCGGCTTCAGCGTTCACCAAAATTTTCGCGGGTATGTCAATAAACGCCTGACCTTCGGCGTTTCGGGACGCATCTCCGCCCCCAAAAGTATATCCGCCGTCAGGCTCTTTTCCGCCGAATACGTTTATCGGAACAGGCTCGTACTTGTTGGTATAATATACGGAAACCGTGCGCGCCGTATCGGGGATTTTACTCTGACGCATCTTCCGATTTCCCGGTCGGTCGGGATCGAGCATGAAACCCTTCGGCATCCACAGTTCGTCCGCTCCCGCGCCGTCATATTCCTCACCGGCTACCGGCGACTTTTTGTATACACCGTTTGATTCCGGATTGTTATCGTACTCGTATACGACGTATTCCGCGCCGGAATCTATATCGGGAATTGTAATTCTCTCGCCCGCCTGAAGCGTAAATTCCGCGACGCTCGCGCCTTTTACTCCTGTGGGCGAGGTCTGTGCACCGTCATACTTGAATGTAATCTCTTTATCATCCTCAACGGTTTCCGTTCCGGTTTTCGTATCGGTAATAAAGCGCTGTGCATTAACCTTCGCTTCGTCAGCAGTGCCTTTGAACGCGCTCAGCTTGTCATAAACCACAAGCTGGAAACGGAATTTTTTACCTGTCACATATGTAAACGCACTACCTGTTATGCTCTGATCATACTCTATGTTTTTGCATATATTCAAGCCGCCCGAGTAACCATAGCCGGCTGTTAAGTCTATCTTTTTAACTGAAGGGCCAACCTCTATTTCCTGCACAATTTTTGTGCCCTCCGAGCGCGCTTCAACAGTGTCTTTATCCTTCACGCCGTTTGAAGTCTGCGTCGCCGCAGTATACGGCAGATCCGTGCCCGCAAGATCTATCGTAACACGGTATTTTCCGGCAAGCAGACCGGGATATGATACCGTTCCTTCTGCCTCGGTTTCCCTTGGAGTATCTTTATCTTGCGTTATAATGTTTATCGCTGCATCTTCATCAGAAGTTCCTTTATAGGTCTCACTGTTATATCCCTCTGCATAGGTGGCGTTATCAGTGTAATCCCTCTCACTGGCGTTATATCTCGCTATATAAACCTTCGCGCCGGTTATCGGTTCTTCATCGTCTTCTTTTATTCCGTTCTGATTCTTGTCATACCATACCGTTTCATTTATGGTGGTGGTTACTATGTTCGTTGTAAAAATCCATTCGTCATAGTCTGTGTCCGATGTGTGATCAACCTTCGATTCCAGGCTTTCGCTGTCGCCGCCGGTTACTTCCACAACCTTGTATACTATATCTTTATCCGGTTTTACGTCGCTGCTCTTATTACCGCTATCCATTATATATGTTTTTTGCGGCAAATCGTTGATAACCGCTATACCCGCCTGATCCTCGGCAACCTCTACACCGTCTCTCTCGTATACTATTTTGTCGTCGCCCGTGCCGAAATCATTGTCTGTTGCGGGATTATAGCCGTCGGCTTGCGTTTTTGTATTTGCCAAAATACCGATTATATTAAATGTAGATTTCATTGACGGATCGCGCAGTTTTTCCGGTGTCCATTTCTTTGTGATACGCAAATCCTTTCCGGTGTGATTATTCACATATCCAACGCGTTCCGCGTACACGTCTTTTTTATTTTCGTTTTCAGATGATCCCAAATCTATCGTCTGCACGCTGATATTCGGCTTGCCTGCTATCGTCTGTGTTGCGCCGTTCGCTGTCGTTACTTTATAGGTGGTAACGTCGGTGCCTTTCGCGTGCTCGGTTTCATCATATTCAACGGTTATTTTTACAGTCTTATCGCCCTCCGTAAAATAGTCCATTCTTATAGGTATACTGTAATAACCGTTTACCGCCGTGGTAGTGGTGTAAACAAACTTCTTTGATTTATCAGCCGGATCCTGACCGTATTCAGCCGTGACCGTCGCGCCCTGGAGCTGGTGGTCGTCCGTGCCGGTATCATATGTTCCCTCTTTTCCGTCATTGGGCACATCGCGGAAAACAAAGCCCGTGATTATTTTTTGGTTTGAGTAGTGATATAAGTATATGGGCTTATCAAGCGTCATGCTTCCTTTGTCCGTAGCCGCGTATGTCCATATATCGGCAACGCCGTGATCCGCGCCCGTGTTCCCCGTATATTTACTCGCTTTATCTGTAATCTTTTTGCTTTCCTCGTTATCTCCCGTATATGAAGCGACTCCGTCTATGCTCGCATTTTCAAATGTTCCGTTTTTCATGTAGTCGTCGCTATTCGCATAGGTGATAACTTGTTTTGCATCCGTTCGCTTATCTGAAGCAAGATTCCATACCTGAAGTTGATTTACCTTGCCAATGCTATCTGTCCACTGCTTTTCTCTAAGTACGCTTCTTTCCTCGTTATTGTAATATAAAGTTGAGCGCGCAGCCACAAGGTCGCTTTCTTTAACTTGTTGATTATTTTTATTTGTTTTCATATAATCAGGCATATTTTCAAGCCATACGGACACTCCGTTGGGTATTTCCTCAACGTCGCCGAGAGGGAAATGGATCTCGCCCGATTTCGGCTCGGCAGTAACAGTTCCGCGTCCGGTGGTTCCGAAATAATAGCCTATAGGAAGAATTCTGCCGTACTGGTCGCGTCCGTTCCACCGGATTCTGTTGGTTCCGTCCACGCAGGCGTTGCCTATCATGATTTTTCCGAGCGATTTATAGCCGTTTTCCTCCAGCCATGTTTCGTCAGGATCAAAGCCTTCAAGCTTTACATATTCTACTTCATTGTTAAAATACCCCTCCGGAGTGTCTTTGCCGTAAACCAGCGATGCATCCTGCTCCGGATGCCGGCTGTCTCTCTTTGTTCTTATGCTGTACCAATCTCCCTCTGGGGCCTTATATATAAAGCTGTCCTTATATCCGTCCTCTTCACCTCTGAATTTATTAACATTAGAATCAGGTGATTTCACGCTGAGACATATTTCATCCTCATGCTTTTTTCCTTCAGCTCCGCAGGGATAGTATTTATTGTTATCATTTTCAACATTATAGCTGCGCGTTCTCTCTTTGTCAGTCGCGGCTGACGCATAGTTAACCAGTCTTTCGCCCTCGCTGTCTCTCGCGTACATATTGCTCATATCTATCACAATTCTGTACGAGCTTGCGTTTTTTGTGTCAAGCTCAAAATATCCGCCCGCGCCGACATAGCCCTGTTTGTTTTCATTTATGTCTTCATCCTCGCTGCCGATACCGTCGCGTCCGTCATAGTGCAGACTTGTAACCTCTCCCGGCGTGTTATTCTGCTTCGGAACCACGCTTTCGGGAAGCGCGTTATCCGGCATATTAAAGAATAAATGATACGGATAATCCATTTCCGTAGGAGCGTTGTCCGGGCCGAGAACAAACACGCCGTCCGGATTGCCGTTTTTATCCTTTAAAGTTTCGTATGCAGTAAAGTTAGTAGTATTATTGTCCGTAGGATAATGCACGGAATGATACAGCGACGCGTTTGTGCTTTCGCTGATAAGTCCGCGGCTGTTCGCATATAGATTGTATGTATACGGATTCATTCCGTTGTGGCTGAATTTCCAGATATATCCGTCTCTTGTTACCGCATATAAATCGCCGTAAAGCTTAACATCACCGCCAAATATTTGCATTGCAAACGCGTCAGCCCAAACTCGTCCGTTTACAGCAAGGTAGTCGGTTATTTCTCCTACTGCGTCCTTCTGCGGCTGTGTAACGGTTATATCAAACGCGGATACATGACCTTGGTTTGTAGAAAATTTTTCCATTGAAGGTCGATTATCTAAACCAGTTCCGGTGCCGCCCTTAAATTCAGCTACATAAACTCCCGACACCGGAATTTCGTACTCGTAGGCATCAAAACCGTCCTTGACAGCATCTTTCTCACCCGGAAGTGTTACACCGTTAGGACCTTTTCCTTCCTTATCCGCATCGGCTATCAGTCCGCCGCTATGTTTATATTCGTCAGTGTCTTTATCACCTGTTTTGCTTTCTGTCAAATTAATATTATCCTTTTCCCCGTTCGGACGTGTTATAATTATATCAGCCGTTGTATTGCCGCACCAGTTGGAGCCGAAAAAAGCCACCTCTCCCTCATAGGCGTAAAACTTTATTTTTTGACGATTGCTTACTCCCATAGATTGGCTGTCTTCCGACCTCAGATTCCATCTTGATTGACTTGTTTTCGGGACTTCAGTGGCAGATGGATTGTTGAGTTTAGCAACCGCATCGGCATTCTCCTGCGAGCTTATTGCCAAATCCCTCGATCCCTCCGCGAACGCGGTAGTACCCGCAAATGCTGAAAAAGCCGTCACCATTGTCATGGCGGCTGCATATATTATCGTCTTTAATTTACTGTTCCTTTTTTTCATATTATTCATAAATTTCATAAGTATCTCCTCCTATGCAAAATATGCTCATTATATATATAAGTATAATATTTTTAGACGATAATGTCAACACAAACACTACTTTTGACATTTTTTTTCGAAAAAAATTGTTAATATTATCTAAAAAATAACCCCCCCCCGAAAAATTTATGGTTCATTAACATAAATATTCGGTAGGTTTTTAACTTTTTATTTTATAATCAATATACTCGGTTTTTGTTTTGGACGATGTAAGTAAATTTTGCAAAACGAAAGGACAGCCGCCGGGCTGTCCTTTGTCACTGTTTTTTTGATGGTGACGCGGTTATTCGCTTATCGTCACCTTGTATATTTTTGCAGTTTCGTGATCCTCCGCGAACACCTTTATCTCTATCGGAGAAGCCGCCGAAACCGTTTTTTCCATCGCGTCGTTTATAAGCGTTTGGTTTACATAAACCAGTCCGTATTTTTCCGCCGGAGTCGCTTTGAATGTTACGCTTTCCGTCCCCTTCGGAACTGTCAGCGTGTACTCGGTTATATTTTGTGCAAACTCCGGCGAGAGCGTTCCCTCTCGGAACGTCAGCTCCGAGAGCGACGCGTCCGTGCCGTAGTCGGTTACGATTTTTACGGTCCCGCAGAGCTTCGGCGCGTCAGTACCTTTGTCGGCGCGGAACACTATATGGAGCGCGTCGCGTCCCTTTATCGTATCCGCCGTCGACGGCTCAGCCGCGTTTACGGACGTTTCGGGGATTTCATAAAGCACCGTTTCGTTCTTGCCGGAAGCGGTCACGTCGGCAAGTTTAGTGTCCCCGATGTATATTGTCATTTTAGTGTCCCTGTCGCTCGAATGGTAGGTGACGGAGAGATAATTCTTCACGCCCTTTTTAACCGCCATCGGGTAATCGACATAGCCGCCGCTCGAAATTGCGCGGTAGTTGGGCATATCGCCCGTGCCCTCAACGCCTGTGGATTTATCCTGCGTGTAGCCGTGTCCGTTCTCCTGCTGGTCGTGCGAAGGCTCGATTGAGTCGATTATGATATTCTCGTCGCGTCCCTTTTGCTTGTCGGCGAGTATCTGCGCCTGCTGCTCCTCCGTGCTCATGCCGGACACGTACCAGTAAATGCCGTAGCGCTCGTCGTAGCGTCTGTAGTGCGGCGTAAACACAAGCGCTTGGTCGGTGTTCTTCATCGTGAATTCGAGCTTGCCTTCGGTCTTTGCCATGTTCTCGTTGAGGTTCGCAAGCCAATCCTCGCGCGTGCCGTAATCGGAGTCGATTATAACGTACTCGTTAACATCCGCCTTCGTTTTCGGCTTTCTGACCGCCATACCGTGGCTTTCCTCGGTCATATTATCCTTGCCCAAGCCTACGCTCAGAACCGTTGGTCCGTATTTGAACGCGGTCACGGTGTCGTTGTCCGCAAGCCCGTACGCGCGCATTTCCATCGGCATTGTGATTTCGATTTTGTCGCCCGCTTTCCACTTGCGGCTTATTGTAACATAACCCGCTGACTGCATATAGATGTAATCTTCGCCGTTAATCTTAATCGCCGGAGCCGCCGCGCACCACTCGGGAACGCGCAGCATAACGTCCGCGCTCTGCGCATCGCCCGAAATCGGCTCGACTGTGAGAATTGACGTTTCGCCGTCGGGAAGAGTCGATGCTTGCGTGAGCTTTATATTGTTGTCCTTGTCGGTCAGAACGGAGCTGATGTACTGATTCACGACGATCGCGCCGTCCTTTTTATAGTAGATGCTGTCCGTTAGCTTCGTGAAGCTTTCCATGCCGGAGCCTGTGCAGCACCAAAAATCATTCCACGGTGTTGAGAATACCTTGAAGTAGCCAGTCGCCATCGGCTGGAAGTACATCGTCATGCCCGTTTCGGGGTTTTGGCTCGACACGATTGCGTTGAGGAACGTGCCTTCGTAGTAGTCCTCGTACTTCTTGTCGCCCGTCAGCTTGTACAGCTCGCGCGAGAGCTTGAGCATATTGTACGTATTGCACGTCTCGCAGTTTACGTTGTTGCGGTACGCGTTTTCGGTGTGCGCCGCGCGGAAATGCTCGTTTTCGCTGTTGCCGCCGGTGATGTATGAGTGGTCGTTTACGACTATATCCCAGAAATTCTCCGCGACCTTCAAGTAATATTCCCTGTCATGCGCGGCATCGGGAGCGTCCGTTTCGAGCTTACCGTCAGTCGCGTCGATAGCTCTTACGCGGTTAAGCGCGCCGAGTATTTTCGGGATAGTGGTATTGGCGTGCTTGTTCGCGAGCACGTCGTTATGATTGTAAATGCTGTCGAACAGGCTTACCTCGTCGAACATATGCGCCGCTTTCGCGTGGTTGGGGTCTTTCGTGATTTTGTAAAGCTCGTACAGCGCGTCGTTCATGCCGCCGTACTCGATATTTAATACGCGCGCCTGCATAGTCGAATCGTAGCTTCCGACTCTGTTATAAACCCATGTACCGAGCGCGTCAGCCATTTCGAGCGCCTTATTGTTGCCGGTGAGCTTATACGTATCGACAAGCCCCGCGAGTATCTTGTGCATCGTGTACCACGGCACCCACGCCTGAGTCGTTATATTCGTTTTATTACCTTCCACATTGTCAAACTGAATCTCGCCCGTTACCACTCTGCCGCCGCTCCACGCGTTTGTTGTCGCGAACAGGTAGCCCTTCTTTACCGGATTGCCGTTTATGGTCGTGTCCTCCTTGATCTGCGCCTCGTACAGCGCGTCGATCAGGTCATTCGACATCTTAAGAAGCCCCTCGTCGCCGGTGTTGTTGTAACCCTGCGCTACAGCCGTCATATAGTGACCCACCGCGTGACCGGCGATAAGGCTCGTTTCCCAGCCGGGGTATGTGTCCGATGTCGAGGACAGCCCCGCCGTGCGCCTGAAGCCCGACGCGAGCTTGTTTACGTCGAAATCGTTCAGATACGCCGCCATTTTTTCCGTGCCGTTTATAAGATATTCGTCCTTCATCTCAACGTCCGTCATGCTGTAATCGGAAAGCCCCGTTACCGACGGTGCGGCGAGGATCGTCACGTCAAACGTCTTTGTGTAAACCGCGCCGCCGTTTTTGACCGTCGCTGTAAGCGTTACGCGTTTGTCGGCCTCGCCCGCTGCGGGAGCGGTTATTGTCATATCCGCGCCGATCACGGACGCGTCGGAGCACGTCCATGTAATATCGCTGCCGTTAGCGCCCTTTACGGGAAGCGCCGTAGTTCCGGTAAGCTCGGTCGTGCCGAAACCGAGGTCGGCGCAGTCCTTGTAAGCCGCGGCATTGCTGAGTTCCGCCGCGTATTCGTCGTATGCCGCCTTTATCTCGCCGGCGGTACAGATTTTGTTGTAGATTTTAATTTCGTCCATGTTCCCCTTAAAATACTTGTCGCTCGCGTAATGCGATTTACCTATGTAGTTCGATGTTTCGTTTATCGCCGTCACCGCCTTCGCACAGTCCTTTTCCGCGACGAGCGCGCCGTTTCGGTAGAGCGCAACATGATTTGCGGTGCGCGTGACCGCGTAATGCTCCCATATGCCGGTATTTGTAAACGGCATAACGTCCATTGTATCCTTCGCTCCGCCGACGCTCGATTCAACACGCCCGTTTGACGGCGAATAGAAGAAATAATTGCTCTGATCCGAGCCGAAATCGAACAGTCTCGCCCAGTCCTGAACGGCGTCCGTTTTAACCCATGCCATGATAGTCATGCTGTCTGTCATGATATTGTTCGGGAGCTGCATATAGCCGTTTGTTCCGTCGAGCGTCAGACCGTTTCCGGAAATGCCCTTTCCGCTCCCAACCGCCGCTCCGCCGTGAAGCAGCGACGCCGTATCGGCGGGGTTTTCAAAGCTGTAGTAATACGTCAGCCCGCCCTCGCGCGTCTTTGTAACGGTCACTTTATCTGTTAGCGGCTCTTTTGTTTCCGCATCCCAAAGGTATACAGCAATCTCATCTCCGTCCGAAGCGTCGAGTGTGAGTTCCTCGTTTAATGCGCTCTTTGCGCTTAACGCGGTGCGTCGCATATCAACCGATTTAAGCCGCTTATCCTCATCGTACGCAGCGGCGTACAAATTCACCGCCTTGTCCTCATCCGTATAGCTTGCCGCCGACGCGTATACCGTGATTTTGCCGCCGACCGCCTTTGATTTTTCGGCGGTGAGCGCCCATTTTACACCCGACGGTGTGAGCATCACCTTTCTCGCCGACTCGTCCGCCGTCATTTTAACCGCTGCCGGAGCAGTCAGCTTTGTAAGCTCGCCGTATCTGACCGAGTCGCTCGCCGTGATAGTGATATCACAGCCGCCCGTAAGACCTAATATGTCTATCGAGCCGCCCGCGTAATACACGTTCGCTTTAGTGTCCCCCGAAAGATGAAGCGCTCCGCTGTCTATGTACACATCAGCCGGATTTACAGCCGCGTTTGCGTTTTCATTATCCTCAAACGTCACGTCGTTAAGCGTCATATTTACCGTTTCGGCGCAGTTTAGAGCGTAACGCACGGCGGTTGACGTTTTGAAATTACGTATGGTAACGTTATCGAATTTTACTGTCCCCGCCATATACCAAAGAGCAGCGTCGGTGAACGTTCCCGTCGATTTGTTTCCGTCAATGGTTATGTTTGAAAACGTCCAGCTTCCGTTACAGTTCTGATACAGAACCGCGTCGCCCCATTTGGAATTGCTTTTGGTTATCGTATGTCCCTTACCGTCGAGCGTTCCCGTTGACGGAGCGGTATTTATTCCGGCGTTCGCGGCTGAAATATCCGCCGAAAGCTCGTAATCTCCGCCCGCCGTGATAGCGTTTGCCAAGCCGTTCTCGTCCGACACAGCCGTCGCCGCCAATGCCGGAACGGTCAATGACGCCGCCAAAGCCGCCGCGCAAAGCGCAGCCGTGATTCTTCTCCGTTTCATTGCGGTATCCTCCTTTTATTGAGTTATTGTAATTTCACTTCCGTCGCTTGTGGCTGTTACATCGCCGTTCTGAGTGTAATAGATTCCGCACCCGAGAGATTCGAGAGCCGCCACTGTCTGTTCCTCAGCCGGATTTTTATCGCTGCAGGTGATGACCGCGTATTTCGGATTTACCGTTTCGAAAAATCGCTTCGTATACGTGTTGTACCGTCCGTGATGCGGGACTTTGAGGAAATCGTATTCACCCTTGCATTGGTTAAGTATTTCCGAAAGCCGCTGCTTTTTCGCGTCGCCCGTAAACAGGAAACGGTTATCGCCGTGAGTTACGCTCACCGCGAGCGAGAACTCATTGTCGTCCTCCGCGTAGGATTTTCTAAGCGGCGGATACACTTCAAACAGCGCGTCGTCAAGCGTGAAGGTCATCTCGTCCTCAAGAAGCGTCGGCGTGATATTATGCTTCTCAAGCGCGGTAAGATACGCCTCGTACTCGTCGTTGTTGCCCTCGTACGACGGAGTTACGATCTCCCCTACCGAAACGCTGTCCAGCACTTCCGGAACGCCGCCGACGTGATCCTTGTCAAAGTGCGTTATGAACAGCTTGTCGATCGCCGTCACACCGTTGTCAGCTAAGAATTTCACGACCTCGTCGCCGTCGTCCTTCTCGCCGCAGTCTATAACGGCGCAGTGATCCGAGGTGCGGAGTATTATCGCGTCAGCCTGACCGACCTTTAGTATATTCGTTTCGAATGAGCCCGTCACAGCCGGCGCTTCCGTAGGAGTTTCAACTGTCCCGGCGGCACATGAGCACATTAAAAACGCCGCTGTCAATAATGCAATTAATTTTATTATATTCTTCATTTTAGTGTCCCCTGTCTTAATATTTTAGTGTCCCTAAAACTTTGTTTTACTGTCCCCGTTTTTATATTCTTCCAAAAATTTAATATCCGTTTCCGTAAGCTCCGCCGTTTCGAGCATATCGGGACGCTTGTTGTATGTGTTTATAAGCGCCTGCTCATGCTTCCATTTTTCGATATTCGCGTGGTGTCCTGAAACAAGTATATCGGGTATTTCCCTGCCGTTCCACACGCGCGGATGCGTATATTGCGGATACTCCAAAAGCCCGTTAAAATGCGACTCGTTCTCGTATGAGCTTTCGCCCGCGAGCACTCCGGGAATAAGCCGCGAAACCGTGTCGATAACAGCCATTGCCGGTATTTCGCCGCCCGTCAAAACGAAATCTCCTATCGACAGCTCCATATCAACTATCTCGTCAAGCACACGCTGGTCTACTCCCTCGTAGTGACCGCAGAGAAGTATTATATGCTCCTCCTTCGACAGCTCGACAGCCGTTTTCTGATTGAAAATCTTCCCCTGAGGCGACATATAAATCGTGAGCGGCTTATAGTCAAGTTCTCCCGCGATCGACATATACGCGTCATAAATCGGCTGCGGAGTCATAAGCATACCGCCTCCGCCGCTGTATGGGTAGTCGTCGGTTTTTCTGTGCTTGTCCGTTGAAAATTCCCGTATATCTATAAAATTAAGCTCGATCAGTCCCGCTTCCCTCGCGCGCCCGATAATGCTGTCGCCGAGCGCCGCTTCGAGCATAGCGGGGAAAATCGTCAGTACGTCAAAACGCATTATAAATCCTCTAATCCTTCCATCAGCTCTACCGTGACTTTTTTGTTTTCGAGGTCAACCTTTTTTACCACCTCGTCTATCACGGGTATGAGCATATCCCTTTTGCCCTCGCGCTTTACGACATAAATATCGTTCGCGCCGGTGTTTATCACATCCGTTATTTCGCCTACACTTTCGCCCGTTTCCTTTACCACTTCAAGACCTATCAAGTCCGCGATATAGTAAACTCCCTCGGGAAGCTCGCCCAGGACGTCTCGGTCGGCAGTAAGCACGAGATTTTTGTACGTTTCCGCCTCGTCGATGCTGTTGATCTGCGCGAATTTCACTATTAAATTGTTCTTCTGGTACTTTATATTTTTAATGTCCAACCGCTCGCGCGCGCCGCGTTTTTCCGCGTAGACGTATTCGATATCCTCGAAATCGTCGGGATAGTCCGTCCACGGCACCACCTTGACCTCGCCGCGCAGCCCGTGCGTGTTCACGATTTTTCCTACTTCCAAATAATCCATAAATATCCCTTTCCGAAATAAAACAGCAAAGGACTGCATACGTTAAATGATATTGCGTACGATAACCGCCCCGCAGCATCATTAACGTAAACAGTCCTTTTTTAATTACTGTAAAATATCTACCGACGCTTTCTTGTTTTCACGGCTTGCCGCCGCTTTAACAACGGTTCTTATCGCTTTCGCGATACGTCCCTGCTTGCCGATAACCTTGCCCATGTCGCTGTCCGCAACCCTCAGTTCCAGCGTGACCGACTGGTCGGCGTTTATTATTTCCTTAACGTCGACCTGTTCGGGGTATTCAACCAGCGACTTGGCTATTATTTCCAATACTTCCTTCATTTAGGTCCTTCCTCCGATCAGATAATGTTTGATTTCTTCAAAAGAGCCTTAACAGTATCAGTAGGCTGAGCACCGTTACCTATCCACTTCTTAGCCGCCTCCGCGTCTATATCAACAGTCGCGGGGTTTGTAAGAGGATTGTATGTGCCAATTTCCTCAATAAATCTGCCGTCTCTCGGGTATCTTGAATCCGCAACGACTACTCTGTAAAACGGAGCCTTCTTTGCGCCCATTCTTCTGAGTCTGATTTTTACCGCCATGTTTTTCACCTCCCGTTTTGATTGTGGTTTTTATATAAAGTATATGGTATACCTTATTAACGCATTTTTCTTAATCGCTTCAGCATTCTTGTCTGCTTGCCGCTCGACATTTGCTTCATCATTTTCTGCATCTCCGCGAACTGCTTTAAAAGCTGGTTCACGTCCTGCACTCTTGTGCCGCTGCCCTGCGCTATTCTCACCTTGCGGCTCGCGCCGATTATACCGGGCTTTCTGCGCTCCTCCTGCGTCATTGACTGGATTATCGCTTCTATGTGAACCATGCGCTTCTCGTTTTCCTCGGTGTCCACCATATCGAGCATCTTTTTGTCAATACCCGGCAACATACCGAGTATCTGCGAAATCGAGCCCATTTTGCGTATCTGTCTGAACTGCTCCAAAAAGTCGTCGAGATCAAACTGCTGCTTTCTTATTTTCGCCTCAAGCTCGCGCGCTTTTTTCTCGTCTATCTGCTCCTGTGCCTTGTCTATGAGCGTCAGCACGTCGCCCATACCGAGTATACGCGAAGCCATGCGGCTCGGGTGGAACTGCTCGAGGTCGCTCAGCTTCTCGCCGACGGACGCGTACTTTATCGGCTTTCCCGTAACCTGCTTTACGGATAATGCCGCGCCGCCGCGCGTGTCGCCGTCGAGCTTTGAAAGGATAATTCCCGTAACGCCGAGCCTGTCGTTAAACGCTTTCGCCACGTTTACCGCGTCCTGACCGGTCATAGCGTCAACAACGAGAAGCATTTCCGTAGGCTTTACCTCCGCTCTTATGAGGATAAGCTCGTTCATGAGCATATCGTCTATATGCAGACGTCCC
Source organism: uncultured Clostridia bacterium (assembly GCA_947627795.1). Taxonomy (GTDB): domain Bacteria; phylum Bacillota; class Clostridia; order UBA1381; family UBA1381; genus CANQXJ01. The sequence goes on from CANQXJ010000011.1 coordinate 36,121, forward strand.
GCCGTATCAAGTATCACGGGATCGTTGCCGTGTTTTATCGCGTGCTCTACAGCCTGCCGCGCTATTTCAACCGGATTTACGTCCGCGCCGAGCGAGAACACGGGGATTTGGATTTGGTCGCCCAGCACCTGTAACTGCTTTATCGCGGCAGGACGGTACACGTCGCACGCGACCATAAGCGGGCGCTTGTCCATCGTTTTTCTGAGATTTAACGCAAGCTTTGCCGTCGCAGTGGTTTTACCCGCGCCCTGCAAGCCGCACATCATAATGATCGTCGGCGGCTTCGGCGAAAATTTCAGCGTTTCCGTTTCGCCGCCTATCATCTGCGTAAGCTCGTCGTTTACTATTTTTACAAGCTGCTGCGCGGGAGTAAGCGATTCCATTATCTCCTGACCGAGCGCCTTTTCCGAAACGACGTTCACGAAGTCCCTTACGACCTTGAAATTGACGTCCGCCTCCAAAAGCGCCAGCTTTATTTCGCGCATAGCGTCCTTGATGTCCTTTTCACTCAGCTTGCCCTTGCCTCTGAGCTTTTTGAATACGCCCTGAAGCTTATCGCCCAAGCTTTCAAATGCCATGCCGCTCTCCCTTTCCTGTTATAAATATTCCGTAAGCTCCGCCGCGAGAGTTTTCAACCTTTTTTGATCTTCCGCGCCAAGCGTTTCTCTGTCCGTTATCTCGTTGATTTCCTTTATCCGCGCGCTCATATCCGAAAACCGCTTCGCAAGACCGAGCTTTTCCTCAAATTCCAAAAGTTGCTTCTCGCCGCGTTTGATAAAATCACGCGCGCCCTGACGGCTTATCTCGGCTTCCTCCGCGATCTCCGCGAGCGACAGATCCTGATTGTAGTACATATCCATCGCCGCGTACTGCTTTTCCGTGAGAAGCTGCCCGTAAAAGTCCATCAGGACCGTTATATTCAAGTCCTTACCCATATGATCACCTGTAAAGATAAAACACTTTACACACTATTCTACCGTAAAAACCGCCGTTTGTCAATAGCTGTTTTTCGAAATTTTATATAATTTTATTAAATTTTCCTTCAACACTTTGTGCAAGTTCACAAAACTCGTCGTAATCGAGCAGACGGTTCACCACGTCGAGCAGCATATTCGCGGAGATCTTCGCGGGAAGTCCGAGCTCCTTCGCGAACAAATCACGCTTCGCCGCGCTGTCTTCACCACCGGATAAGCCGAATTTAAACATATCCGCCTTAGTTACCGCTCTGCCCTCACGCGGAGCTTTAACACTTTCGTCGATCTCGCAGCCCGCGTTTTTGAGAGCTTCTATAAGTATATCGTCGCTTATTCCCTCGACGCCGAGAAGCCCCTCCTTGCCGGCGGTTTGTTTGCGTTTTTCCTTGCCCTTTATATCGGGAATATACGCGTGCTTGACCTGCTCCGGCGGGAGCGACTGCTTTATGAAATTGCGTATCTTAAACCCCGCGCTGTCGGAGTCGGTGAGAATTACGATCCCCGTTTTCGCGGCTAAGTTTTTTATCGTGTCCAACAGCGCCTTGTTGCTGAATACGCTGAAGCCGTGCGTAGTTATGATAACGCCGTCGATAAAGCGCGAGAGCTTGATTTTGTCGTACACGCCCTCAACGACGATTGTTTCCTTTACCTTGTACATGGAAATACACCTCGCGTACATTATAATATGAAACGCGGAAAAAATCAATCGTTAAATGACACGCGTATTTACAATTCAAATTAAAATCCACATAAATTCCACACTGTCAACATATTCTCCACACAGTCGCGCCGTATAATAAAGCCGTAATCAAAAAGATTGCAAAAAAACTGAAAGGAGCTGTTAAATATGAACGGCAAAATTAAAAAAATATTCGCGGCTGTATCGGCTGCGGCAATAATCGCGGCAATGGGTACGGTATTCGCGGCGGAGAACGAAACGGCGGATTACGGTTACTTGAAGGGTAAGGCGAACCACTACGGCACAGGCGGCGAGCAGACGTTTGTTTATTCGCAGAAAACCGACACGGATGATGAAACGGAAAACACGGCTGATTACAGCTACAGACAGGGCAAGGCTCACAGAGGCGGTATGGATAAAGCTCATTACGACAGTGAGGACCTCGTTGAAGCGGGCATAATCGATCAAGCGACAGCCAACGCGATATCCGAATACGCTGCGAAAAAGCACGAGGATATAAGCGCGATGTATGAGAATACGGCGGATATGACGCCGGACGAGCGTCGTGCGGCGTTTGAAGAAAGAAAAGCGGAGCGCAAAGACGGAGTTGACGAGCTTGTTGAAGCCGGCGTTATAACGGCGGAGCAGGCGGAAGCGATAAAGAATTATAAGGCGGAAGCGTAAATTATGATTTACGTGCGAGAGGCCCCCTTGTCAAAGGGGGCTGTCAGCGTAGCTGACTGGGGGATTCCTGCGCTAATTTTCAAAAAAGAATCCCTCCACCGCTACGCGGTCCCCCTCCCTTTGACAAGGGAGGCTTACAACGTTAAATCATAATTTACCCCATCCATTGCAATTCCCGCAAATTTATGATACAATATCCCCGAAAGGAGCGGTGACGATGGCGAAAATTTTGATTGTTGACGATGAGCCGGATATACGCACTCTTGTAAGGCGTTATGCCGAGCGCGAGGGTTACGAGACAGCCGAAGCCGGAAACGGTATGGAGGCTGTCTCTATGTGCCGTGAAATGGATTTTGACGTTGTAATTATGGACGCGATGATGCCCGAGCTTGACGGCTTTTCGGCTTGCAAGGAGATACGCGCTATTAAGGATATTCCCGTTATAATGCTCTCCGCGCGCGGCGAGGAATACGACAAGCTGTTCGGCTTTGAAACGGGCGCGGACGATTATGTCGTAAAGCCGTTTTCGCCGCGTGAGCTGATGGCGCGCGTTAAGGTCGTAATTTCGCGTCACGGCGGCGGTTCCTCGGATAAATCGGATAAAATCAAAGCGGACGGCATCGAAATTGACACGCTCGGCAGAATTGTGCGTATTAACGGCGAAAAAACGGAACTGACGGCGAAGGAATACGATTTGCTTTTGTATCTCGCGAAAAACGAGGGCATTGTACTGACGCGCGACCGAATTATGGACGCGGTCTGGGGCTGTGAGTATTATTCGGCGGACAGAACTGTAGATTGGCAGATAAAGCAGCTGCGCGCGCATTTGGGGGATTGCAGGGATTACATTGTTACCGTAAGAGGGGTGGGATATAAATTTGAAGCTCGACACTAAATCAATCGGTTTTAAGCTGTGGATATATTTTACCGCGTTCGCGGCGGTAATTCTCGCCGTTTTGTGGCTGCTGCAAACGGTGTTTTTGCAGAGCCTTTATAACTCTATGCAGAAGCATCAGATAAGCGGGATCGCCGATGAAATTTATCGGGCGGAAAATACGGAAGAGGCGATCGACACTCTCGCGGCGGACAATTCCATATTGATCCTGCTCACCGGCGCGGACGGAAGCATCATATACAGCGCCGACGAATACAGTCCGTCATACAAAACTGACGCGCACGAGCACGGCGGCGGGCAAAATCCGTACCGCGCAGGCGAAACGCAGAATTGGCAGGAGCAGGAATACCGCCGTCTGCCCGAGCATTACGGCGATTTTATTGAAAGATTGGGCTCTGACGACAGCGTATGCTATACGATCGAGCGCGGTGACGGCGGTACGCTCGTTTACGGGCGGCGGCTCGCGGACGGAGATATTTTGTATATAAACACATCTCTCGGAGCGGTCGGCTCGGCTGTCGCGATACTGCGCGTGCAGCTTTGCGCCGTTACGTTTCTCGCGCTTTTGATAGGGCTTTTTATAGCGGTATGGATAGCGAAGCGGTTTTCAAAGCCCGTTTCCGAGCTTTCCGAGCAGTCGCTCAAAATGGCGGACGGGGATTTTGATTTGAAATTCAATAAGGGCTTTTGCTCCGAAACAGACGAGCTTGCCGCGTCGCTCGAATACGCCGCCGGTAAAATCGCCGAAACCGACAAGCTGCGCCGCGATTTGCTCGCGAATGTGTCGCACGATTTGCGCACGCCGCTCACGATGATAAAGGGCTACGCGGAGCTTATACGCGACCTCGACGGCAGCGCCGACGCGGGAAACGACGCGGAAATTATTATCCGCGAATCGGACAGACTTTCGATTCTCGTAAACGATATTCTTGATTATTCAAAATTGCAGTCCGGCGCGGTATCGTTTGAATTTGAACGTGTGGATCTAAGCGCTCTCGCGGAAAAAACGGCGGAGCAGTTTTCCGAAATATGCAGATCCGACGGTGTTGAAATAGTTACGGAAATCGAGCCGCAAAAGTACGTCACGGCTGACGCGCGCAGACTGGAGCAGGTGCTCTATAATCTTATCTCAAACGCGGTCGCTCACGTCGGTTCTGACAAGCGCGTTTACGTTTCGGTCACCGAAAACGACGAATCTGTCCGAACGAAGATACGCGACAACGGCGGCGGCATAAGCGCCGAGGATCTGCCGCATATTTGGGATAAATATTTCACCTCGAAAAAGCGCGGCGCGAACGGGCTGGGGCTATCGATAGTAAAGGAGATACTGACAGCGCACGGCGCGCGCTTCGGCGCCCGAAGCGAGGAAGGAAAGGGCAGCGTATTTTGGTTTGAACTGTCAAAAAGATAATTGTCCGAGACTGTTAAACTCTGTTTTTTCGTATAAAATACGGAATCGGCACAAATGCTATGCCGATTCCGTATTTTTTAAATTTTCACCGCCCGCCGTCCGTTTACGCCGGAGCTTTGGCTTTATCGAGACTCTCTATTATGTAATCCTCCACCACGTCGCGAAGGCTCACCGGCGTGACCTTGTTGCGTATCAGAAGCCGTATAAATTCCTCAGCGTCGCTCAGGCGATAAAAAATATTCGTAATCTGCTTTATCTCCACCGCCCTGCCGCCGCCGTCAAAAAACGACGTCATCTTTATTTTTACACCGTACCGCATCAAATCCGTGTAGTCCTGTGAAATCTTTTCGGGAATAAGGTAATACTCTATTCTCATCTCATAGCCGTTTTGCAGTGTTGCTCTTCCGTAAAGTATTTCATCTTCCATAATTCTGTCTCTCCTTCCTTTGATATATAAATTATAATATAAACCGACACAAAATTCCAGCACTTTACATCGCACGTTCCGACAGCAATCCGCCGTTTTTTCGCGCTTCGACTTTACTTTCGCGAAATCGCGCGCAAAAGCGGCAAAACGCCGTCGAATATTAAGCGCTCATGCCGAATTGGGGCGCACGAAAGTTTTCTTTGAGCCGCCTCGGAAGGCTCGCCAAATATTATATGAGCGGATTTTTTTAAATATTCGTAAAAAAATTTAAAATAATACTTGCAGTTTTAAAAGATTTATATTATAATGGTTAAAGCGAAAATAAAAAACGCGGATTTGAGCAAACGGCGATGATGACCGAGCCCGTGCGATTGAAGCCCGTGAACCTTGTCAGGCGGGGAACCGAGCAGCAATAAGCGGTGTCTTTGATGTGTTACGGTAAACTCGGTCGGAGCCTTTATAAAGTATAACGCCTAAACGGGCGTTTTTTGGTGTAACGGCGAAAGGAATGTCAATGGAGCATCAGGCAATTTACCGTAAGTGGCGTCCGACGGTATTCGAGGATATAGTAGGTCAGAACCACATTACGAAAACTCTGAAAAACCAGATAATAAACAACAAGATAGGTCACGCTTATCTTTTCTGCGGCACGCGCGGCACGGGCAAAACCACCTGCGCCAAGGTTTTTTCGCGCGCCGTCAATTGCCTTGATCCGCATGACGGAAGCCCCTGCAACGAGTGCGAGGTATGCCGTGGGATTTTGGACGGCTCTATCATGGACGTAAAGGAAATCGACGCGGCTTCCAACAACGGCGTTGACAATATCCGCGAAATCCGCGAGGACGTGCGATACATGGCGGCCAACGCCAAGTACACGGTCTATATCATAGACGAGGTGCATATGCTCTCGACCGGAGCGTTCAACGCGCTTTTAAAGACGCTTGAAGAACCGCCCGAACACGTAATTTTCATTCTCGCAACCACCGAAGCGCATAAAGTGCCGCAGACAATTCTTTCGCGCTGTCAGCGTTTCGACTTCAAGCGCATAAAGCCCGGCGATATAATCCTCAGAATGAGAGAAATAGCCCACGGGGACGGGCTGAGTATTTCCGACGGAGCGTACAATATGCTCGCGCGGCTCGCGGACGGCTCGATGCGAGACGGGCTAAGCATTTTGGAGCGCGTAATTTCCGCCTGCGGAAACACGATCAACGAGGACGATATTATAAGCACTCTCGGCATATCGCCTATGGACGCCGTTTTCAGCGTCACCGACGCGGTGATCGCGGGCAATGTGGACAAGCTTTTGTCTGTGATAAACGATATAGTAGCCGACGGTAAGGATTTAAAGGTATTTATCGGCTCGCTTTTAAAACACTTCCGCGACCTGATGATATGCAAGGTGAGCGCAAGCCCCGAGGGGCTTCTCGACTACAGCGCGGATGATTTGGTAAAAATCAAATCGCAGAGCGACAGGCTGACATTCGAAAAAATCTCGAACGCGGTATCGCTTCTCTCAGACGCGGAGGCGGACACAAAATGGGTGAAATCTCCGCGCGTTATATATGAGCTGGCGCTTATCAAGCTTGCGCGTCCCGAAACCGACAACACCCCCGAAGCGCTTATGGACAGGCTCGCTTCGATGGAAGCGAATACGGGCGGCGCCGATCCCGCAATCGAGCGCAGGCTCAGAGCGGTTGAAGAAAAGCTTAAAAACGGCGTAATACAGGCTCCCGCGGCGGAAGAAAAGAAGCCTGAGCCGAAAAAGGAAAAAAAGGTATCGGTAAGACTTTATAATCCTATTCCCGAAAACGAGCTTAACGGCGATAACCCGATAGTTAAAATCGCGAAAAACTGGAATAATATTTCGCGCTCGATCGGCAATTCAGCCCCGTTTTTAAAGGGGCAGCTCGCGAACAGGCAGATTACAATAGACGCGGACGGTATAATACTTCTGTTCAAGCGCGAGGAACAAGGTTCGTACGCGATAACTCGAAGCTTCAAGGACAAGCTCCAACGTGCGTTTGAGAAAGCGTCCGGCAGCAAGTACGCGGTAAAAATAGCGTACATTGATGAAATCGAGGATAAGCTTGTGGATTTTTGGGCGTTAAAGCCGGCGGATACGGCGGCGGACGAAGAAACCGCTCAGCCCGAATCGGTTGACCCGCTCGACGCGATAGCGCAAAACTTCGGCGAGATAATCGAAAACACCGATGACAGTGAGTTCATAGGCTACGACACGAGCGAAGATAATTTTGAACAGTCCTCATTCGACGACGAGCGCGAGGAATTTTTAGATGAAAATGAATTATCTGACGATAATGAATAAATAATAAATCAAGAAAGAGGTAAATTAACATGGGAAAATACAAAGGATTCGCGGGTTCCGGCATGAATCAGAACAGAAATATGAGCAACGTTGTAAAGCAGGCTCAGAAGATGCAGGAGGAAATGGAAAAGGTTCAGGCGGAGCTTGAGGAAAAAACCGTGGAAGCCAGCTCCGGCGGCGGCATGGTTACGGTTCAGGCGAACGGCAAAAAGGAAATTCTCTCAATAAAAATCCAGCCGGACGCGGTCGATCCCGAGGACGTTGAAACATTGGAGGATCTTGTTCTCGTGGCGGTAAACGACGCGATAAAGCAGGCTGACGACATGATGGCTGAGGGCATGGGAGCAATCACCGGCGGACTCAGCATCCCCGGATTATTTTAATCATGCATACGGCGTCGATAGAAAGTCTGATCGAAACCTTCGAGTCGCTTCCCGGAATAGGCAGAAAAAGCGCGGAGCGCATTGCTTTCCATATTTTGGAGCATATGACGCCCGAAGAAACGCGGAGCATGACAGATAAAATACTCGAAACAAAATCGAAAATCTGCCTGTGCGAATCGTGTCAGAATCTCACGGATTCAAGCCCGTGCAAAATATGCTCGTCCCTGAAGCGCGACCGCACAACCATATGTGTTGTCGAAAGCCCGAAGGATGTTTCGGCGATTGAAAACACGAACGAATACAACGGCTTATACCACGTCCTCCACGGCGCGCTCTCCCCTATGGACGGCGTATCGCCCGATGATTTAAAAATAAACGAGCTGCTTCTGAGGCTCACGGACGGCACCGTAAAGGAGATAATCATGGCGACCAACCCCACCGTAAGCGGCACGGCTACAGCCGTATACATTTCAAAGCTCCTCGCCCCGTTTGACGTAAGCGTAACGCGCATAGCGCACGGAATCCCAATAGGAAGCGATTTGGAATACGCCGACAAAATCACGCTTATAAAGGCGATAGAGGGCAGGCAGGAAATGAAGTAAATTCTAAAAAAATGAAAAAAACACTTGACAAATTATCTGATTTTTGGTATCATATCATTTGTCAGTGACATTGCGGATTTGTGTAAAGGTAGCACTAACGACTCTGACTCGTTCTGTCCGGGTTCGAATCCTGGATCCGCAGCCATAAAAATTAACCGCATAAATGCTAATAAATCCAGTATTTATGCGGTTTTTTCATAATTTAGCGTTGAAAGATTTGTAACGATTTGTAACGATTTATAACAAAAAAAGTTCGTCAAATGTTCGTCAGAGAATGTGATACAATAGAAAAGGACGGTTCCCCAGTCCTTTTCTTACATCATGCCGTGTACTTCTTTTACCATTTGTTTTAACTGGTTTTTTTCGTCGTTAGTGTCCGCACCCTTGTATAGTGACAGCATAAATTCTTTTATCTCGCGGCATAACTGGTTCATTGCCACTATTACAGGCTGTTCCGCAATTTCACGCAAACGATATTTTTCCTTTGCCTCGTGGTACGTTTTGTAACATGGCAGTATGTCGCTCAGTTCCTCCGTTACCTCGTTCGATAATTCGGGCGCGGCTGATTTTCCCGTCATATAATCACGGACTGTATACAAAACGGCAAATTTGTTACAGTTTGAAAATGTTGTTTCGCCATTTTCCAGTTGTTTTATGGTTCCGTTGATTTCATTTATATCTAACATACATACACCCCGATTTTCTTTAATTTTTTCCTATATTTATCGTGTATTGTTTCTTGCTCGGAGATAATATCAGCCATATTATCCTTTCATTTTCTCACCTCATTCTATGACATTTCCCGCGCCAATTTCGCGACGGAAATGTAATTCTTCGGCGCGTCAAACGAAAACAGCTTTTTCGCCACTGCGCGGCTTACTCCGCAAAACTGCGCCACGTCCGTAACCGTTAATAATGTTTTATCCGGAAACCTCGAAACAATCATTTCAAGATTATCCCGATACGAAGGTTTCTCCCTCGGCATTGTAATCACTCCCTTTCATTTTTTAACGTTGTTAATAACCTCATTTACAGAGGTCTTTATAGTGTTTATCGGATTTTTGACTGTAATAATTTCATCAAATGGGAATTGTCCATCGCGCGGCTTGTTACTCGGCTTTCTGCGCATGGTTTCAATTCGGTTGGTTTCAAAAATATGTCTCTGTAAATCAAGCTTGAGCTTGTTAATTTGAACCTGCAAACTGAATACCACAACCGCAATCGTTACAAAGCCTATTCCCGAAAGTATAACCGCAATTACCATTAATATGTCCATCAATCAGTTAATAAGTCACATCTAACCACATCGGATTTTGTTTTTATGTGTATAATAAGTTCTGTTGTTCCATCAGCAGAGGTTATTATTTTGAAATCCGAAACATCCTTTATAACGCGACCATTGATAGCGACCACGCTAAGGTTATCGCATTCGACTATTGATATTTCCTGCGCCTTTTTCGGCTTTGATGATTCAGCCGTCATTTTAAACTGCATATCGGATAAGCAGTTTGAAAAATTGACATTTCCTACGGTAAAATTTGTGTCCACTGTTCTTCACCTCGTATGCCGCGTCTGTTTCTGGCGTTTTCTTCGCAATATCTTGTCTGCGCCTCTATCATATACCGGCGGCTTAAGTTCGTTGAGATATACCATTGGTGATATTTTTTGCGGAACAATTGACATTGCGCCATAACCGTTCTTTAAAAAATATTTCGTACCCGATTCCGTGTTCATTATCTGCACCAAACAGCACCTTCCCGTATATCCCGAATCCGTGTCCCACTCATTCAGTGCGAGATAGTCGCCCGGCATAAAACCCCTATCATTTTTGAGTATTTCGAACGACTTACATCCCGACATTAATTGCTCAAAATGTCCTGTATAAATTTTTAACTCGTGTATCATTTTTCTTACCTCCTATGCCACATCAAACAAATCATCAATCTTACACCCGAGCGCTCCCGCCAAAATCGGCAGCTTGTCCGCTCTTGGTAAAGCCTCGCCGGTTTCCCATTTCGCAACCGCGGAGCGGTCAATGTTTATCTTTTCCGCAAGCTGCATTTGTGTCAGGTTCGCCTTTTCTCGCATAATCTTAATTGCGTTCAATCCTATCACCTCCGTTATTTAGTCCCTATTGCCATAACCGTGGCAACAAATATAATAGTAGACGCATTACAAGCGTTGTTACCACTGATACTAAAATAGTAATCCCATACTCCCTGATAAACTCCTTAAATTTCACTTCCCTCACCCCTTTCTACGCCGCGTCTGCGGCTTGATTTTTCATTTTGTCCATGCTATAATTATCACAGGAAGGATGTGATTATAGCATGGACGATTTTAAGCTTCCCGACATAGCAGAAGGAAAAATTATCCCTCCCTATGTAGAACAGCAAATGATGAACGAAGCTAAAGAGAGGGAGCAGCAGAAAAAGCAGTTTAAGCATGATTGGTTTATTGCCGTGTTCAGCTCTCTAACCGGATTAGTTACCGGTGCTCTCGCGGGCGTTATTTCATCCATTATTTACAATATAGTAATAAGTAGATAGACACCACGCAGCATAACAGCATTGTCGCCGCAAAGGTTACGGAAAAACAGAACAACCTGTGATAATAATTCCGTTCTTCCGTAAGCTCGGCGATTTTGTTTTTGTAATAGTCATTCACTTCGTGTCCCTCCTCAACGCCGATAGGCGTTTTTCTACGCCGCATCCGCTGCGAACAGATACGGTATATCTGCCAATAAGTTTACACAAGTTGTGTGTTTTACTTGAAATAATTATTGTAGTGTGCTATAATCACCGTAGAAAGGTGGTGATTATATGCAATGTTCTGATAAACAAGCTTTAGAAATCGCAGCAAGTTTTGTTAATGCAAGATTAGCAACTTCGACAATTAGAATTGATGCAGCCGCAGGAAAATCAGTTGCTGAATTCTTTAAAGCTATCTACGAAGGAGTTAAAGAAATTACTGATTCAATAACCGAATAATTCTAACACCTTATCCCTCATAGCAACTATCCATACTATGGGGGATTATAAATTCTCGTGCAATTCAATCAACGCTACCAACGCAAGGGATAAATCCGCTATCGTTCTGCTGTCTGAATGCTCACTTTCTTTTTGCACTAACTTTATCTGATTTTCAATAATTTCTTTGACTTCCTGAATTTTCATAGTTTCCCTCCTTATTGCTCTGCCATTTCTTCTAAAAAATATTTGCAAAACTCGCTTGAACCAATATGTAATGCGATAACATCAACAACAAATTCATTATCTCTCATTTTCATCACCTCACAATCGCATATTACGCCGCGTCTGTTGCGTTTTTGCTATACCATATAATTCATTCGGAGTAGAATTAAGCGCTTTACATAAATATCCTATATCGGTAGCGGTTATATTTTTTTGCCGTCCCGTAAGTATGGCACTTACTTTACGTTCATCCATATGCGCCAACTCGGCAATATGACGTTGCTTTAATCCTTTGTCCTTAATAATTCTGTTTAGATTTTCGATTAAAGTGTTATTTATATTCATTATTCACACTCCTTTCTATTCAATTCCAAGTTTCTTGGATTAATTATAGTATACTACATGATTTCTGTGATGTCAAGTGTTTTTTCCAAGTTTTTTGGATTTTTTTCTTGACTTTTTGGAAAAAGTCTTTTATAATAAATTTTAAGAGGTGATTAAGATGTCATTTGGTGATAGATTAAGAGCAGCGAGAAATAACAAAGGATATTCGCAAAAGCAACTTGCAAAATTGATAAGTGTTTCTAATACAGCAATATCTAATTATGAGCAAAATACAAGTTTCCCAAATACCGATATACTTTATAAATTATTTGACGCTTTAGAATGTGAACCTAACTTTCTATTTTGGGATGAACTGACTAACGATTTAAAAAACAAAATACTGTCCGCAGCAAAAAAAGAAAACGAAACACACAGCGTACTTATAAACGCTTACGAAAATCACCCTGATATGCAGCCTGCAATCAATAAAATGTTGGATATACAAGGAAATGTTCTATCTATATCTGATGATTTATCTAAAGAATTAGAGCAAGATGCCATGATACCTACAAATATAAAATCAGGCTTATGATCCCGTGGAAAGGGATTGTATATAAAATTTTAATCTACTATATATGAAAATAACGAGGAGGATAAGTTTATGAATGAGATGCAGCTTATAAAATGTCATGTATTTTCTGTTGATGGAACAGTAAAGGATTATAATATATATCCGGACGACTATCCGCCCAATTACACAATGTACCTATATCATGGCGAGTTGTATTTCCGAGAAATCATACAGTACGGAAATCGACAGAACATTATGATACATAAAGAGGAATTTGATCAACTTGTTAATCCTGTGCAAACCCCGCAGCAGGTGCAGCAATTTCAACAACCGCCTATTGTAAATGTTTCGGTAGCGCAAACAAAATCAGGCGGGATATCATGTCCGAGATGCGGAAGTAACAACGTGCATATAACTTCCGAGATAGCAAACGATAAATCTCGCCATAGGTCAACGGGATGTTTATGGGGAATTGGCAGAGCGATTCTTGTTGTTTGTACTTGCGGGTTATGGTTGCTGATAGGTAAGCGTAAAGGTACAAGTAAAACAAAATATACTTATAATACTGTTGCAATATGTCAAAACTGCGCTCATCGGTGGAATGTATAAATAGTTACATGTATGAATGAAAGGAGATCCGCATGATTACAGCAAACAAATACATAAAAATGCTCGGTATGAGCATTGACAACGTATGTAAGACTGCGGTGAAATGAAACAAATGCTTAAAGCTGATAAATACAAAAACTCAGGAAAAATATCAGATGATATATCTAAAGAATTAGGGCAAGATTCCCTGATACCTACAAATATAAAATCAGGTTTATGATCCCGTGGAAAGGGATTGTATATAAGGTTTTAATATATTATACATGAAAGGAGATGCGCCGCCGGTGGAATTGCCTTACAGCATATCGGAATTAAAGAACATTTGCGACGATAAGCATATAATTTTTACACGTCATTCGCGTAGGCGCTGTGCCGAGCGCGGTATAACGATTAATGATATTGAAAAAACTATTATGACGGGTGACATAATAGAAACATATGCTGATGATAAACCGTTTCCCAGTTGCCTTATCAGCGGAAACGATAATAAACAGATGTACATTCATGTTGTGTTAAGCAGCGATAAACAATTCATATATATTATAACGGCATATCGCCCAAATGATGAAAAATGGACTGATAATTATACCGTAAGAAAGAGAGGTAACGAATAATGAAGTGCTTTAAATGCGGACACGAAACATTTAAAACAACCACCACGGACGTAACGGATTTAGATAGCTGTCTTGTAGTTATCAGGCACGTCCCGTGCAGTGAATGTGAGTTTTGCGGCGAGGTTTATTACGACGGTGAAACCGTTCGTCAGCTTGAAAAAATAACAGATATGGCAAAAACCATCTCTAACGAGATTTCTGTAATTGATTACAAAAAGAATGAAAATGCGGCATAAAAAAATCCCCCGACCGCGCCAACAGCCGAGGGACGGAGTGTATATGTGATACACTTGAAAAAACCTATATTTATTGTATCACATTCACTCTTATTTTGCAACAATTTTTTTGACGAACAACAAAAAAGGAGTGATACAATTGAAAAAACGAAAGGACGGTCGGTTCTGCAAAGTAGTAACACTGCACGATAAGCGCATTTACTTCTACAGCTCCGAGCCGACAGAGAAAAAAGCCGAAAAAGATATACAGAGGCAAATATTAGCCTATTCGGAAAAGGAGGAAAGAGGAAAGACGTTTAAGGAAGTCGCCGAGGAATGGAACGAGCGGTATCGCGAGAAAATACCCGACTGGAATTATAACAAGAACACGCGCGCGGCATATGAAGCGGTACTTGAGTTTTTCAAGGGGTATGTCATAAAGGAAATAACGGCGGTCGAGGTTAATCGGTTTATAAACTGCCTTATATTGAAAAACTACGCAAAAAAGACCGTCGCGAATTACAAAAGCGTGCTGAATATGATTTTCACCCACGCCGTACTTAGCGGATATATAAAATACAATCCCGTCCGCGACATACGCCTGCCGAACAATCTCCCAAAGAACCCGCGCGAGCTGCCGACAACAGAGGAATTAAAGGAAGTAATGAAGCACAGCGAAGGCTTTGACCTGCTCCCGTTCTTCATGCTGATGACCGGCTGCCGCCGCTCCGAGGCATTAGGCGTGACAAATAAGAGTATTGATTATGAAAACCGCCGAATACATATTACCGGACATCTTATATTTGACGGTTCAAGTACGATATTCGAACCGGTTCTGAAAACAGAGTCAGCCAAACGCGATATAATAATCCTCGACAAATTATTCGACGCACTCCCGAAAAAATTCAACGGTTTTCTGTTCAGCAAGGACGGCGACGGCAAAGAACCTTTAACAAGATGGGAATATGTTAAACGATGGAACGCCTATTGTAAAAAATACGGGTTAAATATAACAGCTCACCAGCTCCGTCACGGTTACGCCACAATGCTTTTTGAAGCAGGAATAGACCTAAAAGACGCGCAAGAGCTAATGGGACACAGCGACATAAACCTAACACGTCAGATCTACACGCATATCCGCAGCGAACGGAAAACCGAAACGGAAAAAATACTAAATGCGTTCAGCTTTTAGTCAAACCTTCGTCAGCGCAACTACAAACAAGCTATTATGCGATAATATTCATATTCGAATCCTGGATCCGCAGCCATATGGATTATCCCGAAACCGCATAGATACGCGGTTTCGGGATTTTTTCCGTTTCCGCAGTTTTCGCTTTGTCCTTTGTTCTATCTTAAGCTAACTTGAAATTGTTTGCCATCGCTTCACTTGCCATTGCTTGCGCTTTTGAAAATGCATGAGCGTAGATATTAAGCGTTGTGCTTGCTTCGCTGTGTCCCATGCAGGCTTGCACTGTCTTGACATTCGCTCCCGCATCAATCATCATAGAAGCAGCCAAATGACGAAATGAATGTTGAGTGACATATTTTAGCCCTTCACGTTCACAGAACCTATGAAGCCATTCATTCGGGACTAACGGTGAAACAACATTACCGTCGCTTCGCTTAAAAACAAAATCATTTTCAGTCCATTTATTTCCTAAGCGTTCTTTTTCAGATTCATAAAACGCTTTTAGCCGCTTAAGGTAGTCAAATATTTCTCCGCCCAATTTCAAATTCCGATTCGACTTTGCCGATTTTGGCGTATCAATTACAGCTCCTTTGTTTGCAATCGGATATAAAGCCTTATTTACCGTTATGATATGATTATCAAAATCAATATCATTCCAAGTAAGCCCGCAAATTTCTCCGCGACGTAATCCACTGCAAATCATTAGTATAAAATAGCATTGGTACATCAGCGGAGCATTCTTAATCAGCCTGTCGATAAAAATCTGCGCCTCTTCTATTGTATAAATTTCCCTTTCTGTTTTCTTCACAGTGGGTATATTAGCGTTAGTACACGGGTTGCTTGACAGCATATCAAGGCTTATCGCATAACTTAAGATGCAGGAAACCAGAGAAATGTAATTTTTCACTGTTTTTGCTCCAAGTGGCTTATACTTATCATTGCCGTCTGACAAAGACTGAATCAAACAGTTAATTGTTCTACGGTTGATTTTATCAAGGCGAAGATGCCCGATTTCTTCATTAATACGCTTTAATATGCCCGGAATACGACTTAAAGTAGTTATTTTTAACTTCTTCTCTGCATACTCCCTTTTCCACCGCTCCGCAAATTCCGAGAATTTAGTCGCGGAGGTCATAAAGCCGTTCATACATGCTTCCTCGAACATAACCGCCTGACGGTTAAGCTCTTTTTCAATCTGTTTAGCAGTCATGCCGTCTTTCGGTTTCCATGTCTTGGCGCGGATAACCTGTTTATTGTTCATATCATAACCGCAGCTGACGCGTATTTGGTAGCTGTCGCCGCGTTTTCTTATGGTTGCCATATTGATGAATCTCCTTTCATTATTCATCTGTGACATACCCTCTGCGCTTTTATTGTAACGCTTGTGAGAGGGTATGTCAACATAATTTTTTATCTTTCTATCCTTCTGCCCCGCTTTTTGGACTCCGCCAAGAATTGCTCCCACTTGTCGCGGAGGTTGAATTTGTCAAGAAATTCGAACAGTTTTTCAATCAGCTTTTCTAATTGAGTTATCTTTTGTTTCAGCTTGTTTATGGCAAGCTGTCCACGAATGCTTTTTAGCTCGGATAGTTCCTCGTTCTGCTCCGAGATGGTGTCCTTCAATGAAGCATTTTCAGCTTCGAGAAGTTTAATCTGCGATTTGAGGACGCTGGTATTGCTCTTACGGGCGTAGTATTTTT
>CANQXJ010000012.1 GCA_947627795.1 uncultured Clostridia bacterium
TTTCACGCATAAATCATAATTTACCCATCAATCATATATTTCGCCAAAACTCCGTAACCGCGCGCGGGGTCGTTTACGAATACATGCGTTACCGCGCCGACTAGCATACCGTTCTGTATTATCGGCGCACCGCTCATGCCCTGCACTATGCCGCCCGTTACTGCGATAAGCGCTTCATCCGTTACCTTCAGCGTTATACTTTTCGCCGAGCAGTTGTCCGCCACTTTAGTTATATTTACATCATACTTCTTCACTCCGCCGCCTATATCCGCGAGAATATACGCGCCGCCCTCGCGCACCTCTTCGGGTTCCGCTATCGGGATCGCTTCGCCTTGCTCCGGCACGTATGCCGCGCCGAAAATTCCGTTTTGAGCGTTCTTTGTGATTTTGCCCGTAGGAGCGCCGTCAAAGCTGCCTTCAAGCTCGCCCGCTCTTCCCCGCTCGCTTTTAACTACGGACATTATTCTGCAATTAAGAATATTACCCGATTTAGCGGTTAAAATATTACCGGTATCAACATCGCATATGCCGTGACCGAGCGCCGCGAAGGTATTTGAAGCGGGATCATAATACGTCATTGTTCCTATCCCCGCCGTGCTGTCGCGCACCCACAGTCCGAGCTTGCAGCCTCCCTCGTCCGCGGGCTCGGGCACTGCCGAAATTTCCTTCATATTGTTTTTGCGGCATATCGAAAGCGTCACTCCGTCGGGATTATTATTCACTATTTCCGCAAACTGCTCGCACGTGGCAAGCTCTTCGCCGTTGGCGCTCATAATTCTGTCGCCGATTTTTATGCCGCTCTTTTCAGCCGGAGCCGCTCCGCCGTTTACGGAGTTTATTCCCACAACGAGAAGTCCGTCGGTGTAGAGCTTTACTCCCACGGCTTTTCCGGACGGTATCACATACGTTCCCGCCGCGTCGGCGCGGAAGCTCAACGCGCATACGAAAAGCGCGGCGGCAAGAACTCTTGCGGCTTTTTTTGATAAATTTTCCATTCCTTTTCTCACACCACCTTTCACGATTTTAAGGTTGCCGTATCGAACTTCGTTTATACTCTAAAACTTCATGCAAAAATGGTCTAAAAAAACATAGCCAAAACAAAAAAAATGTGGTATACTGTTAATGAACAAAATGAATTAAGGAGATCAAAATGAACAAAATTTTGGAAAATTTAAATGATAAACAGCGCGAAGCCGTGCAGACTACAGAGGGCGCGGTGCTCGTTCTCGCGGGCGCGGGAAGCGGCAAGACGACGGTGCTCGTGAACCGCATCGCATATATAATCGACGAAAAGCGCGTGCCGCCGTATAAGATCCTCGCGATAACGTTTACGAACAAAGCCGCGAACGAAATGAAGGAGCGAATAGAACGGCTGCTCGGTGATGTTACCGGCTCTCTTTGGACGGGCACGTTTCACTCTATCTGCGTGCGTATTCTGAGAAGCTGTATTGACCGCCTCGGCTATGACCGCGATTTCGTGATATACGACACAGCCGACACTCGCACGCTTATGAAAAGCTGCATGAAGGAGCTTAACATAAGCGAGGAAAAGTTCACTCCGCGCGGCGTTTTGTCCGTTATCAGCAACGCCAAAAACGATATGATGGACGCGGCGACATTCGAAAACGTATACAAAAGCGACTATCGCATGAGCATAATCGCCGAGCTTTACAAGCTGTATCAGAGGAAGCTTAAAAACAACAACGCTCTCGATTTCGACGATATAATCCTTCTCACCGTGCGTATTTTAAGTGAAAATCCCGATGTGCTTGAAAAGTATCAGCAGCGTTTCGAATACATACTTGTGGACGAGTACCAGGACACAAACAATTCGCAGTACGTCCTCATAAGCCTTTTGGCGCAGGGATACGGCAATATCTGCGTGGTCGGCGACGACGACCAAAGTATCTACCGCTTCCGCGGCGCGAACGTCGGCAACATTCTCAGCTTCCGCGAGGACTATCCCGACGCGAAGGTGATAAAGCTCGAACAGAACTACCGCTCCACGCAGACGATTCTCGACGCGGCGAATGCCGTGATAGCCAACAACAAGGGCAGAATGGACAAATCACTCTGGACAGACAAGGGCGCGGGTGGCAAAATACGCGTGAGCACAAGCGAAAACGAGTACGAGGAAGGGCGCTTTATCGCGCAGGAAATACGCAGGCACTACGATGAAACGGGACGCTTCGGCGACTGCGCGGTTCTCTACAGAACGAACGCCCAGTCGCGCGTTATCGAGGAAATGCTGATGCGCGAAGCCGTTCCCTACCGCGTTCTCGCCGGTCTGCGCTTCTATGACAGAAAGGAGATAAAGGACATCGTCGCGTATCTGCGCGTTATACACAACCCCAGCGACGACGTTAGTCTTGTGAGAATAATAAACGAACCGAAGCGCAAAATCGGCGGAACAACCATAGAAAAGCTGCAAAGATTAGCGGACGAAAACGAATGCGA
The DNA here is from genome assembly GCA_947627795.1 of uncultured Clostridia bacterium. Lineage (GTDB taxonomy): Bacteria > Bacillota > Clostridia > UBA1381 > UBA1381 > CANQXJ01. Next base: position 2,458 of record CANQXJ010000012.1, read on the forward strand.
TATATTCGAGATAGTCGAAAACTCGGCGGATTATCCGGAGCTGCGCTCGGCGCATTCAAAGCTTGCGGAGTTTGCCGCGCTTATGCGCTCGCTTATAAAGCTCAAGGACGCAATTCCGCTTACCGAGCTTTTGGCGCGCACTCTGAACGACACAGGCTACATGGCGTCTTTGACCGTTGACCGTTCCACCGAAAATCAGACGCGCATAGAAAACTTAGAGGAATTCATGAGCGTCGCGAAGGAGTTTGAAAACGACGAGGCAAACGGCGGAACGCTCGGAGAATTTCTCGAGGGCGTTTCGCTCATATCCGACATCGACGCGTACGACGAGGAGCAGGACGCGGCTGTGCTTATGACGATACACAGTGCGAAGGGGTTGGAATTTCCGGTCGTGTTCCTGACCGGACTTGAAGAAGGCTTGTTCCCCGGTATGCGTTCGATAGGCGACGCGGAAAGCATCGAGGAGGAGCGGCGCTTATGCTATGTCGCGATAACGCGAGCGAAGGAGAAGCTCTATATAACGAAAACCTCGCGCCGCACTATATACGGACAGACCGTCCCGTCGCAGCCGTCAAGATTTTTCAAGGAGATCCCGACAAAATATCTGGAGGACAAAACTCCGAGAAAACCGTCATACGGGGCAAACACCGTTCATCAGCGTTCCGGCATAAATAATCCGAAGGTGTCAAACATGAGCGGTATACTCAGCCGCGAAAAAGAGGAACCGGCTGCGGCGGTGGATTTCAAAGCCGGAGATATCGTGGAACACCGCAAATTCGGACGCGGCGTTGTCATATCGGCAAAGCAGTTCGGCAAGGACGCGATATTGGAAATTGATTTTGACTCGATAGGACGAAAGCAGCTTATGGCAGTATTTGCCAAGCTGAAAAAAATATAAAAATAAGACCGCCGCGTTTATGCGCTATCCTTACGGCGCAATTAAACGCGGCGGCATACTGTTTACTCGTTCTTAACTCCCTCCGCAAAAGCGTTCAGAACCTCGTCATTCTCATCCAGCCAGTACGGACGCGATACTACCGTTTCCTTCGGGAAATTCGGATCCCAGTCGGCGCTGTTGAACCAAAACGCCATCTTTATATTCGGGTACTTGTCGAGAACAGAGAACATATTATTTATCCACTGAACCTTGTCGCCGCCGATCGAGCTTGACGCGAATTCCGTGATTATCCACGGGAATTTGCCGTATTTTTCGCCGAACAGCTTGTCGCATTCGTCGTACAGCTCCTCAAACTCCCGCCATTTTTCACCGAACTGCTCACTATAGTACGTGCCGGTGTTATAGCCCGTAACGCCGAAAACATGGACATACTCGTTACCGGGATAGTACGCCATCGGATCGTTATATCCGCACGGCGGGAATGTGATATTGTTCGGATTGAAAACCCATATCGCGTTATCCACGCCTTCCTCGCGGAAAATATCATATATTCTGTGCCAAAGCATTACGTAAAGCTCGGGGTCGTTCATCATGTCGGAGCTGCCGTAGCTTGTCCAGTCGCTGTTCATTTCATTGTTCAGTCTGAACAGGAACGGATGCCCGAACGCCTTCGCGTCTCTCGCGAACTGCCTTATTTCATCGTCATGCAGCCCGTCAAGAATATCGAATGTCGGCGAATAGCCGTCAAGATTGTCGTTCATAATCGTAGACGTCTGGACGGTAAGCTCCGTAATTTTGCCCTTGTCGTACGCCTCCTGCATACCTTCCGTCGGGAATTCCTCACCTTCAAGTCCTATCGCGAAATAGAGATATTCTATCATGCCCTTGAACTTGTAGTTGATTTTATTCTCTATTTCCTCAACCTCGGCAAAATTCTTATCGCGTATGCCCTGAGGAACATATATTCCCCATTCAAGCTTTTCGCTGTTTACGAGATTATCGTAATATTCTCTCGTCTCCTCGTTCCAGTTCGGATCGGGAACAGGCTCATAGTTGGTATAATCACGGCTCGGTCCTTGAATTTCAACGTCGAGCGTGAAGGAATACAGCATTTTATATACCGTGTTTATAAACTCGTCATTATACTCCGGAGCTTTTACCATAATTCTGTAATAGCGCTGCTCCTCGTCGTAAATGTAGCAGTACGCGTAAGTGTTCTGCTTAATAGTGCTTCCGGGAGCGGGAGTTCTCGTCATGAACACCACCTGCACCCAAAAATCGTTTATCTTTTCCACGGAGTTTTTGTGAAGCTCCAGCTTGTTCTGCTCCATGTAGCGCTCGTCGAGCAGATATTTGTGCAGATAATCTCTTATATAATATCTTGTCCGCTCATACGGCGAAAATTCCTTTGAAACAACAATAGAATACGTATCGTCCTTCGCGACGATAAACTCGTTTGACGCTGTCAGATCAAACGTAACAGTGCGCGGAAACTCCATTGCGAAGCCGCGCGAATGATTTATCATATACTTTTTTCCGTTCCCGACCTGAATTTCCTTTACATCGTTCTGCTCCAGGTCGTGGTCCTCAAGCTCGTACTGCAAAATATTATTTACATAATAATATGTATATCTGCACTTATCCGGATAACGAAGGTTTACTTCCTCCATTATTTTCATATGCAGATTTTTTGCGAACGGCGGATCTGTCTGCCATATTCGCACACATGTAATAACTGCCGCCGCCATAAGCGCTGCGGCAATCATACCCGCTATAAACTTACGTGATTTTAATAAATTCATTCCCTGCTCCTAAATGTTATTTTACGCGCGCGGATGCGCCTTTGAATACACATCCTTCAGCTTGTTGTTAATGAACTTCGAATATACCTGCGTCGAGGAAATATCCGCGTGTCCCATCATTTCCTGAATAGAATGAAGATCCGCGCCGTTTTCGAGAAGATGCGCGGCGAAGGAGTGTCTGAGCGTATGCGGCGTTATCTCCGTCTGGATACCGGCTTTATGCTGATAATATTTTATTATCTTCCAAAAGCCCTGACGAGAAATATGCGCGCCGCTGCAGTTTACAAAAAGCGCCTTTTCGTCCTCGTCCTTAATCATCATCGGACGCGCCTTGTCTATATATTCCTCAAGCGCCTCCCTTGCCTTGTTTCCCATCGGTATAACGCGTTCCTTTTTCTCGCTTCGGCAGCATATAAAGCTCATCTGAAGATTTACGTCGCTGACGGTAAGATTTATAAGCTCCGACACGCGTATGCCGGTCGCGTACAAAAGCTCCAGCATAGCCTTATCGCGTATTCCCTTGTTATCGACGCACTTTGGTTGCTCCATAAGAAGTTCCACCTCGGCGCTCGATAAAATCTGCGGCGGCTTCTTTTCAACGTGCGGCGCTTCAAGATTTGAAGTGGGGTCGGTTTTGACCATCCCGTTTTCAATCATAAACACATAAAAAGAGCGGAGCGACGCGAGCGTCCTCGAAACCGTGGAGCTTGCCCTTCCTTCCTTCTGCAGCGCGAGCAAATACGATAAAACCGTGGTTTTCGTCGTCGCCGACAAATCCTTTACTCCGCTGTTATTCAAATATGTAATATATTGCGTTACGTCCCTTTTATAAGATTCAACCGTATTCAACGCCTTATGCCTTACATTAGTCATAAAGTCTGTATATTCTTTAACATACGTCTGCATACAGCCGCTTCCTCCCCTGATTTTTCGTCTTGTAATTTTTGTAACCGAGTTACACTTTTGTTTCTTTTATATTGCGTTTCAGATACATTGATATTATACCACACTTTTTGAATTTGTCAACACGATAGTTGCGTTTTCCCTTTGTTTATGCGGTTTTTGGGGCTTTTATCCGACACAGAATATAGTGGTTTTTCTGTAAAAAAGCAATTATTTTTTTCTATATATTGTGTCAGAAATATTACAAGCGAAAAATTTTAAAGTTTTTTACACTCATATTATTTACCATTATTTGTAAAATTAAACATAAAAAAGAGGATTTGTGTAAAATCCCCTTATTTCATACGTTAAGCTTTAATATTTCGCCATTGTAGCAATGTAATTACGCAGTATATCATAGCCGTAATACAAATCCGGGCACCACTTTCCTCCGAGCTCCTCAAGATTTTTCACCGTTCCCGCCCAATCTATGCTTTTTACAACGTAATATCTGTCATGCGGCTCGCCTATGGGGGCTAACCCCAGGTACGCGCACATATGGTTGTAATGCGCCCTGACTCCGTCCTCCGGAGTGGCAAAGGTTTCATGGTCCTCGGTCCTGTCGCCTATCGGATTTTTGATTTTAATGCCTGCCCAGTTGTTCATTTCCGGCTTCACCGCGCCGGTGTAGCGGCCGAATCCCGTTTCCTTCGCCGCCTGCGCGTACATTATTTCCGGTCTTATTCCGAACTGTTCTCCATACTGCCAATAAACGGGAGCAATATTTACAAATATATCGGCAGCGCCTTTGGCTCTTGCCCACGCCTGCGCCTGTTCAACGGTTATCTGTGCCGCGCCAGTCATCGGCGTATATGATTTCTCAATACCCAAATCAGCCCATGTCATAGTAAGATTTCCGCGCGTAACCTCCATGACGTTTCTGATAAGAACGCATGCCTCGGCACGCGTTATCAGATCCTTCGGTCTGATATATCCGTCAGAGCCCGCCATATACGCGCGCTCGACCGCTATATCTATGTACGTTTTATACGCGCCGTCAATCTGACCGGCGTCAAGAAAATTCGCGCTTGTTATGCCCGGATTTCTCACGCTTCCCTCGGTAAGACCGGAGGCTCTCACAAGCGTTGACGCAAGCTCTTCGCGCGACACGTAATCGTTCGGATTGAAATATCCTCCCTTTTTCGGCATATATCCCTCTATCGTCGCGGCATACAGATACGCCCAGTTGTCGGGCGACATATCGGCAAATCCCGTTTCGGTCGCAAGCGGCAGAGAAAATCCGTCAACGAGTATTCTCGCCATCTGCGCCCGCGTCAGATTTTGACCGAGCATTAAATCTCCGTATTCATTTCCCGTGAGTATTTTATTTTGCACGCAGTAATTTACCGCGTCAGCAGCCCACGGATAGTCGTTCACGCCGTCGGCGGAGCATCCTATCGCGCACACCGCCGCCACCGAAGCCGCCGCAAAGGTAGCCGTAAGTTTCTTCATTTTTATCTGCATCTCCTTAGTGATCCCGAATAAAGCACTGTTTATTATACTACCTTCTCCTTTCTTTTTCAATAGATTTCTGTTTTTTTGTTAATTTTTTTCCAAATTTCTCTCCTCGTTTCCATACATAATTGTCTTAAAAAAGTCGCCTATTATTGCCGCGACGCTCTTTTTAGCCGCATCTGATGTGGATATTATGTCTACTTCCGCAAGCGTCTCGCCGCCGGAGGTAAATCGTATCACGCCGAGCTTATCGCCCTTAGCTATCGGAGCGCATAAGTTTTCGTTGAGTATAATTTCGCTTTCAACAGCTTCATCGCTTCCCTTCCGCGCGAGCCGCGAATATGTATCCGCCGCAGCCGCACCGACCGTTTCCGCCACGCCTTTTTTTATCGGAACATCATCGAACGCGTCGCCGGCGGTTATATGTGTGGTTATGCTGTAATTCGCGAAGCCGTAATCGAGCAGCTTTTTAGCCGACTCAAATCTTTCCGCTGACGTGGGCGCGCCGAGAACTACCGCTATAAGCTGCATATTATCGCGTTTCGCCGTAGCGGAAAGACAGCAGAGCGCTTTAGAGGTTGAGCCTGTTTTCAGTCCGTTCGCGCCGTTATAGAATCGGATAAGCTTGTTTGTGTTGGCAAGCTGAAATTTTCCGCCGCGAAGCTCATCCATCCAAATTGAGGTATAGTCGAAAATCTTCTCATGCGATATAAGCTCGCGCGACATAACCGCCACATCCCGCGCGCTTGAATAATGACCGTCCTCGTCAAGCCCGTTTGTATTGACAAAGTGAGTATTCTCCATACCGAGAGCGGCGGCGCGCTCGTTCATCTTCCCCACAAAAGCGTCCTCGCTCCCCGCAATATGCTCCGCCATTGCCACACATCCGTCATTAGCGCTGGCTACCGCGATTCCCTTTAGCATATCGTTCACGCTTAACTGCTCGCCCGTTTCAAGAAACATGGTCGAACCGCCGTAGCTCATCGCGTTTTCGCTTACGCTTACCATATCGTCGAGCGTCAGTCTGCCGCCGTCGATTTCCTCCATGATGAGGAGCATAGTCATAATTTTCGTCACGCTCGCTATGGGAAGCTGTTCGTCGGGATTTATTTCATAAAGCACCTTTCCCGTGGACGCCTCCATCAAAATCGCGGCTTTCGCATTGACACCAAGCTCGTTTTCCTCTCCTTCGGCAAAGGCAGCCCGGGGAATAAAAAGCGCCGCCGCTGTTATAAAGCATATTAAATTTTTAATCAGACACGTTTTAGTCATATCTCACGCCTCCCGTTTGTTAATACCCGTACAAATTATAATATTTGTTTTTGTGCGCAATTATGTTATAACGGCAAATAAAAAAATATGCGTCCCAAAAGTTAAACACTTTTTGAAACGCATATTTATTAGATTCATTTTTTTAATTAATTTAATATCATCGCTCCCGCGTGCGGCATATTTGTATGCAGTAAGACTTTATTTAATAAGTCTCGCCTTTATAACGCCGCTCGCGTTTGAGAGCTTTTCCATCACGTCAGCCGGAATTGGTTCGTCGGTGTTGATAATCGTATACGCGATATCGCCCTTTGACGCGTTCATCATGTCGGAAATGTTGACCGTGATAACGTCCGTGTACTTTGCGATAGCGTTCGGGATATTCTTATGAATGATCGCCACGCGTCCGCCCGCGCTCTTCTGCAGCCAGCAGCGCGGGAAGTTTACGGAATTTACTATATTTCCGTTTTCGAGATAGTCCGCTATCTCCTGGCAAGCCATAACGGCGCAGTTATCCTCCGATTCCTCGGTCGACGCGCCCAGATGCGGTATCGCGAGTATGCCGTTTTCGCTTACCGCGCTCGCGCCCGGGAAGTCCACAACGTACTTCGCAACCTTGCCCGCAGCTATAGCCGCCTTCACGTCGTCCGCGTTTACGAGTCCGCCGCGAGCGAAGTTCAGAATTCTTACTCCGTCCTTCATCTTTGCGATTGCTTCCGCGTTTATAGAATCTCTCGTTTCGTCCGTCAGAGGAACGTGGATAGTAACGTAATCCGAAACCTTGTAAATATCGTCTATATCCTTTACGACCTTGACCTTCTCGGAAAGCTTCAGAGCGTTCGCAACTGACAGGAACGGATCGTAGCCCACTACATCCATACCGAGCGCCACAGCCGCGTTAGCTACGAGTATGCCTATAGCGCCCAAGCCGATAACGCCGAGCGTCTTGCCCATGATTTCGTTTCCCGCAAAGTGCGACTTGCCCTTTTCGACCTGCTTGTCGATGTCGTCGCCGTTCAGAGTGCTCGCCCATTCGATACCCTCAACTATATCTCTCGACGAAAGCAGCAAACCCGCGATAACAAGCTCCTTAACCGCGTTAGCGTTAGCGCCCGGGGTGTTGAAAACAACGATACCCTTTTCGGTGCACTTGTCGATAGGAATATTGTTTACGCCCGCGCCCGCTCTCGCCACCGCAAGAAGCGACTCGGGAAGCTCCATATCGTGCATTTTAAAGCTTCTCAAAACGATACCGTCCGCCGCAGCGTTCACGTCGTCGGTGATTGTGTAGTTATCGCCGAGCTGCTCCAGTCCGACAGCGGCGATTTTGTTTAACGTAAGTATATTAAACATAGTTAATCTCTCCTATTATTTATTTTCAGCTTCAAATTTCTTCATAAATTCAACCAGCGCCTCAACGCCCTCGATAGGCATAGCGTTGTAAATGCTCGCTCTCATGCCGCCCACGGTTCTGTGACCTTTAATGTTGATAAAGCCCGCAGCCGTAGCTTCCTTTACGAACTTAGCGTCAAGCTCCTCGTCGCCCGTTACGAACGGTATGTTCATAAGCGATCTGTCCTCGGGAACAACGGTGCCCTTGAACATTTCCGAGCTGTCAAGGAAATCATAAAGAATCTTAGCCTTTTTCTCGTTTATCTTCTGCAGCTCCTTAACTCCGCCCTTATCCTTTATCCACTGAAGAACGAGACCGAGCATATATATGCCGTATGTCGGCGGCGTGTTGTACATCGAGCCGTTGTCGCGGTGGATAGAATACTTGAACATTGTAGGCGTACCTTCGAGCGTGTCGCCTATTAAATCGTTGCGCACGATTACAAGCGTAACTCCCGCGGGACCGAGGTTCTTCTGCGCGCCCGCGTAGAGAATACCGAACTTGTTAATATCTATCTCCTCAGCCATTACGCACGACGAAATGTCCGCGACGAGCACCGCGTCGGTGTCGGGGAGCTTCTTTTCGGTGTAGTGCGTACCGTAAATCGTGTTGTTATAGCAAATGTAGCAGTAGTCCGCTTCGGGATCGAACATGCTCTTGTTTGTCTCGGGGATATACGAGAACGTTTTATCCGCCGACGACGCGACCTTGTTTACCTTGATATATCTCTCAGCCTCCTGAGCCGCCTTCTTCGCCCACTGACCGGTTATGATATAGTCAGCCTTACCGGACTTCGTGCCGAGGTTCATCGGAATTGCCGCGAACTGCGACGAAGCGCCGCCCTGCAAAAACAGTACCGTGTAGTTGTCGGGAACGTGCATAAGCTCTCTAACGAGCGCCTCCGCGTTGTCGATTATAGCCTTGTACTCCTTCGAGCGGTGGCTCATCTCCATAACGGACTGTCCGGTCGTACCGTACTCGGTCATCTCCGCGGCGGCCTTTTCAAGCACCTCAAGCGGAAGCATGGAAGGACCTGCCGAAAAATTATAAACTCTGCTCATTATATATTCCTCCAATTTTATTATTTTCATGCGTAAGGATTGTTAAATTCTTCACATTGTTTTTATTTCATATATTATATAACGAGCGGCGCGTTTCGTCAATATAAGCGGTGACAGAAATTTATGCGCATTTCGGCGATTTTTTTTACTATTTTGTATAAAACTTATTATTTTTAGGCATATTCCGGCCTTATTACTCAGACGGCGCTCTTGTCCGAACGGTGCGTAGCGCATTTTTTTCGCAAAAAAAAAATCACTCCGCGGTTCAGAGTGATTTTTTATTGATTATCCGTTAAGCTTTTTTATTCCGGCAGCCATCCGCGCCAGCTTGCTTCCGGACGCTATCAGCTCGCCGTGCTCTTTAATATGTTCCGCCTTCATGGGACTGGCTACTTCCGACGCAAATTCAGATAAAATATGACGGCTAGACCTTGAGCCTGATTTTCTGTTCATAAGACAACAGTACACTCCATCGATTTTATACAGCATACTATGTACAAACGCGTCGTCCTCTATCAGTGCGAACGCTCGGCATAAATCGTCAAAGCTCGCGAAGCCGTAAGCGTCAGCTTCAACATCGGTGTCCTTCACCCGCGCTCTTACAACCCGCGCGCGTTTGAGCTGATCTCTTGTGAAATTTGCTTTCACTCGTTTGAGCTTACTTATCAAAACGATTATACCTTCACGCATCGGCGTCGCCTCAACAACGATCTGCCCGTTGTACGGATTAAATCCCGTTTCCTCGCGCACGGTTTCCATTATATGGAACAGAAATGTATGCAGCTCGCGCGAAGACGGAGTAAGATTATTTATATCTATATTAAGCCGCGTCAAGTCCGCTGTAGTAAGAGTCACCTTAATTTTGTTGTCCGCAAGTTTTTCAATACGCATAACACACCTCCGTGATTATCACGCGCGTCGGCGCGCGATACATTATTCTATTTTTTATTATACTATATAAATTCGAATTTGGGAATACAATTTTGAATATTTCTTTTAATAATTTTTAACTGATTTTCCAAAAATTAAATTAACAAGATGTATATTTCAGAAAAATGAGGCAAGAATACTAAATACTACATCAAGGAAAGGATTTGATATGATGAACAACGAACAAAAAAAGGAAGCGAGGAAGCTGCCGGGCTTTTACATAGCGCTCTGCTGCTGTGTATTGGTTATAGGTATCGCGGGATATTTTTCGGAACGTGCGCAGGATAAAAACGACAACGCTATGATAAATACAGCCGACGTTGAAAACGCTGATACGAGTGAGGTATTTTCGGATACAGACGCAAATCGGATACCTCCCGATAACGCTTCTGGCGACGCGGACACAATTCCCGAATCCGAAATAGTAAAAGCAGACGAAACCTTTGTTTCCGACAGCGCGTCGGAGGGAAGCGGCGCCGTTTCAGAGTCGGTTTACGATGACACCGCCGAGGTTTTTGAGCCGTCTGTGCAGGGAGACGGAATTATACCGGAATACGCTGTAGATAATCCGGACGTGGAGGACGTCGCGGTTATAGTATCGGCCGAGGATTTTCCGCTGAGCATGCCTGTAAACGGAGCGGTTCTTGATGAATTTTCGGACAAGCTGGTATACAACAGCGCCCTCGCGGACTGGCGAACGCACGACGGAATTGACATCGGCGCGGAGGTAGGCGGCAGTGTATGCGCGGCGGCTGACGGAGTTATAGAGGAAATCTCCGACAACGCGTTCGGCGACGTTGTAACGATCTCGCACTCCGGCGGACTGGAAACGAAATATATGGGACTTGACGGAATAGAGTCTCTTTCGGTAGGAGATGAGGTGAAATCGGGAGACGTGATAGGTCTTATAGGCGAAAGCAAAGGCGAAAACGTAACGGACGCACATCTGCATCTCGAGGTATACGCCGACGGCAAGCCGGTTGACCCGATGGAATATATAGCGCATTAAACCAATTGAGCGGTCACTGTGACCGCTCAATTTCATATAATATCAATTCTCACATTTTTCACCTTAACCTTCTCTATACAGCTCTCATCCGTTCCTCGGTTATTCGCTTTTATGCTGATGTTTTCGAATACAAACCTCGATAAATGATACTGCGTTTCGTCCGGCGTCACATCAAAATATGTGTTACACTCACATTCGCAGTTACGCATGGTGATATTTTCCGCGTATGAAAGCGGAATATCCTTTCTGTCCTTTAAATCGTAAAACTGCGTCCACGGGTTTATCTGTATGAAATTATTTATCTTTCCCTTTATGTCCTCGATCGTGATATATTCGTACCTCTGCGGCGTATCGGGGCGCATTTTCAGCCATAACAGGTTTTTTCCGTCCAATACGTTGATCCGGCGTACGATTATGTTTCTGTTATGCACCGACTCCGAGCCGCACGTAAGGCATCCGTGGCAGAAGCCGTAGGTGCAGTCCTCGATTATAATACGCTCGTTGGAGCCGTTTTCGGGAGCGGTATCCGCCCACGGTCCTTTGCCGCCCTTGAGGGCTACGGAATCGTCGTTTACTTCAAGATAACAGTTTTTAATCAATACGTCCGAGCACACGTCAATATCGACCGCGTCGGTGCTCGGTGCTTTTACCGGCGACGCGGGCGAGAATATATGACAGTTCAGAAACCGCACCCGATCGCATTTATATATATGATTCGTCCAAAACTGAGCGTTCTGCAAATGCAGGTTTGCGACCGTGACGTTCGAGCTGTTCGATATGTACACGAGCCTTGGACGCTGCTCGTCCTTGTTGGTGCACGCGGGATTCCAGAGCCTTCTCAGCCAAAACGCCTTCCACGATTTCAGCCCGTTTCCGTCGATAGTGCCGCTTCCGCACATTGTAAAACCGTCGCAGCCGTCGGCGTTTATAAGCGCGGCAAAATATTTGCACGTCTCGCCCTCGATGCGCGTTTCGCATACGGTATAGTCGGAAATATCGTCGCTCCCTTTGAGAGTTCCGCCCTCGGCGATGTACAGATTTACGCCCTTCTTGAAGTGCAGCGAGCCCGTCATATACGTTCCCGGCGGCACGACGATCACTCCCCCGCCGTTTTCCGACGCGGTATTTATAAGCGCCTGTATCTCGTTTGTGTAAATTTTCCCGTCATCGAAAATATTGTAATCGGTCAGGACGTACTGTTTTCCAAGCTCCTCAAGCTCCGGTACGTCCGTATTGTAAAACCACTCGTCAATCGGCGTGCCGTTGGGAAAATATTCCTTTATTTCACTCATTTTCCCATCTCCTCATATATGATTTATCATGCTCGCGAGATACCCCGCGCCGAAGCCGTTGTCGATATTCACGACGCTCACTCCGCTCGCGCAGGAATTGAGCATGGACAAAAGCGCCGCCACTCCGCCGAAAGCCGCGCCGTAGCCCACACTTGTGGGAACGGCTATAACGGGGCAGTCCGCCAGACCGCCGACAACGCTCGCGAGCGCGCCTTCCATGCCGGCTATCGCGATTATGACCTTCGCCCTCATTATTTCCTCCGAATGAGCCAGCAAACGGTGTATGCCGGAAACACCCACATCGTAAAGGCGGTTGACTCTGTTTCCGAGAGCCTCAGCCGTGAGCGCCGCCTCCTCGGCTACCGGTATGTCGCTCGTGCCGCCGGTTGCGATTACTATGCTCGTGTCCGTATCGGGCTTCGGCATTTCTCCGGCTATGCCGATATGACCTACCTCGTAGTACGTGAAATCAAGCCCGTGCTCCTTTGCGTATTCCGCGGCTTCCTTGCTCATGCGAGTGATAAGAACCGTTTTCTGACCGCTTTCGAGCAGTTTATTCGCGATACTCACGATCTGCTCCGGCGTTTTACCCGCGCCGTATATCACCTCGGCTATTCCCTGTCTGACCGCGCGGTGATAATCGGGCTTCGCGAATCCCATATCCTCGAACGGAGCGGCTTTGAATTTAACAAGCGCGTCGCCGACCGAAACGCTTCCGTCGGCGACATTACTCAGCAGATTTTTTAATTCTTCCTTATTCATTATTTTGTCCTCTTACATCGACTTCGACTTGTCCATGCATGCGCGCATAGCCTCGATCACCGCGCTTCTGAAGCCGCACGCTTCAAGCTCGCCCACAGCCTCGATAGTAGTTCCGGCAGGCGAGCATACCATGTCCTTCAACTCGCCCGGGTGCTTTCCCGTTTCGAGCGCCATCTTCGCGCTTCCGAGAACAGCCTGCGCTGCGAACGTATACGCCTGAGCGCGAGGCATTCCGCCCATGACAGCCGCGTCAGCCATTGCCTCGATAAGCATGAATACATATGCGGGCGACGAGCCGGAAACAGCCGTAACCGCGTCCATCATATACTCGGGGACTATCTCCGCCTTTCCGAAGCTCGAAAGAATTTGCATAGCGGCTTCAACGTCCTTCGTACCGACAACATCATTCGGGCAAACTGCGGACATTCCCTCTCCGACGAGCGCCGGAGTATTCGGCATTACGCGCACGAGCTTTACGGGCTTAGCGAACGCCTCTTCAAGCTTAGCGATACTCTGTCCCGCGACGATTGAAACGATCATTCGTTCAAGGTTTACATAATCCTTTATTTCATCTATGACCTTATATACGACATTCGGCTTTACGCAAAGGAAAATCACATCCGAGCGGCGTGTAACTTCCTTATTGTTATCGGTAGTATAAACGCCGTATTCATTTTTGATTGCGTCGAGCGAGTCCGCGTTTTTATCGGAAACGGAAATGTCGATTGCCGCGGCGGTGTTTGAAGCGATAACGCCCTTTATAATAGCCGCGCCCATATTTCCTCCGCCAATGAATCCAATTTTCATGGTATTTGCTCCTTTCGTTGTGTTGGTGTAAATTATGATTTATGCGTGAGAGGCCCCCTTGTCAAAGGGGGCTGTCAGCGTAGCTGACTGGGGGATTCCTTCGCTATTTTTAAATAAAGAATCCCTCCACCGCTACGCGGTCCCCCTCCCTTTAACAAGGGAGGCTATCAGCCGCTAAATCATAATTTCCCCGCCCATGTTACAAAAAACGGAACCGCCCTCCGGGCAGCTCCGCTTTTTAATTTACTGCACCGGATAAACCTTATTCTCCTCGTCCAATAAATCTCCGTCTATTTTATATTTCTGCGCGCGGCGGTATTCAAAGAATTTGACCGCGACCTGTCCGAACAGCGCGTATGACAATACATCCTCCGGCTGCTCTATCCATTCGGCGCATTCCTTTTTCATCTGCTCCAGCTCCGGCGGGATCAAATCTGCGGGACGGCAGGTGATACGCTTTTCGTCGCCGATTATTTTCTTTACTATATCCTCCGAAATCTCCACCGGGCATTTGCCGTATTCGCCTCTTACGAGTCCCTTCGTTTCCTTGGAAACCATCTTGTATCTCTCGCCCATCAGGACGTTTAAAACAGCCTGCGTTCCGACTATCTGCGACGACGGCGTTACCAGCGGCGGATAGCCCATGTCCGCTCTTACGCGAGGCACTTCCTTGAGCACTTCCTCATACGCGTCCTCTCTGCCCTGCTGCTTAAGCTGCGAAACGAGGTTAGAGAGCATACCGCCCGGCACCTGATATTTCAATGTATTAACGTCAACGCCCATTACCTTCGGGTTCATAAGCCCGCTCGCGAGATACTTTTCTCTTAGCGGCTTGAAATAATCGCATATTTCAACGAGCTTGTCAAGGTCGTAGCCCGTATCGTACGGAGTACCCTGCAGCGCCGCGACGATCGGCTCTGTCGGCGGCTGCGACGTACCCATAGCCATAGGCGACATAGCGCAGTCTATCACGTCAACGCCCGCCTCGATCGCCTTCAAATAAACCATAGAAGCCTCGCCCGACGTGTAGTGAGTATGCAGCTGAATAGGTATTTTAACTGTTTCCTTCATAGCCTTTACGAGATCATACGCGGTATACGGCAGAAGCAAGCCCGCCATATCCTTGATACAAATCGAATCCGCGCCCATTTCCTCGAGCTGCTTCGCGAGCTTCGTGAAGCTTTCGATATTGTGAACGGGGCTTATCGTGTAGCACACGGTAGCCTGCAAATGTCCCTTTTCCTTCTTGCACGCTTTGATCGCGCATTCGAGATTCCGCACGTCGTTGAGCGCGTCGAAGATGCGCAGAATATCAATACCGTTCGCGATTGACTTCTGCACGAAATACTCAACTATATCGTCTGCGTAATGTCTGTAGCCCAGAATATTCTGACCTCTGAACAGCATTTGCAGCGGAGTTTTCTTTGCCTTATCCTTAATTTTTCTAAGTCTCTCCCACGGATCCTCGTTTAAGAAGCGCAGGCACGAGTCAAACGTCGCGCCGCCCCACGCTTCGAGCGAATGAAATCCTACATCGTCGAGCTTCTCAACGATCGGGAGCATATCCTCCGTAGTCATACGCGTAGCGATAAGCGACTGATGCGCATCGCGCAGGACTGTTTCGGTAATTTCAACCGGTTTAGGTTTGTTAGCCATATATATTTCCTCCTTAACTGAATAATGACAGGAACACGCCCGCCGCTACCGCCGAGCCTATAACTCCGGCAACGTTCGGTCCCATCGCGTGCATGAGCAGGAAGTTTGACGGGTTCTCCTTCTGTCCCACCATCTGCGACACTCTCGCCGCCATCGGCACAGCTGAAACTCCCGCCGAGCCTATCAGCGGATTTACCTTGCCCTTCGTAAGCACGCACATCAAATCGCCCAGGAGCAGACCGCCCGCCGTTGAGAAACAGAACGCGATAAGTCCGAGCACGATAATGCCGAGCGTCTGCGGATTTAAGAAGCTCTCCGCCGTCGCCGTAGCGCCTACCGTCACGCCAAGGAAAATCGTTATAACGTTCATAAGTCCGTTCTGCGCCGTTTTTGAAAGTCTGTCCGCGACGCCTGATTCCTTCAAAAGATTTCCGAGCATCAGGCAGCCAACGAGCGCAACCGCGTCGGGGATTATAAACGCTACCACTATCGTAACTATTATCGGGAACAGTATTTTTTCCGTTTTTGAAACAGGTCTGAGCTGCTCCATAACTATCTGTCTTTGCTTTTTCGTAGTCAGCGCCTTCATTATTGGCGGCTGAATTACAGGGATGAGCGCCATGTATGAGTACGCCGCTATCGCTATCGCCGGTAATAGTGCCGGAGCGAGCGTTTTAGTGACGTAAATCGCCGTAGGTCCGTCCGCGCCGCCGATAATACCTATCGAAGCCGCTTCCTTTACGCCGAAGCTGATCGCCGGAACGAGCGCGCTAAGTACCAGCGCGCCGAGGAATGTGAAGAACACTCCGAACTGCGCCGCCGCGCCCAGCAAAATACTTTTCGGGTTCGCGATAAGCGGGCCGAAGTCCGTCATACAGCCGATGCCGACGAATATGAGCGGCGGATAAATGCCGAGCTTAACGCCTAAGTACAGTAAATCGAGCAGTCCGCCCTCGGACACGACTCGCTGTATGTCGATATGGCTGCCGTCGAGCATATATTCGGGATTGGTAAAAAATTCCGTGTGCATCATGATCGCGCTCGAGCCTTTGAACATAGGCATATTCGTAAGCAGCATACCGAACGCGATAGGCAGAAGCAGCAGCGGCTCAAACTTTTTTACGATAGCGAGATACAAAAGCAAGCAGGCGATCGCGATCATAAGCGGCGTGCCTATGGCTTGCAGAATATCTCCCGCGGCAAACGCGGCGCGCATATCGCCGAGCATCGCGGCAAGTCCGGTGCTGCCCATAAAATCTATTATGCTTTGAAACACTTGTCTGTCACCACTTTCTGAATCAATTTTTTAGTTTACGGAAATGATAACATCGCCGCTGTTCACGCTCGCGCCGTTTGACGCGTTAACACTTGCGACCGTGCCCTCAACGCCCGCGAAAATTTCGTTTTCCATCTTCATCGCCTCGAGTACCGCGACGAGAGTGTCAGCCTTTACCGTGTCGCCTACGTTTACCTTTACCGACATGATAGTGCCCGGCATAGGAGCCGTGACCTTCTTAGATCCCATAGCGCCCGACGGAGCAGGAGCAGCCTTCGGAGCAGGCGCAGCCGCCGGAGCGGGAGCCGGTGCCGGTGCCGGAGCTATCGGAGCAGACGTCTGAACGCCGCCTACTTCCTCCACATCAACAGCGTATGTTTTACCGTTTACAGTGATATTAAACTTTCTCATATTTTTACCTCCCTAAAATCTGTTATTTATAGTCTCATTAACGCCCGCCCTGTTCCAAGCCGACGATAAACCGCCTACGCGCTTGTAGGATTTTATTCGTAAATTGTAAGTCGAAGTATTCAGGCTCGCGGCAACGGCTGCCGTGAGTATAGCGACGAGCTCCTCCTCGGGAATGTCGTCCGGTCCGTAAGGCTCGTTGTGGTTTTTATCCGTGGTATACGTTGCCTCAACTCCGCCCGGCACATGTTTCATTCCAATCAGCTTCGCTTCGTTTAACGGAAGCTCCTCAACCGCCTTGCCGAGCGCTTTTTCCATAGAAGTCATCTGTTTTTTCGGGTCTTTATAGAAAATCACCTTGAAAAGGTAGAGCACTATCATAAGTATAACAAGCACCGAGAAAACTATCGAAAGACCGAGTACCGTGACCTGTAAACCTTCGCCTAAAGCATCTGCCAAATTCATAATCGTTATCTCCTTTCCGAAAATCCCAATAGATCAGACAGGGAGATTTCCATGCTTTTTAGCAGGACGAGACTCGCGCTTTGACGCAAGCATTTCGAGCGCCGCTATTATTCTCGGTCTTGTCGAATCCGGCTCTATAACATCGTCAACGTAGCCTCTCGCAGCCGCGACATAGGGCGACGCGAAGCGGTTCCTGTACTCGTTGATTTTTTCCGCTCTCGTCCTTATGGGATCGTTGCTGTTTTTGATGTCGTCCTTAAAAATGATGTTCGCCGCGCCGTCCGGTCCCATAACCGCAATTTCCGCCGTGGGCCAAGCCATAACTATATCCGCGCCGACGTGCTTCGAGCTCATAGCGATATACGCGCCGCCGTACGCCTTTCTTATAATAACGTTTATCTTCGGCACGGTAGCCTCGCAATACGCGTAAAGAAGCTTCGCGCCGTGGCGGATAATGCCGCCCTGCTCCTGCTCGACTCCGGGGAAATAACCCGGCACGTCGGTGAGCGTCACGAGCGGAATATTGAAGCTGTCGCAGAAGCGTACAAACCTCGCCGCCTTGTCTGACGAGTCGATATCGAGCGAGCCCGCCATAACCTTCGGCTGATTAGCCACTATTCCGACAGTGCCGCCGTTCATTCTAGCGAAGCCGACAACTATATTCTGCGCGAAATCCGCGTGAACCTCCATAAAATCGCCGTTATCCACTATTTCCGCAATAACGTCCTTTATATCGTAAGCCTTGTTCGCCTCGTCGGGGACGATCGTCGTGAGCTTCTCGCTCAGTCTGTTTATCTCGTCCGACGGCGCGACATACGGCGTTTCCTCCAAATTGTTTGACGGAAGGAACGAAAGCAAGCGTCTTATCTGCGCTATGCACTCCTCCTCGGTCTTAGCCGCAAAGTGCGCCACGCCCGATTTTGACGCGTGGACCTGCGCTCCGCCGAGGTCGTTCGAGGTCACGTCCTCGCCCGTTACCGATTTTATAACCTGCGGGCCTGTGATAAACATCTGGCTTGTCTTGTCCACCATAAATATGAAATCCGTGATAGCCGGAGAATAAACCGCTCCGCCCGCGCACGGTCCCATAATTACCGAGATCTGCGGGATAACGCCGCTGTTGCAGGTGTTTCTGAAAAATATCTCGCCGAAGCCCGAAAGAGCGTCAATGCCCTCCTGTATCCTCGCGCCGCCCGAATCGTTCAAGCCGATTATCGGAGCGCCCATCTTCGCCGCCATATCCATAACCTTGCATATTTTCTTCGCGTGCATTTCGCCGAGCGATCCGCCTATTACGGTGAAGTCCTGCGCGTACGCGTAAACGAGCCTGCCGTCGACTGTGCCGTAGCCCGTGACAACGCCCTCGCCCGGAGCTTCAACGCAGTCCATGCCAAAATCGCTGCAGCGGTGCGTCACAAACGCATCTATCTCGACGAAGCTGCCCTCGTCCATGAGCATTTTGATACGCTCGCGCGCGGTCATTTTACCGGAATCATGCTGCTTTTTGATTTTAGCCTCTCCCCCGCCGTTTTCAATCGTTTGGCGGCGGTACTGAAGCTCGGTCAATTTGTCAACTGTTCCCATGTTTTAACCTCCATTGCCTGTATTTTGTGCCGTATATAATATGAAAATACCATATAAGGCTAATAGATAAAATTTACACTCATTGTACATTATAACTTGAATTTGACATTTTTTCAACAAATTTTTAAATGTTACCTATAAAAAATACCGGCGAATATTTGTCGGGTTTTTGTATGAGTTTCACAAAAGAACGTCATATCGTTCACATTACGGCGTATTTTACGGCGGTGTTTATACTGCTTCGCTGTTTTTTCTTTAATTCAAAAACCGCTCAAATTTAAATGAAATTTATTGACATATTACGCCTTAAATGGTATAATCTACAATGATTAAGTATGTAAAAACGAATTAGCGGGAGATAATATGATTACAAGCAAACAGAGAGCATATCTGAGAAAGCTCGCGCACGGCCTCGAACCGATTTTTCAAATCGGCAAAGACGGTGTGAGCGAAACATTGATAGAAGGAATAGGAAAAGCTTTGGAAAAGCGCGAGATAGTAAAGGTCCACATCCTCGAATCCGCGCTTCTCGACACGCGCGAAACGTGCGACGAGATTGCGCGGGAGCTTGGCGCGGAGCCGGTGCAGGCGATTGGAAACAAATTCACGCTGTACCGTGAATCGAGCGATGAAAAGAACAAAAAAATAGAGCTGCCGAAACGATGAAAAGAGTAGGTATAATGGGCGGCACGTTCGATCCTATTCATAACGCGCATCTTATAATAGGAAGCTACGCGCTTGAGCAGTACGCTCTCGGCGAGGTTATTTTTATGACCGGCGGCAATCCGTCGCACAAGAAAACGGGAACAAACGCCGATATGCGTCTTGAAATGACAAGGCTCGCGGTCAAGGATGATCCGTTATTCTCGGCAAGCGATTATGAAGTAAATAAGAAAGATTATTCGTATACGCTCACGACAATGCAATACCTCACGGAGCACGATCCCGATACCGAGTATTACTTCATAATCGGAGAGGATTCGCTCGATTCGATCGACACATGGTACAAGCCCGAAAAAATACTTGAGCTTTGCAAAATCCTCGTATTCCCCCGAAGCCGCGGCAAAAACAGACTGCGCGAAAAGGCGGACGCGGCGATGAAACGGCTTGGCGGCGAAATACTCATAATCGACGCGCCGATATTCGAGCTATCCTCAACCGAAATCCGCGAGCGGGTTAGAGAAGGAAAATCGATTCGCTACATGCTCCCCGAACCGGTGCAGAAATTTATCGAAAAAAATGATTTGTACAAATAACAGAAAGGCAAATCCAATATGAAAAAACCAACAAAAAAACTCGAAGAAAAACTAAAAAACTCGATCCCCCCAAAGCGCTACAAACACGTCATGGGCGTATGCGAAGAGGCGGTCAAGCTCGCGCATCAATACGGCGCGGACGAAACAAAGGCGTACACCGCCGCGCTTCTGCACGACTGCGCGAAGGGATATACGCAAGAGGAGCAGTTCCGACTATGCTCCGAATACGGAGTGAAGCTTGACAGAATATCGAAAAAATGTCCCGCCGTTATCCACGCTCCCCTCGGAGCGGAGGTCGCGCGGCGCGAATATAAGATCGACGACGAGGAAATTTTAGGCGCTATAGCGTGGCACACGGTAGGCAAGACGCGCATGACGCTTCTCGAAAAAATAATTTACATAGCCGATATGATAGAACCCTCTCGCGATTTCAAGGGCGTTAAGAAGCTCCGAAAGAAGGCGTACGAGGACATCGACGAGGCGATGCTTATGTGTATCGCGCAGGGACTTAAATACAACGTAAAAAAAGGCGCGGTGATCCACCCGAAAACGCTGGAGGCGTGGAATTACCTGCAAATCAATAAAAAGACGGAGGAGTAAAATGGACATTGAGAAAAGACTTGAAATCATAAAGGACGCGCTCGAGGACAAGAAAGCGTCGGACATCGAGATCATAAACGTGGCGGAGCAGACTTCGATCGCGGACTATTTCGTGATAGCGTCGTGCCAGTCGTCGATACAGGTCCGCGCGTGCGTGGACAGCGTCGAGGAAAAAATGGAGGAAGCCGGCGAAAACGTGCGCCACACCGAGGGTTACCGCGGCGGCTCGTGGATCCTGATGGACTACGGCGACATAGTTGTTCACGTAATGCAGGAGGAAACGCGGCAGTTCTACTCGATAGAACGTCTCTGGACAGAGGGAATGCCCGCCGATATAGATGAAGAAGAATAAGGAGTTGATACCGATGGAATCATATAATTTTAAAAGCATTGAGAAAAAATGGCAGGACAAATGGGAGGAAGCGAAAATCTTCCATGCGGAGAACGGCTCGGATAAGCCTAAGTATTACACGCTTATTGAATTCCCCTACCCTTCCGGCGCCGGTCTGCACGTGGGACACCCGAGAAGCTATACCGCTCTTGATATAATCGCGAGAAAGCGCCGCATGGAGGGCTATAACGTGCTCTACCCCATAGGCTGGGACGCGTTCGGACTGCCTACGGAGAATTTCGCGATAAAGAACAAAGTGCATCCGAAAATCATAACGGCGCAGAACATTGCGAATTTCACGCGCCAGTTAAAGATGCTCGGCTTCTCGTTCGACTGGGACAGAGAGGTAAACACCACCGATCCGAATTACTACAAATGGACGCAGTGGATCTTCCTCCAGCTCTTCAAGCACGGACTCGCATATAAGCAGGAAATGCCGATAAACTGGTGCACGAGCTGTAAAGTGGGACTTTCCAACGAGGAGGTCGTAAACGGTGTATGCGAGCGCTGCGGCGGCGAGGTCGTACAGCGCAGAAAGAGCCAGTGGATGCTAAAAATTACCGAATACGCGCAGCGTCTTATCGACGATCTTGACGAGGTTGATTATCTCGAGAAAATAAAGACGCAGCAGAAAAACTGGATAGGCAGAAGCGAGGGCGCGGAGGTCAAATTCAAGCTCTCGACGGGCGACGAAATGGTCGTCTACACCACGCGTGCCGACACGCTTTTCGGCGCGACATACACCGTTATGTCGCCGGAGCATCCGCTTATCGAAAAAATGAAGGACTCGATCACGAATTATGACGAGGTCGAAGCGTACAAAGCCGAAGCCGCGAAAAAGAGCGAATTTGAAAGAACCGAGCTTGCGAAGGACAAGACGGGCGTAAAGCTCGAAAGCATTTACGCGATAAACCCCGCGAACGGCGAAAAACTGCCCGTGTTTATTTCCGACTACGTACTCGTAACGTACGGCACGGGCGCGATCATGGCTGTTCCGGCTCACGACAGCCGTGACTGGGATTTCGCGAAGAAGTTCGATCTTCCGATAATCGAGGTCGTAGCGGGCGGCGAGGACGTTCAAAAGGAAGCGTACACCGATGTTTACAAGGGCAAAATGGTAAATTCGGGATTCCTCACCGGAATGACCGTAAAAGAGGCTATTCCGGCTATGATAGACTGGCTTGAAAAGGAAGGCTTGGGCAAACGCAAGGTCAACTTCAAGCTCCGCGACTGGGTATTCTCGCGCCAGCGTTACTGGGGCGAGCCTATTCCGCTCGTTCACTGCGACAAGTGCGGCTGGGTAGCGATCCCCGAAAGCGAGCTCCCGCTCGTTCTTCCTGAGATAGACACGTTCGAGCCCGGCGAAAACGGCGAAAGTCCGCTCGCGAAGGCTACGGATTGGATAAACACGACCTGTCCTCACTGCGGCGGTCCGGCACAGAGAGAAACAGACACAATGCCACAGTGGGCAGGCTCGAGCTGGTACTTCCTCCGCTACATGGATCCGCACAACAACGACGCTCTCGCGTCGAAGGAAGCGCTCGAATACTGGTCGCCGATAGATTGGTACAACGGCGGCATGGAGCACACGACGCTGCATTTGCTCTATTCGCGTTTCTGGCACAAGTTCCTCTACGACATCGGCGTAGTTCCGACGAAAGAGCCGTATATGAAGCGCACCTCGCACGGCATGATTTTGGGCGAGAACAACGAAAAAATGTCAAAGTCGCGCGGCAACGTCGTAAATCCCGACGAGGTTGTAAACGAGTTCGGCGCGGACGCGTTCAGAACGTACGAAATGTTCATCGGCGCGTTCGACCAGTCAACGCCGTGGTCGCAGCAGGGACTCAAAGGTTGCTACAAGTTCCTCGAAAGAGTATGGAATTTGCAGAATATAATAACCGACGGCGAGGGCTACACGTCCGATTTGGAGAGCAGCATACACAAGACGATAAAAAAGGTCGGCGAGGACTTTGAGCGCATGAAGTTCAACACAGCCGTAGCCGCGATGATGAGCCTTGTCAACGACTACAGCAAAAAGGGCGCGATAACAAAGGACGAATACAAGGTACTTCTGATACTCTTAAACCCCGTCGCTCCGCATATGACCGAGGAGCTTTGGGAAAAGTACGGCGACGGCGGATTCCTTTCGATCCATGCGTGGCCCGAATACGACGAGGCTAAGACGGTTGACGAGGAAATCGAAATCGTATTGCAGATAAACGGCAAGATACGCGACAAACTGACGATCCCTGCGGGACTTGACAAGGACGGCACGGTTGAAGCGGCTATGGAAAGCGAGAGAATAAAGAGCCTTACCGAGGGCAAAACGATAATCAAGGTTATCGCGGTACCCGGAAAGCTTGTAAATATCGTTGTAAAGTAAAGGCGGCATAAATTGCCGCTGACGCGGACAGACAAATAAGCGCCTCCGGTTGCTGCGTAACAGGCGTAACCGGAGGCGTTTCGCATGAGAAAAATTAAACAACAAGTAAAGTAAATTATCAACTCATATTGAAAAAGCATACGAGATATGCTATAATAAAAAGGAATTTATAAACCGTTATATCGGCGCGATACGGGAAAAATCTGTTTTATACGCATAATAACGACAAAATATCATAAAATTAACGGAAGTTTTACAATATAATGCTTGCAATATAGTTAAAAAAATTGTATTATAAAGTAGTGGGAGTGTGATTTTATATATGAATAAAAAAAGCTTATGTGTAATTTTCGGCGGACAATCGCCGGAGCACGACATATCGAGAAAATCAGTTACATCTATATTAAATAATCTTAACAAGGAAAAATACGACATTAATATAATAGGAATCACGAAAAAAGGCGCTTGGTATCTGTATACCGGCGATATTAAAAATATAGAAGGCGGCGAATGGGAGCAGGATAAGTCCAATCTGAAAAAAGCGATTCTCTCCCCCGACGCGTCGGATAAGGCGATAATCGTCTTTGACGGCGGCAAATACGAAAAAATACATATTGACGTTGTTTTCCCGGTGCTCCACGGCGAATACGGCGAGGACGGAACGATTCAGGGACTCTTCGAGCTTTCGAATATAAGCTACGTTGGCGCGGGCGTTCTTGCATCGGCGAACGGTATGGATAAGACGTTTGCAAAGCTCGTTTTCGCGGACGCGAAGATACCGCAGGCTGACTGGGTGGTTGTGAAAAAGAGTGACGACTACGGCGAAAAAGTCGATGAGATAGAGGAAAAGCTTGGCTATCCGTGCTTTGTAAAGCCGGCGTGCACAGGCTCGTCGGTAGGAGTGGGCAAGGCTCATAACAGAGAGGAACTGCTGTCCGCGATAGAAAACGCGGCTAAGTACGGCAGAAAAATACTCGTCGAGGAAAACATAGACGGACGCGAGGTGGAATGCGCGGTGCTCGGCAACGAGGATCCCGAAGCAGCCGAGGTCGGCGAGATTTTGCCGACGGTCGAGTTTTACGATTTCGATGCGAAATATAATGACGCCACTACAAAAACTCAAGCTCCGGCTGATATTCCGTTTGAAACGAGAGAACAGATACGCGATTACGCATTGCGCGCGTTTAAGGCTATCGACGGGATGGGCTTGAGCCGCGTGGACTTTTTCATAAAAAACAGCGACGGAAGCGTTGTGATAAACGAGATAAACACCCTTCCCGGTTTTACTAATATCAGTATGTATCCGAAACTTTGGGAAGCTGCGGGACTGGGCTACGGCGAGCTTCTTGACAAATTGATTGAATTGGCGGAAAAGAGGACGAAGTGATGAATAACAGGAGCATCGGCGTTTTCGATTCCGGCTTGGGTGGTCTTACAGCGGTTAAACAGATTATGAAGGAGCTTCCGAACGAAAACATAATCTATTTCGGCGACACGGGAAGAGTGCCCTACGGCACGCGTTCTCGTGATACGATTTTAAAATACACGCGCGGCGATATAAGATTTTTGAAAACATTTGACGTTAAGATGATTGTTATAGCGTGCGGAACGGCAAGCTCCGCAGCGCTTCCCGCAATAAAGGACGAGTTTGATATTCCTATCGTGGGCGTTATCGACGCGGCTGTTTACGCGGCAGTGAGATCGACGAAAAATAAAAAAATCGGCGTTATCGGCACTCAGGGAACAATAAAAAGCGGAGAGTATGAAAAGCAGATCAAGGCGTACGATTCCGAAATGCAGGTGTTTAACCGCGCTTGCCCAATGTTTGTGCCTCTCGTGGAAAACGGCTATTTCGATTCACCTGTAACGAAGCTGCTCGTTGAGGAATATCTTGAGGAGATCCGAAGCGCGGGAGTTGACACGCTGATTTTGGGCTGCACGCATTATCCGCTGCTCGCAAAAACGATAAGCGAGTATATGGGAGACGGCGTAACGCTTATAAATCCCGGCGCGGAGGTTGCGAAATACCTCAAAAAGAAGCTTGCGGGCGAAACGGCGCACAGCGGCAAGACCGACAAAACGCAGTATCACTATTATGTAAGCGACGACATTGCCGGTTTCGAGCAGCTCGGCGGAATTTTTCTCGAACGCGAAATAAACGGACAGGTAACGAAGATAGATATTGAAAAATATTGATGTTATGTATGAAATTGAAGTAAAAAACAAGCAGATTTTTGACGGACAAACCGCTGTTGCAGAGGAAAAAGCCGAATGTACGCTTGATTTTCGCGGTAAAAAGATATATATTATATATAAGTCGGATGACGGCGACGGCGAGGAAATTAAAACAGCGATAATTATAAGTGAAGGCAAGACTGTTATAAGGCGAAGCGGCTATATAAATTCAACTATGGTATACCGTGTCGGCGAGGAAACAGTATTTCCTTATGAAACTCCGTACGGAGACATTTTGATGCGGCTGTTCACTGAGGAAATCGACTACGATTTCACACAGAGCGGCGGCAGGCTGAAGCTCATATACACATTGGATGCGCATAATGAAAAATATTCAAATGATATGACAATTACAGTGAGGGAGATATTATGAAATTAAAAAAATCAATATCCGCATTTTTAGCCGGCGTACTCCTTTTTTTACCCGCGTCATACGCGTCGGCTGAATGGATAAAAAAAACGGGAGAAAAAGAACAGACGCAGACTGAGGAGCAGGAGGCAGCTCCCGCGGAGGAACGCTTCAGCACCGAATACCGGGCATATGATGACATATCCGAATTCGTATCGGAAAAATATATCGACGATACGCTTTCAAAGGACGATATATTCAAGAAGGGGTTATCCGAGCTTCTCAGCGGCAATAAAACGCTGCTGGTTAATCTCTTAAAAGCTATGGCTGACAGTTTGGACGATTACAGCGAATTCTACACCTATGAAGAATACATGGAATATCAAAGTAACATGAACAATGCCTTTTACGGTATAGGCGTAACACTCGAGAAGCAGGACCAATATATTGTAATAGCGGATTTTACGGAAAACAGCGGTGCGAAGGAAGCCGGACTGATGATTGGCGACAAAATAGTTGAGGTAAACGGCGCAGACGTAACGGGCATGGAAATTGAGGAGGTAAGGAATAAAATTATCGGCGAGATTAACACAACCGTGAACGTTACGGTTCTTCGCGGTGACAGCCGAATGGAGTTCAATATAATGCGTTCGGCGGTAAATCAAAGCACAGTTACCGGCGGGATACTCGTAGGCAATATAGGATACGTGAAAATCACCTCTTTCGGTAATGACACCGCGTCGGAGTTTGCCAATATACTTGAATTTTTTAGAGGAAATAACGTAAAAAAAATAATTCTTGATTTAAGAAACAATCCCGGCGGTCTTGTAATCGCTGCTGTTAATATCGCGGAAATGATTGTGCCTAAAGGAAAAATTATCGATGTTTCATTCCGCGAGGAAAAATACAACACAACATATAATTCGGCTTTGGAAAATAAAGAATTTGATATTTTAACGCTCGTAAACGAGAACACGGCGAGCTCGTCCGAAATCCTCGCAAGCGCTATTCAAGACTCCGGCGTGGGACGTCTAATAGGTAAAAAGACATACGGAAAAGCGGTAATTCAGCAGCCGTTTGCGCTGGATAACGGCATGGTTCTCAAAATTACCATAGGACAGTATCTCACAAGGAACGGAAATGAAATAAATAAAATAGGATTAACTCCCGACATAGAGATTGAAAACGGTTTAAAGCCTATAGATCCTTCGCAGTACACGTCGTTTGACTACAGCACACGTTACTCAATCGGTCAGAGCGGAGACGGCGTAAAAGCGGCGAAAGAAAAGCTGTATATGCTTGGTTTATACAATGATTCATTAAACGGAAATGTATATACGAAGCCGCTTCAGGACGCGGTAAAGAGTTTTCAGCAGGGGCACGATTTGGTTCCGAGCGGAATAATAGATATAGCTACTCAATCAGCGATAGACAAAGCGTTTTCACAGCTCGAAACTACCGATGATTTGCAGTTAGAACACGCGTATGAACTGTTCGGCGGAAAGGCAAGCGATTTATACTAACTTTTTAACCTATTCCGAAGGCTCTTTAATTAGATTGCCGTATAATACAAAACAACGGTAGATTCATGGCTCATATTCATAACGCTAAACGGCTGATACCGCTAAAGGTTCAGCCGTTTTTCAATATATATTCCTCAATTTTTCGGACTTTTACTGCGTCTTACAATTCAACTATAATCTCATCCATTCCGCGTTTGGGCACATTTACCGTTCCGTTTTCGTCGATAAAATATTTCACATTACCGTTTTCCATCTCAACGGCTTTGCTTTTCTGTGCGGGATAACCAAGCGCAAGTAAATACGTGAGCGCGTATTTCTCCGGCAGCTTTAACAGATCCGACAGAGTCGCACGGTCTATCGCGCCGAGCCAGCAGGTCGCTATTCCCTCTTCCTCAGCCGCGAGCATCATATTCGTAACAGCCGCTCCCGCGTCCGTTTCAAACATTCCGTTCGGTTTTATTTCCTTATCGCCGAGCACCGCTATATACGCCGCGGGACGCTCTCCTTCCTTCGGCGCGCCGTCCGCGAGGTAGCCCGCCCATTTTATCGACGGGAACACCGCGTCAAGCTTTTCCTCGTCGTCGATCACCGCGAATTTAAGCGGCTGCATGTTTGCGCCAAACGCAGCCATTCTCGCGCAGTCAACGAGCTTTAAAAGCGTTTCCTTTTCTATTTTCTCACGGCTGAATTTACGTATCGTGCGTCTTTTCATTATTGCCTCGTATACTGTCATTTTCGTTTTCTCCTCTCATTTTTTCTCTATTTTATCACAATTATATTAAATTTTCAACGAAAACCTTTACATATGTTCGTTTTTTTTATATAATTAAGAGAGAAAAAATTTACGGAGAGGAAAAATGAACGCGCCGTTATATAATAAATTAATCGAATACCACAAAAAAAACAGAATATCCTTCGCCATGCCCGGACACAAAAACGGGCGCGGACTTGCGGAGGATCTGATTTGCTGCGACGTGACCGAGCTGGACGAGACCGACGATCTTCACCGTCCGCGCGAGGCGGTAAAGGAAGCGCAGCGGCTTCTCGCAAGGCTTTACGGAGCGGAGAAAAGCTATATCCTGACCTGCGGCTCGACCGCCGGAATACAGGCGGCGATTACGGCTGCTTTAAATCCCGGCGAAACGCTTTTGGCGGCTTCGGATTGCCATATGAGCGTGATAAACACCTGCGCTCTGAGCGGAGTAAAACTTCGGATCATACCGCGCGTGGTCGATAAGGAGTTTCTTATACCGTCCGGCGCGGTTGAAATTGAGGGTATGCTTGACAAGTACAGCGATATAAAAGCCTTTCTCGTCACGTCGCCGAACTATTACGGGATATGCGCGGACGTTGCCGAGCTTGCGGACACTTGCCATTCGCGCGGTATACCGCTGCTCGTTGACGAGGCGCACGGCGCGCACTTTATCGCAGACGAGCGCCTGCCCGAAAGCGCGGCTCCTATCGCGGACGCGGTCTGCCAGAGCGCGCATAAGACGCTGAACGCCTTGACCGGCGCGGCGTATCTGCATGTTAACGGAAATCTCATAAACCGCTCGAGATTGGAGAGCGCGCTGTCGATGTTCCAGACCTCCAGCCCGTCATACGGCATAGCCGCGTCGGCGGACACTGCGCGCGCGGAGCTTGAAACCGGCGGAGGCTGGAAACGCGCGGTTGATTTGGCGGCGGAATTTAAGCGTGCGGTTTCGGGAAACACTAAAATAATAGCTCTTGAAAACGACGATAAAACGCGAATAGTTCTAAACTTTGGCGCGTACGACATAACCGGTTTTAATGTAAGTAAAGAATTATCCGAAAAATACGGCATAGATATTGAAATGGCTGATTTAACAAACATTGTTCTGATCGTCACGCCGTCGAACAGCGCGGAGGATTTTGCGGTTTTGTTTGACGCGCTGTGGCAAATCACGCGTGGCTTGAAGAGAAAAGAACAGCCGCTTAAAATCGAGCAGCCGCCCGTATGCGGGGACATTATCGATCCTAAAGCGGCATTTTTCGGCGGGAGCGAAGCAATACAATTTACAGAAAGCGAGGACCGCGTTTCCTGCCGCACAGTAACGGCGTATCCGCCCGGAACGCCGATAATTCTCACGGGCGAAAAAATCACCCGCGAAGCGATAGAATATATAAGTTATCTTCAAAACATCGGCGCGGAGATAACGGGAACGGAAAACGGAGAAATCGAGGTGCTCAAATGAACGAGGGAATAACCGTAACGGGCACAATTGACGAAATAATATTTGCAAATCCCGACAACGGCTACATGATATGCATGATCGACAGCGCCGAGGAAGGACTGTTCACCGCCACCGGCTATATGCCCTACGTGACCGAGGGCGAGCGCGTAGCACTCACGGGCGGCTGGGTGACGCATCCCGACTACGGCGAGCAGTTTAAAATAGTCTACTACGAAACAATAATGCCTTCGGACGAGGATTCCATTTTAAAATATCTCTCGTCCGGCATAATAAAGGGCATACGCGAAATGACGGCGAAAAAACTCGTCGAATATTTCGGCGCGGATATCTTTAACATCATGCTGACTCAGCCCGAACGGCTTGCCGAAATAAAGGGAATAAGCCCCGACAAGGCGAAGAAAATCGGAGAGGCGTACAGCGAGCTGCAGTCGGTGCAGGGAATTGTAATGTTTTTGCAGCAATATAACGTTTCCGCGAACATGGCTGTGAAGGTGCATAACGTGCTCGGCTCGGGCGCGGTGGACGCGATAAAGGCAAATCCTTATATACTCGCGGACAGAGTTGAGGGGATCGGATTTAAAATCTCGGACACGATCGCGTTCAACATGGGCGTGCCGAAGAACAGCTCGTTCCGTATCCGTTCGGGAATCAAGTATATAATGCAGGAAGCCGCCTACACGAGCGGTCACACATATCTCCCGAAGCAGGTTCTTATCGAGCACGCGGTCTATACGCTCGGAGTGGAAGAAAACGAGGCAGAATCGGCTCTCGCGGAGCTTGTCGCGGAGCGCTCTGTTTTCCCCGACCGCGTTGAAAACACCGACGTGTGCTATCTTTTCGGCTATTACGACGCGGAAATATACATCGCGCGCCGCCTTTATTCGATGGCGAACCACACGCCGAAATTCACACTCACGGAAAAGAAAGCGGAAGCGGCGATCGACGATATTGAAACCGAGCAGGAGATCGAGCTTGCTCCGGAGCAGCGCGACGCGGCGTATACCGCGCTCACGTCCGACTGCATGGTTCTGACCGGAGGGCCCGGCACCGGCAAAACAACAACGATAAACACCATCATAGAGCTTTTAGAAAGCCTTAAGCTTTCGATCGCGCTCGCCGCGCCCACGGGCAGAGCGGCGAAAAGACTCAGCGAGGTAACGGGACGCGAAGCGAAAACAATTCACCGTCTGCTCGGTACGCAGATGAAATCGGGCGGAGTTCACACGTTTGTCCACAACGAGGAAAATCCGCTGACTGCCGATGTTATTATTCTTGACGAGGTAAGCATGGTCGACACACTTCTTATGTCGTCGTTCTTAAAAGCCGTAAAATACGGAGCGCGGCTAATACTCGTCGGCGATGCGGACCAGCTCCCCTCGGTCGGCGCGGGTAACGTTCTGCGCGACATAGTTGAGAGCGGGGTCGTGCCGGTCATTAAGCTCACGAAAATTTTCCGCCAGGCGGAGGAAAGTCTTATAATCGTAAACGCGCACAGAATAAACCGCGGTGAGCTGCCGGATCTATCCTCGAAAACGAGCGATTTCTTCTTCCTGCGCCGCAATAACGCGGAGCAGGCGGCGTACACGATAGCCGATTTATACAAGAACCGTCTGCCGAAAAGCTACGGCGTCAATCCGGTAACGGATATACAAATCATCTCGCCGACAAAAAAAGGCGTTACGGGAACAGTCAGCCTTAATAAACTGCTGCAGCTTCATATAAATCCCCCTTCAACGATAAAAGCGGAGCACTCCTACGGCGGCACGGTTTTCCGCGTCGGCGATAAGGTGATGCAGACGAAAAACAACTACGACATGATCTATTCCCGCATCGACGGCGAGGATGGCATGGGTATTTTCAACGGCGATATGGGAATTATAAAGGAAATCAGCGAGCCGGACAAGTGCATGACGATAGTGTTCGACGAGGACAAGGAGGTAGACTATCCCTTCGCCGCACTCGACGAGCTTGATCTGGCGTACGCAGTGACGGTGCACAAGAGCCAGGGCAACGAGTTCCCGTTTGTGCTGATGCCCGTATGCAGCTTTTCGCCGATGCTTATGAACAGGAACTTATTATACACAGCCGTGACAAGAGCGAAGGATATGGCGGTGCTTGTGGGAAGCGAGATCACAATACGGAACATGACGCTCAGCACCCGCTTTGACGACAGATTTACAGGGTTGGGCGAGAAATTAAACATAATGAAAAACAGCGTAAAATCATAATTTGACAGCAAATATACCCATGGTTTCCCATGGGTATATTTTATCAAATCTCCAAAAATTCATCAGGATTTATTTTAAGTCAACCGTAATTGCTTTATCCTCTTCGAGTACATAGCCGTTTACCGTGGTGATTTCGAGGGTAGTGAAATTTTGTTTTATCGCTTCCGCGCTCTCGCTCTCTCCCATGGGTATCCTGTTGCCGTTTTTGTCATGCGCGTCATAGGAGTATACGTCGGTGTAGGAATTGGTGTCATAGTGTACCTCGGTGTTGAGAATACAGCCGAATTTACCGCCCGGTTCAGCGTTTTCGCCCGCGTCGTTTAACAGCTCTAAGTACGGCCCGTACTTTACGTAGCCGTCGATGTAATAGTCCACCTCAACGCAGCCGTCGTATATGCGCACGTCGGTTATCACAGTCTTGCCGTGCTCGCTCTCGACCGTGAACGGGTACGTTATGTCGGCAAGCTTTACCGTCGTCAGCGTCACTCTGTTGTCACTCTCCGGCTCCTCGTAATGCGTCGGCACAATCGTCAGCTTTTTCGTGTCCGCGTCAGCCTTTAAGAATTCGAATGAGTTGAGAGACGAGCCGTCAGCCCCCATACTCGCGCCCGTGTTCAGTATATCGAGACACGTTCCGTTTTCGTCGAACAGAGCGAAATCGTCAACCTTGCGAAGCAGGTAATCGGTGCTGTCCTCGTCGAGATCTCCGCTTGCTTCGGTGCGGACTATGATCTGATTGCCGAACGGCGAAAATACCGCCTTATCAAGTATTATTCCGCTGTCAAGCGTAACGCCTATATCGCGCGACGTCGTTTCAACCTCCGCCGCCGATTTGTCAACGTCCGCGCATACGTACCACGCGTTTGCCTTTTGCTCGTCCGTAATTTCGCCGAGCCTGTCACTCCAAATCAGATCGAACAGCGAATTTCCCGGCGGGTCATTTACAAACGAACCGTTTATTTCGCCGAACAGCTCCACCTTGAAATTATCGGGTATCGTCTCGGTTGAGATATTGTATTTTCTCATAGCCTTATAGGTGTACTCGTCGGCGAAATAGCTGTCGCCGTTGTTATTGTTGCTGTCATATCCCGCGACAGAGCCGTTTATTCCGCACTCGATCCACAAAAGCTTATCCCAGACCTCGTTCGAGTATTGGTCATCGCCCTCGTAAAACGGCGTATCCGATGTTATCGTGTAGAATACGTGAACGAAATTGTCGTCCGCCGCCACGTTGTCGAGCGTAAGCGTGATGCCGTCCTTCGTAACGCTCGCGCCGATCTCCTCGTTGAATTTCGCAAGCTCCTCAAGACTCGTCATCTGCGTGGACTGCTCGTTTTGGAAATACGCCATAATGCTCGATATGGCTTCCTGTCCCACGGGACTTGCCGCGAACGCCGTCGTTATGCCGATAACTCCCACGCAAGCCGCTATCGCGGCGATGTATTTGCTTCTTTTTATATTTTTTCTTTTCATTTCCTTTTCCTCCATAGCGTGTAAAATTCTGTCCTTCATGCCGTCCGGAGCGGTGATTTTTGAAAAGGCGCTGTTTATCTCGTCCGCGCGCGACTTGTTCTCGTTAAGCATAGAAAAAACCTCCCTCTGTCAGAATGTCCTTTAGCTTTCTGCGTCCCCTTGAAAGGCGCGAGAGCACCGTGTTTACGCTCATATCGAGCATCTGCGCTATCTCGGCGGCTTTATAGCCTTGGTAGTAGTGCATGTATATTATCACCCTGTACTTGGGCGGCAGTGATAAAACGTCCTCCATGATCGAGACCTCCTCGGGCGCGCTCATATACGAAAGCACTTCGTCGTCGGGTGTTACGTTTTTAGCCCAAGCCGATTTACGCATATTTTTGCATATATTGACCGCCGTTTTCATCAGCCATGCTTTTTCGTGCGCGTCGTTTTCAAAGGCGGAGCGGTATTCCATCAGCCGTATAAACGCGTCCGTGACCGCTTCCTCCGCATCCTCGCGTTTTTTGAGGTACACGAGCGACACGCGGTAGAGGTCATTCGCGTATTTATCGTAAACCGTGGAATAATATTCTCTGTCCGCGTCTGTCAAGCCAAACAACTCCTTTTCCGGAATTTCGTATTTGCAAATACATCTATAATACAATTTTGGGGCGGGGATTATTGCGTGCGGGATAAAAAAATTACGGGCGGTCTTTGACCGCCCTCAATATTCATCTTCCTCAACCAAAAAACCTTTTTCCGCAAGCGCCGCTTCTATTTTGTCGAGTGTGCGCTCGGTGTCGGCGGAGATGGTGTGGTAATGGTAGTCTGATGTTACCTTTTTAAGCGGGCTGGAGCGTCCGTTTTTCAGGCTTTCTATATACTCCGCCGCGCTGCGGCGTGAGTTTATATCCATTTTCGCCGTGATTTTTCCGAAAATTCTGTGCCACACAAACACGTCCTCTACAGTGCCGCCGAGGTCTACTACAGTGTTCAGCTCGTCCGGTATCTCGTCGTCCGTGTGGTACATCTTGAACACTCGCTCCGCGCGGCTTGCGGTGTTTAAAACATAGCCGCGGTTGGTTGAAATTATGTTGTTTCCAGCCGCCTTCAAAAGCGCGACGTCCTGCACTATCACCTGACGCGATACCGACAGCCGCTTCGCGAGCGCGCTTCCCGAAAGCGGCTCGGACGAGTTTTTTATTAAATTAAGAAGTTCTTCCCGTCTTGTAACGCCGTTCATTCAATCAGCCCTTTCCAAAATTAAACCGCGTGAAGATTTTTCAGTGATAGATCCAGTATCGGCGCGGAATGCGTAAGCGCGCCGCTCGAAATGAAATCTACTCCTATGTCGGCGAACCGCGCCGCGTTCTCGCGCGTCACGTTGCCGCTGCACTCGGTCTGCGCTCTGCCGTCAACGATTTTTACCGCCTCGCGCATTTCGTCCACACTCATGTTGTCGAGCATTATTATGTCCGCTCCCGCGTCAAGCGCTTCTCTTAGCATATCGAGGTTTTCAACCTCTATCTCTATCTTTCTTACAAACGGAGCGTACGCCTTCGCAGCTGCTACCGCTTCCTTTACGCCGCCGGCCGCGCCGATGTGGTTGTCCTTTAACAATATTCCGTCGCTCAAGTTATATCTATGGTTGCAGCCGCCGCCTACCTTTACGGCGTACTTCTCGAATACGCGCATATTCGGCGTGGTTTTGCGCGTGTCAAGCAGCTTCGTTTTGCTGCCTTTTAGCATTTCTACGATCGAACGCGTGTATGTCGCGATTCCGCTCATGCGCTGCAGGTAATTCAGTGCCGTTCTCTCGCCCGAGAGGAGCACGCGTATGTCGCCCGTTACGACAGCCGCCAAATCGCCTTTTTTTACCTCGTCGCCGTCCTTGACGTACAGCGTCGTTTTCGTGTCGGGATCGAGCAATTCAAACACGCGCTTGAACACTTCCAAACCCGCGATTATTCCGTCCTGCTTGCATATCAGCTGTACCTCGCCGAGCTTGTAGTCCGGCATTACCGAATTTGTTGTTATGTCCTCGCTTGTTATGTCCTCTCTTAACGCCTGCATTATAAGCTCATCGGCATTTAATTTCATTGTTATCCTGTCCATGTATTTTTTCCATCCTCTCTATCTCGTCAAATACAGCTTTTTTATATTCCGTTTTGCAGTTGTCGTATATTTTAGTGTCCCCTATTTCTATTTTAGCGTCCCCGGTTTCGGGTTTAGTGTCCCCTATCGCTTTTGCGGCGCGTTTTGCGAAAACTAAGCTTTCGAGAAGTGAGTTGCTCGCTAAGCGGTTTCTTCCGTGAACACCGTTGCAGCTCGTTTCGCCTGCCGCGTAGAGATTGTCCATCGACGTTTTGCTGTCGCTGTCAACCCATATGCCGCCCATGAAATAGTGCTGCGCGGGGACTACGGGGATGCAGTCCTTCGTCACGTCGTAGCCCTCTTTAAGGCACTGCTTGTAGATGTTGGGAAAATGACTTTTTATCGTTTCGGGCGGTATCGGCTTCATCGAGAGCCACACGTACGGCGTGCCGTCCTTTTCCATTTGCTTGTATATCGCGTTGGAAACAATGTCGCGCGGCTGTAATTCGTCGGTGAAACGGTTCATATTTTTGTCTAAAAGCACCGCGCCCTCGCCGCGCACCGACTCGGATATGAGGAATCTGCGTCCGCGTTTTGTCGAGTAGAGCGTGGTCGGGTGGATCTGGATATAGTCCAGATTTTCTACCTTTATTCCGTGCTTTAACGAGATCGCAAGCGCGTCTCCGGTCAGGTGGCGGTAGTTGGTGGAGTGCTTGTAAAGCCCGCCTATGCCGCCGGTGGCAAAAACGGTGTTGTACGCTTCGATCGCCGTGTATTCGCCGTCCTCGTTTCTGCCGATTATGCCGTAACAGCGGTTGTCCTTTGCGATTATGTCAACCATTGTGAAATGCTCGATTATCGTCACGTTTTCGAGCTTGCGCACGTGACTTAGCAGGTGGCGCGTGATCTCCTTGCCGGTTATGTCCTCGTGATAGAGTATCCGCTCGGTCGAGTGCGCGCCCTCCTTTGTGTAGTCGAAGCTGCCGTCCGCGTTTTTCTCGAACTCGACTCCGTAGGAAATCAAGTCCTTTATGACGTCCCGCGACGAGCGTATCATAATTTCGACGGATTCGCGGTTGTTCTCGTAATGTCCGGCTCGCATTGTGTCCTCAAAGTAGCTGTCGTAGTCGCTCTCGTCCTTGAGCACGCAAATGCCGCCCTGCGCGAGGAACGAATCGCTGTCGTCCGCGTCGGATTTCGTGACCATTATTATTTTTTTATCTCTCGGCAGGTTCAGCGCGCAGTAAAGCCCAGCGACGCCTGTTCCCGCGATAACAATATCAGTTTTCATTTTTGTCCTTTCAGATTTGAATTGTTTTTCGGCTTTGGTTATTTTGCCAGCTCCAGCATTCTGTCAAGCGGCTTTAATGCGCATTCGCGGACTGCGTCATCCACGTGTACCTCGCCCGCGCCGGTCGAGAGCGCTTCGATGATTTTGTCGAGCGAGTTGCGCTTCATGTTCGGACAGAACCACTTGACTCCCGGGAAATAGAATTTCTTGCCCGGATTTTGCTGTTTTAATTTGTACTCAACTCCGCGCTCGGTGCAGACGATAAACTCATTGCATCCGGTTTCGGTCGCATAGTCTATTATGCCCGAGGTGCTTCCGATATAGTCGGCAAGCGCGAGTATTTCCTCCCTGCACTCGGGGTGCGCCAAAACCTGCGCGGCGGGGTATTTTTCCTTTAATTTAAGTATGTCCGCAGCCGCAAACGAGACGTGGACGTGGCAGAAGCCGTCGTTGAATATGAAGTTTTTCTCCGGCACCTGCTTCGCGACATAGCGTCCGAGGTTTTCATCGGGGATGAAAAATATGTTTTTGTTCGGCAGCGCTTTTACGATTTTCACCGCGTTCGACGATGTTACGCATACGTCGCTGTGACATTTGAGTTCCGCGGTGGAATTGATGTAGCAGACCACCGCCAAATCATCGTACTTTTCGCGCATCTCCTCGATTTTTTCAATATCCGCCATATGCGCCATCGGGCAGTCCGCGAGCAAATCAGGCATAAGCACTGTCTTTTCGGGATTTAAAATCTTCGCGCTCTCGCCCATGAACGACACGCCGCAGAAAACTATCGTGTCCGCGTCGCAGCTCTTAGCCGTTTTCGCGAGCGCGTACGAATCGCCGATGTAGTCGGCGACGTCCTGTACCTCGTCAACCGTATAATAATGTGCTAAAATTATGGCGTTTTTTTCTTTTTTCAGCTGTTCTATTTTTTCCTTTTTTTCGTTTATTTCGTTCATTTTTTGTTCCTTTCGGGTTGTGGTTTGTTTTCTTATGGGTATAGTATAGCATATTTCTTTACACGTGTCAAGACAGTTGTAAAGATTTTTTATGCATTAACAAAATATGGCTTAACCATGCGATATTTTGGGTGTTGAATTTTCCGTTTCGGGAAGGTTTGACTGACTTTTGACTGACCTGTTTTTTGGTAGGTTGAAAATTGGGCGTTGACGTCTTGAATATTTATTCTTAATTCTGTATAAATATTCATAGTTATGTTCAAACTTGTGTGCCCCATAATGTATTGGATTGCCTTTAAATCTACCCCTGCATAAAAAAGATTTGTCGCAAAATCGTGGCGGAAATAATGCGGTGTAACCGAGGTCGTCTTGTTTTCGGGTAGAAATTGATTTACCTTTTTCAGAATAGTTCGCCATCGGCTTTCAAAGTTCCCATTACTGATTAGTGTTCCTGTCTTTGTTACAAACAAGAATGCGTCATCGTAGGGAAGGCTTTTCACGTATGGCCCGATACGTTCTCGCAGCTCCGTAAATAGTGGAATATTCCTAAACCCCGCTTCGGTTTTTAGCGAGTTTTTGATATACGGCTCACCATTATCTTTATAGGCTACCATTTTATTAACGTGGATTACACCGTTAGTGAAATCAATATCGCGCTTTGTGAGCGCAAGAATTTCATTTCGCCGCATACCGGTAAGCATACACATCATAACAAAATTTTGTTGCCATGTGTTCATTTTGCTCATGGCTAAATCAAAAGCTTGACGCTCCTCCTCGGTTAGTCCTCGCCGTTTACCTCGTACCTTTTTTGGCGCTTCGATAACGTTAATGATATTTTTAGGTATAATATCATTGTTCTTGGCAAACTCGAACACTTGTTTGAGCACAATATGAAGCCCTTCTATTACCCAAGGATTTTTCTTCTTACGTAGCTCTGCGTAAAGCGTCTGTATGTCCATTGGACGACACTCGCCAATCAGTTTGTATCTAAGGTTTCCTAATTGCTTAAAAGCGGATTGATAATTTCGTATTGTGCTGTCCGCTAATGAGTATTTTGTGGCAATCCATGAGTTGTAGCAATCTTCTATGGTGTATTTTTGTTCAACCAATCCCAGAAGCCCCGATCCCTCGTATTGAGCCACACTCTTTTCAAGTCTCGTCCAGTTTGTGTCATAGAATGACTTAACAATTCTTTTGCCGTTTTCGTCTCTGCCGATTACTTTTTGTTTGCAATATCTTCCGTCTTTGCGTTTGGTATTCGTGCTTTTCCCCACTTATTAAACTCCTTTCTGTAAAATCTGGAAAAGCCAAACACATTATAATACACATATATAATATCATAGTGTTTGGCTTTTATCAACATTATTTTGTTATATTTTTTCTCCAATCCATAAATTCATCTATGTCAACGTACCATCTTCCGCCGATTTTGTATGCGGGAAAGTGTCTGGACGCTATTAATTCTAATACGGTGTTGCGGCTCATATCGTATTCATCGCAAAAATTATTGAGTTTGAGTTGCTTTCTTATATCGTCCATCCTATTCCTCCCCC
The DNA here is from genome assembly GCA_947627795.1 of uncultured Clostridia bacterium. Lineage (GTDB taxonomy): Bacteria > Bacillota > Clostridia > UBA1381 > UBA1381 > CANQXJ01. Next base: position 42,000 of record CANQXJ010000012.1, read on the forward strand.
TACTTCCCACTACTCCCCAAAGCGCCGTCCCCTCGCTTAGACGGTATCTCTTTTAGCATCTCATACGGTATCTCCTGCTCGTCCATGTCCATGACAATGTGTACGACGAGCTGTGCTATGGCTTTTTCGGGGGGGATATATTATAGCATCATCTGCGCCGAATCCTTCTGCTATCCATCGCTTATCCTCTGACGCAATCATTATCGGCACGTCATTGGTATTGGTGATAACAATAAATATCTCGCCTCTATAGCCGCTATCTATGACTCCTGCGCCGTATTTCATGCCGATCGAGCCTGTTGAGCCTCGCTCTTGTACTTGTAGATAATACTTATCTCGCACTGCACAGGCTATGCCGGTGGGAATAGATGCGGTTCTGTGTGGAGGTATCATTATATAAGCTTCGTCAAAGCAGGCGTATATGTCGTAGCCTGCGTCTTCTCTGTTTTTGGTTGGAATAATGGCATTGGGTCGTACCTTTGCCCAATATAGTTTGTTTGCTTTAGCTTCCATTAGTTATCCTTTCTTGGCTTTACAGAGGGCGTCTCTGGCTGAAACACCCTCTGTTGCTATTCTGTTTTGTTTTGCTCATATAGCTGCTGTAGGAGATTTTGGACGTCATCGTCGAGCAGGTATTTGAGATTGAGTTTCTGTTGTTCTGTTGGGTGGACGTGCAGATTGGTCTCTATGAAGCGTAGGATGCGGTGGTAGGTGTTGTTTACTCTGTCCATAGATGTACCTTCCAGTCGTCTTTGACGGATGCCGCCACGTCTATTACTCGCTGATTACTGCTTCCGCGCCATTTGAGTTTGTAGTCTTTGAGAGAGTCAACGTATCTGCCGTCTACCAGTATATCACATAGCTGTACAATATAGAGTCGTATTATCCTGCTGGCAATAGAATCCTCAAAGACATATGATAATAATTCCTCCCACGTGTAGCCGGTGTATAACCATACTTTTTTTGAGTCGCCAAAGCGACTGCGGATGTTTCTCAATAATGTCCAGATGGCATATATGTTTTCTTCGGCTAACGGTTCGCCACCCAAGATGCTGATACGTTTGATTTGCGGCTTATCGGCTAAATCTAAGAACTTGTCGGCAATCTCGTCCGTCCATTCTTTACCGCCGTTAAAATCCCATGTTTCGGAATTGAAACAGTTGGGGCAGTGGAAATGGCAGCCCTGCACAAACAGGGCTACGCCAATTCCTTCGCCGTTACTTATATCCATTTTCCGCATTTGCGCATATCTCATATGATCTCCTTGTGTACGTGGTCGTCAATATGAACGTAGCGTTCCTTGATTGCCATAGGATTGGAGCCACATCAGATAACGTGCCCTCTAATCGTTTGTGCCTGTACTGGAGAGCCTTATGACAAAGCTCTGCGCGTTCCTCAAAGGTGTTCCAGAATTCGTCCATGTCGCCTCCCGACGACAGAGCTATGTCTACAAGGTTGATTGTTACAACGCCTTGATTGAACCTTCCGTAATATTTCGGCTTACCGTTTTCGTCTACATAGGGAGTGAGGAAACTTCGACAACCCATACAGGGATAGCAATTACCGTTGCCATTTGAGTCGATTTTGAGTTTTAACATCATCTTTTCAGATATGTAATCAGGCACCAAATGCTTCGCAGTACACTTCGCCGCAAGCTCTGTAAGATACCAGTACGGCGAGTTTTCATAGATGTTATCTTCTTCAAGTACATAAATCAGCTTTGGAAACGCAGGAGTTACCCACGCGCCCACTTCGTTCTTGACGCCTTCAATACGCTGCTTCAGAGTTTCTTCTATAATAATAGCGAGGTCTTTTTTGGTCTGTTGGTCAGAGACTTCGTTGAGGTACATGAACACTGTCAGGAACGGCGATTGACCATTGGTTGTCATAAGAGTGATAACCTGATATTGAATAGTCTGGACGCCTCTGCGGATTTCCTCGCGTACTCGACGCTCAGTGATTTCATTTATCTGAGCCTCGCTTGCACCGTCCATGCCCATCATGTCTTTAATCTCATATTCAACTTCCTTACGGATTTTCTTTCGGCTAACGTCTACGAACGGTGCTAAATGCGACAGCGTTATGCTTTGTCCACCATACTGGCAACTCGCCACCTGAGCGATAATCTGCGTGGCTATATTACAAGCCGTAGCAAAGGAATGAGGTTTCTCAATCATTGTGCCGCTTATGACCGTACCGTTCTGGAGCATATCTTCGAGATTCACCAAGTCGCAGTTATGGAGTGTACGCTGACCGAAATAGTCCATGTCATGGAAGTGGATTATTCCTTCGTCATGCGCTTGAACTATATCGGGCGGAAGCAGGCAACGCCTTGTAATATCCTGACTGGTTATGCCCGCCATATAATCTCGCTGTGTCGTCACAAGAGTGGCATTCTTATTTGAATTCTCGTTCTGCCAGTAATCGCTCTCACCGTCGAGAAGTTCTTGTATCTCGTTATCGGTGGTATTGGCGTTATTGCGCTGAAACTCTCTGACGCTGCGATATCCCTCATAAGCTCTGGCTGTAAGTTTTTGTCGCTTGGCTATCAGTTTATCAAAGACAAGCTGCTCGATTGTGTAGATGTCGAGTTCATCCTTGTTCTGATTTTCGTTATAAATTTCATCGGCTATGTCTTCGGCTATTTTCTGTTTGACAATGCCGCTTCCATTTTGCATAGCCTTTAAGATTGCATTGACAATTTTACTCTTGTCAAAATCTACCGTTTCACAATTTCTCTTTACTACTTTCACTGTCATTCCTCCTGCTGTGCCTTCCTAAATCTCATCCTTCAACACGTAAG
>CANQXJ010000013.1 GCA_947627795.1 uncultured Clostridia bacterium
ACAATCTCACTGAATTTCTGCACTTTTTTCTTGCTTTGATTAATGTTACAACTTTGTTAATAAATTAGATTGACGTGTATGCGGTAATCCGGCTGTTGACATACGGCGAAAAGTGTGATATAATATTCATATCGGATAAGTATGAATGAAGGGAGCGCGCTTTTATGAAGATATCCACAAAAGGCAGGTACGCGCTGCGTCTTATGATCGACATAGCGCTGCACTCGAACGGCGGCAATGTGTTGCTGAAGGACGTTTCCGAAAGAGAGGGTATATCGCTGAAATATCTTGAGCAAATAGTGAACGCTCTCTGCAAGGCGGGGTATTTGAAAAGCCGCCGCGGTTCTCAGGGCGGATACAAAATGACGCGAAAACCGGAGGAATACACCGTCGGCGATATTTTAAGAGTCACCGAAGGCGATATGGCGCCCGTGTCATGTTTGGAGGGCGGAGAGAATCTTTGCCCGAGAAGAAACGCGTGTCCGACGATAAAATTCTGGACAGGGCTGTATGACGCGATAAAAACGTATATAGACGGCACAACCATAGCCGATTTGGCGCGCGAAGCCGAAAATGTTTCGGATAATTTTGAATATTATATATAAAAACTTTCCGTAATAGCGATGAGAGATAAACCTGTAGGAAATATGATACTCAAAAAGCGAAAAGATGAAAAAAATCATCCTTTCGCTTTCTTTTGTTTTAACGCATTGAGTACCATTGTATTATAAAAATCAAGGATTTCTGTTATTTTAATCGGGCATTACTTTACTGTTCTTTATCGCATATTCCAGTAATATATTTATCAATTCGTTTCTTGAACGATTGGTTTCTTTAGATAATTCATTCAGCTTAAATACGATTTCCTCCTTAACTCTAATGGAAAATGTTTTATATCCGTCCTCGCCTTTTAAATTTTTCTTGTTTATAATTAGTTTTTCGTTCATTTTTTACACCTCACATATATTTTATCTTGACGTTGGTTATAAATATATGTTATAATTATTAACATAAAATACAACATATAATATGGGAGGGTATAAAAATGAAAAAATTGCTGCAGGGATTTATTACAGGAATTATATCGGGTGTTGTAATTGCAGACTCAATAGTTGTGTTTGCCGCGTATTATACAGCTGTGGATAATCCGTTTCCGGTTACATATAACGGAAACAGTGTTTCTATGGAAGGCTATAATATTGATGGCAGCACATATTTTAAGCTGCGGGATATTGCTGATGTTGTCGGCGGGTTCAATGTTGGTTTTGAAAACAATAGAATAACATTGACGGACCAGGCCAATCACACAGAGACCATAAACAGCAATAATGATAATTCCATAAACAATACTGCAGGCAGTAAATCAAGCATCCAATACGATACTTCATTCAAATTGGATAAATATTATAGCACAGGTCGTTGGTGGAAAACAACAGATATAGAATCATTCAAAATAACAAATACTGAATTATCATATTCGGGCGAGTTGATAATTTCGTATGAAATGGTTGGTGTTGTAACGGGAAGCGACACTTGCAGCATTAATTTAATATGCTATGACAAGGGCGGATTTGTGATTGATAACGGTTTAATATTTGAAAGCGTGGCGGACGGTCAAAAATTTAAAATAAAAGATACACTGAATGTTTCACCCGAAACGGTTAAACTTGAATTTACTGATAATTAAATAAAACAATAAAGAGAGGATTAAGCTTAAATCCTCTCTTTGGTTTTAACGTTCTGTTTCAAACCGCAGTAAAAAGGGAAGCATTTATTGCTGCGAGGTTATTTCGCTTGGGGCAGTTTTACGGTGAATTTTGTGTATTCGCCGAGCTTGGAGGACGCGGTTATTGTGCCTTTGGCGGATTCGGCTATCGACTTTGCGATCGCAAGACCGAGTCCGTAGCCGCCGCTGCCGCGGGCGCGCGATTTGTCGGAGCGGTAGAAACGCTCGAATATCTGCTCACAGTCCTCCGCGCTTATGCCCTCTCCCGTATTTTTCACCGTCAGAACAGCCTGCGCCGACAGCTTTATGTCAATGCTTCCGCCCCGTGGCGTGTACTTTATCGCATTGTCGAGAAGGATTATGACAAGCTGCTTCAGCTGCTCCGCCGACGACATGACGTAAACGCCGGGCTCCACGCTGTAGGCGAGGTTTATATCCTTCTCGAAAGCGACCGCCTCCATTGTGAGTATCACGCTCTCGACAGCTTCGGAGAACGATACGCGGCTCATGATAACGCTGTTTTCGGAATGGTCGAGCCGCGCGAGATAGAGCAGGTCGTTCGTGAGCTTCGTCATGCGCTCCGTTTCATCCTTGACATAGCCGAGCCACTTGCGCTCCTCCGCGTCCGTGTCGTCGCGCGATAGCAGCACGTCCACGTTTGTGTTTATCGTCGTGAGCGGCGTTTTTAATTCGTGCGACGCGTCGGCAACGAATTGCTTCTGTTTGTTGTATGATTCCTCGATAGGCTTGATCGAGCGGTTGGCGATATTCAAGCTTATCAGAAGCGCAGCCGTCAGCGCGGCGATCATCACGAGCAGCAGAGCGATTATGAGATTTCGCAAAAACGCGCGCTCCGACGAGATCTCGAGAAACGCGATAGAGTATCCCTCCGGCGTTTTCTCCGCTCTGTATTCCCATATTTCATTGTTCAGTTCGCGGACTGTCCCGGAAGGCTTTACTCCTTCGGTGTATTTATCAATTACGTCAGAAATGATATCTTTATAAAATTCGCTTTCTATCGAAAAAATAGAATATAAAGTCAGAATATTTCCGTTTTCATCTGTTCGCAGCGAAAAAGCCGGTTCAAAATTGCGCCGTTTATCGGGAGTGTTGTTTATCATCGGGGGCTTGTCCCTGTGTCCCTCCGCTTTATCGGGCTTATCGGCTTCCGGACCGCGCACCATTTGCAGACCGCGCTCGAGCTGAGAATTTATGCCGTTGCGTACGTTGCTGTACGTCATCGCAAAAATAACGGAAAAGCTTGCGAAAAGCAGCGCCGCGATTATGATTATATTTGTTATCAACAGCTTATTCCTGAGTTTTTTAAACATATCCTACTCCTGTTCCGTGAGCGTGTAGCCCACTCCGCGCACCGTGCTTATTGTCGTTTTCGAATGTACGAAATTCAGCTTTTTCCGAAGAAACGACACGTACACCTCGACGTGGTTCGCCTCCGCCTCGCTCTCAAATCCCCACAGCTTTTCGATTATCTGCTCCTTCGGCGCGACCATGTTTTTGCGGAGCATAAGAAACTCCAAAAGCTCCGCCTCCTTCAGCGTCAGGCTTATTTCCTCCGCGCCGCGCGAGAGCTTTAAGGACGATGTGTTAAGCGTTATATCGCCGAACGAAAGCTGATTTGTGTCCTTTATTTCGCCGCGTCTGCGCCCGAGCGCGCGTATTCGGGCGAGAAGCTCCTCTGTGTTAAAGGGCTTCGCGAGGTAGTCGTCCGCGCCGCTGTCGAGCCCGAGCACCTTGTCGGAAACGTCGCTTTTGGCGGTTAAGAGTATCACCGGAACACCCACGCCTTCGCCGCGAAGCCTCTTTAAAATTGTGATCCCGTCAATTTTCGGGAGCATTATATCAAGTACGATAACGTCATAAATGCCGCTCAAAGCGTTGTCAAGCCCGCTCTCGCCGTCGTATGCCACATCGACGGTATAGTTGTTCTTTTTCAAAATATGCGCGACAGCCTCCGCGAGATGGATCTCGTCCTCAACGACAAGCAAACGCATAGCAATTCCTCCTTATTTTTTTGTATATATCAAGTATACCATACTTTTCTTAAAAATGTCTTAAATTTTTTGAAAAAAGTGAAAAATACAGATTTAAACAAGCCGAAACGCTTGCAAACGCGCGTGAAAAATGCTACAATATATTCGATATAAAATATCCGTTTCCGGTAAACGTATGTCCGCGAGGGCGGAAGTGCGTTTTTAAAGGGAGAAGCGAGGCGCAAATCCTCCGCAGTCACGCTGCCGTAACAGTCGGATCGCCCGCCCGAAACGCGCACATTTGTTCCTACGAGCGATGGGTCGTGTGCAGAGGAACGCTTTTTTTGCGTACCTTTTTATCACACATCGCAGCGGTAGTATCACTTGTGCTGACACAAAATTTATTATTTGCCGCTTTACTAACGGGCGGCGCGAAAGGAGTAGATTTTATGTTAGTAAACAAGAAATGCGACAAGGTGAAGATCCTCGTCGCGGTACTGTCCGTTCTGCTTGTTGTACCTGCTTTGAACGCGAGCGCTATGCATATCATGGAGGGCTATCTGCCCGTCGGATACTGCATATTGTGGGGCGTTCTGTGCGTTCCGTTCCTTATCTGGGGTGGAATCGACATGAAAAAGCAGATGAAAAGCGACGGCAGAACGAAAATCCTTTTGGCGCTTTCGGGCGCGTTCGTGTTCATCATTTCATCACTTAAGATCCCGTCGGTGACGGGAAGCTGTTCGCATCCCACGGGTACGGGACTGGGCGCTGTGCTTTTCGGCGCGCCGGTAATGTCGCTTCTCGGCATAATCGTGCTGATTTTCCAGGCGCTTTTGCTCGCGCACGGCGGGTTTACGACTTTGGGGGCGAACACGTTTTCAATGGCTATCGCCGGTCCGTTTCTTTCCTACGGCATTTACAGGCTGTGCAAAAAAATGAACGTCAACAAGGCTGTCGGTGTTTTTTTGGCGGCGACGCTCGGCGATTTGTTCACATACGTCATAACGTCGGTACAGCTCGCGCTGGCGCACCCCGACGCGGCGAACGGGTTTATGTTTTCGCTTGTGAAATTCATGGGCATATTCGCCCCGACACAGGTGCCTATCGCGATTGCAGAGGGAATTTTGTCGGTGATAATTTTTAACGTTCTCGAGGCGAGCTGCCAAAAGGAATTACAGCGGCTCAGTGTGATTTAAAAGGGGGATTTGCAATGAAATTATGGGTTAAAAATACTATTCTTGTTATAGTGCTTCTTATAATTATAGCCGTGCCGCTTTTGTTTATGGGCGGCAACGAGTTCGGCGGCTCGGACGACGCGGGCGCGGACGCGGTGAGCGAGGTCGACGCGGATTTTGTGCCGATAGCCGAGCCCGTATGGGAGCCGCCCTCGGGAGAGATCGAGTCGCTGCTGTTCTGCGTACAGGCAGCGATAGGCGCGGGTATCTGCGGCTTTGCGATTGGTAGGCTTACGTCGAAAAAGAAGGAAGAACAATGATTATAGAAAAAACTGCGTATATGTCGAAGCTCAGGAATGCCGATCCGCTTTTGAAAACGCTGTTTGCACTCGCGTTTATGATAATATGCGTCGCGGCGGACAGCTTCGCAGCGAGCTTTGCCGCGACGGCTGTGATGCTGTCGCTTGTGATATTCGCGGGCGGCGCGCCTGTTAAAACGGTCGTGAAGCTTATGAAAATCCCGATGTTTTTTATCATCGCCGGAACTGTCGCGATAGCGTTTACCGCGTCGGATATTCCGTCGGATATGCTGATTTGCGCGCGTATCGGAGCGCGGTTTTACGGAATAGGCAAGGCGGGGCTTATCATGGCGGCGAGGGCGGCGGCGAAGTGCTTTGGGGCGGTGAGCTGTATGTATTTTCTCTCGCTCACAACGCCGATGAACGATTTGCTGACGCTTCTCAGGAAAAGTCCGCTGCCGGCATTTTTCGCGGAAATTACCGAGCTTGTGTACCGATACATATTTGTGCTGTTCGAAACGGCGCGCAAAATGCGAACCGCGCAGGATGCGCGGCTGGGGTATTCATCGCTTAAAACGAGCTACAAATCGACCGGAGCGCTTGCGGCGAATCTGTTCATTAACGCTTTTGAAAGAGCCGACAGAGCGTATACGGCAATGGAGGCGCGCGGCTACGAGGGCGCGGTCGCGGTGCTTTCGGACGAGCATGAGAAAAAGCCGTATCAATATGTGCTCGCGGCTCTTGCGGCTGTGATTTACGCGGCGTTCGCTTTCCTTTGCCGGAGGTGGGGAATATGAAAATTATCGAAACGAAAAATCTCTGCTACAGCTACGACGACGGCAAAAGGGCGCTCGATAACGTCAGCGTTTCGTTCGAGCGCGGCAAAATAACGGCTGTGCTCGGCGCGAACGGCGCGGGGAAATCAACGCTGTTTCTGAATTTGAACGGCATTTTAAAGCCGTCGTCGGGCGAGATTTATTTTAAGGGACAGCTTGTGAAGTACGATAAAAAATCGATCCGCGAAATGCGAAAAAATGTCGGGATAGTTTTTCAGGATCCCGACGACCAGCTTTTTTCCGCGTCGGTGGAAAAGGATATTTCGTTCGGCGCGGTGAATTTGGGCTTGCTCGAGGACGAGGTGAGAAGGCGCGTCAATGAAGCTATGGAAAAAACGGGTGTGACGGAGCTTAAGGAAAAGCCCGTCCACGCGCTGAGCTTCGGGCAGAAAAAGCGCGTTGCGATCGCGGGGGTGCTCGTTATGGAGCCGGAAATAATAATTCTCGACGAGCCGACGGCGGGGCTTGATCCGCGCGGCGTGAGCGAATTAATGCGGCTTCTCGAAAAGCTCTGCGCGGAAGGCGCGACTATAGTAATGGCGACGCACGATATCGACACGGCGGCGGTATATATGGATTACGCGTATGTGCTCGACGGCGGAAAAATCATCGCGGAAGGGGCGAAAAGTGAGATTTTTTCCAATCCCGAAATGCTCAGAAGCCACAACCTGCGTCTGCCGAGAATATCGCATTTGCTGGAGGTGCTAAACAAAGCGGATGGAATCGAAGCGGATTTTTCGAAGTCCACCGTTTCCGAGGCGAGGCGCGAATTGCTGAGATTGATGCGGTAAATTATGATTTAGCGGTATAAGCCTCCCTTGTCAAAGGGAGGGGGACCGCGTAGCGGTGGAGGGATTCTTTTTTGAAAACAGCGAACGAATCCCCCAGTCAGCTACGCTGCCAGCCCCCTTTAACAAGGGGGCCTTTCGTAGGGGCGAACCGTGTTCGCCCGTTCCCAATGTATCGCACATGCGGGCGAACACGGTTCGCCCCTACACCCACGCCGCTGATACGCAGATAAATCATAATTTATTTTTACAAAAAATTTTCAAAAACCTCTTGACAAATCATTCTTACAGGTGTAAGATATAATTAACTTACAGCTGTAAGACTAAAAAGGAGTGACTCGGAATGAAAAAAGCGGATAATATCAGTAACGCGGAACTGGAGGTTATGCAAACGCTGTGGGCGGCTGACGAGCCGATGAGCGTGCAGGACGTGTGCGATAGCCTCGAAAACAGCAAATGGAAATATAAGACGGTCGGAACGCTTCTGATACGACTTGAGGAAAAGGGCGCGGTTAAGGCGGATAAAAGGGGAAGAACAAATTTCTACACGCCGCTCCTCGACAGGGAGGAGTATAAGAAAACGCAGACCGACAATCTTGTTTCAAAGCTATATAACGGTTCGGCGAGAGAGCTTGCCGTGTCGCTGTTTACAAGCGGCAAGATGACGGAAAGCGACATTGATGAAATACGGAAGATGTTTGATTTATAAGAGGTGACGGAAATGACGCGGATTTTTGAAAGCGTGCTGCTTATGTCGGCGGTCGGCGCGGCGTTCACGATCGCGCTTACGCTTTTAAGACCGATTACGGAAAAGCGTTTCGGCGCGGCGTGGCAGTATTATATGTGGCTCGGCGTGCTCGCGGTAATGCTTCTGCCGATTTCGATAAAACCGCCGCGAACGGTAACATCATATGAAACGGCGGCGCGGACGAATATAGCAGAAACAACCAAAGCGGCGCAGACTGCCGAAATGGATTTAACTCCCGTTGTTCAGCAAATCGGGGCGAATACGGACAAAATCAGCCCGATTGCGATAGCCGAAAACGCGAAAGCGGCTGCACGGGGTATTCCCGACATTGCGCTTGAACTCGCGGCGTTTATATGGCTTATCGGCGCGGCTGCGGTATTTGCCGTAAAAATCGCAAGGTATTTCGTATTTTTTAAAAATGTGCATAGGCTCTCGTATCCCACGGATATTGACCGCGACATACATATACCGGTACGCAAAACAGCCGCGCTCGGCGCGCCGCTTCTGATAGGGCTTACGCGTCCTACGCTGCTTTTGCCCGACTCGGTCGTGGACGGCGAGATCGACTACATACTAAAGCACGAGCTTACGCATTACCGCAGACGCGATTTGCTGTATAAATGGTTCGCGATGATCGTGAGCTGCGCGCATTGGTTCAATCCCTTCATATATCTCGCCATGAAGCAGATAGACGAGGAATGTGAAATCTCATGCGACGCGGCGGCTGTGCGCGGCTTGTCGGAGCTTGAACGCAAACGGTATATGAGCGTGATTCTGAGGCTTATCTCCTATTCGATACAAGGCAAAAGACCGCTCACCACTCAGATGGTCGGCGGCAAGGATTTGATTATCAGGAGGTTTGCTATGATTAGGAATTTAAAAAGTAAAAACAAATTAATGACGGCTGTATCAGCCGCGGCGGCAATGCTGCTCTGCTCGACAACGGTTTTCGCGAGCGGTATGCTGCAGGGAGCTATGGAAAACGATTACACGGTAGACGTGCTTTTCGGAAAGGATTTCGAAAAAATCGAATACGCGAACGAGCCGTTCGTGCAGGACGAGGCTGTATACGTGCCGCTTCGTGAAACGCTTTCGGCTGTCGGCGCGAACGCCGGCGGAGCGGATGATTTTATCGGCTACGACAACGGCGAAATAACAGCGAAGGTTTGCTTCAACATGAACAAATATACCGACATTAAAGAGGGCTTCGGCGCTGTGGAAATTTACAAAATGGCGATAGGCAAGCCGGAAATGACTGATGTTTACCACACGGCAGCCAAGTTTGAACAGGACGGCGTTATACACGTTCCGACGAAATACGGAGTAACCGTCCCGATGGCGAATGCGCCCGTAATGAAGGACGGAGTAACGTATGTGCCTATGCAGTATATCGAATATATCATTCATAATTATGACTATATCGAATACAATATCTACGATAAAGCCGGAAATCCCGCGAAAAACGTTGTGAGAATGACTATTGACGAAATGGAAAACATCTCGAAAAATTATACCTACTTTTGGTTCGGCTGGGATTATTTTGACAGATATATTGCCGACAGAACCTATACCGGCGCGGCGGCGGAAAAATATTTAGATGATGTTCACGGCGCTGACGACGTGTACAGAAATATGTACGGCAATGAGGTAAAGGAATATGATATAAACGATACATGGACGCTGACTCTGGAGAAGAACGACATGAACGCCGTAGATATAAACGGTTATCATAATGCGAATGATTGCAGCGCAATGGCTGTTAAAGGATCAATAAGTGAAAATCTGTTCGGCGGCTTCTTTGACCGCGCAGGCTGTAATGCGGAGACGAAATATTGGGATTGGGACTTGTTTATAAGAGTATGCGACTAAGTTATAATGCGTGTTTCTCATGTTGATACCTTCCATGAAACAGATAACAAAACAAGGCGAAGCCGCCCTTCGGGGCGGCTTCGTTTTACTCTATAGGATATTCAACGCCGTTTACGATAACGCTTTTGATGTCGTCCATTTCGATTATATTGTCAAATCGCATATAATACCGATATTTTATCAGATTTCCGTCCTGACCGCCCATATGGGATGTTTCACAACCATGCTGCCAGTCAATTATTCCGTCGTTTGTTTTTACCGACAAATTTGAATCACACGCGGTATCGTCTATCTCACGGAATTTATCCAACATGCGTGCGTCGTCGGTCTGAATTTCGGTAACTTCGTCCTCGGTCAGTACGCCTTCGATTTCAAACAGCGCGGAAATCGGCGTGAGCGTTATGTCGGTAATAGATATATCCCGCGCGCCGTCACCGAGCGGAATATTGACGGGAACGCGCTTTGTTTCGGGATTTTTCTCGCTGCTGTAGTTCCATTTGATAGTCCATTTCCCATCAATATATCCGTTCCATTCGTGATTTGGTTCCGCGCCTTTAAAATTACCGATATTTTCAAGCTCCAGCATCCATTCGCAGTCGGGCAGCTCTTTCGTAAAGCCGTCCGCCGTCGCTATGCATTTCATTCTGTTGCCATCCGCTTCAACGACCGATACGTCCATTGAAAACGAGCCGTATTTTTCCGGATGATCATACGAGTCCGCAGGGAAAAAATGATACCTTTCAAACTCGTACCACTGTTCCATTTTAACATTCTCCGGCGCGATCACTTCAAATACCGCGTAGACCGTCCGCGAATCGGCGAGCGTTTGCAGCACGTTCACCGTAACGCCGTTATCGGTAACGGAGCACACGGGCGCGTCTACCGCGTTTGCTATTTCATCAAAATTTTCCTCCGTAACGCCGAGCATATCGCCGAGCGGTTTTTCAAGCTCCATAAAGTACGCCGCAAGCGCGGTTGTTACGGCAAGCAGAGCGGTGACGCAGGCGGCAATGAGCAGCGTCCGCGCGATATGCCGTTTTTTCCTTTTGGGCGCAATTCCCGTTTTGTTATTTATTATGCTCAAAATTCGTTTTTGTTCCGCGCGCGTGAGCGGCTCGGAGTAATCGTCGTCAAGCTCTATATTGTGTAAAATTTCGTCTATTCCGTTCATATGTTGATACCTCCCTTAATGAGCTCTGATTTCAGCTTTTCCTTGTAGCGGTGTAGAGTGTTTTCCACTTTCTTCTCATTACAGCCAATATGACGCGCTATTGACTTGACCGGCTCGTACAGATAATACCGCCTAACGAATATTTCACGCTCGAACGGCGGCATCGCGCCGATTGTTTTGCGTACGATTTCTATGTTCGCGCGGCGTGCTATTTCGTCGGTCAAATCAGCATCAATGTCGGAGTCAATCGCGGCGGACGGCGCGATTTTCAGCACCGAGCGCATTTTGTCGAGCGCGCAGTTTCGCGCGATCCCTATAAGATAGCCTTTGAGCGAAGCCGCCTCCAAAAGCTTTTCGCGCGACCGCCAAAGTCCTATAAAGCTGTCCGCCGCCGCTTCCTCTATATCCTCGCGTCCGAAGCCCGATAGAGTATTTTTGCAGACTGTTTTCACCACTCCGCCGTAAATCTCGACAAGAGCCGCGAATCCGCGCTCCGGCTCGCGCATGAGCAGCGTGATAATTTCGCCGTCGGTCATTTTTTGTACCTCCTGTGTTTACGTATTAAAAGCGCTTTCATTAATACAGTCCGCTCCGGAAAGGGATTTCACTCATAAAAATCAAGGGGAAATATAATTTATTGATAAAAAAGTATATAAATAGTATAATAAAGACATAGCAGAAGGGTTCGCGGTTATTCTGATACCTTTGAAATCGGATTTTATCCGAAATCTGATAGAATGGGGGTGTCAGTCTATAAGTGTTGCTATCTTGGAACATATATGTACCATCATAGAACTGTTGATTTTATTAAAAATCATAAAATACATAGATAAGAAATAACCGCCTACTCTGGACAGTAAGCGGTTAAATTTGTTTAATCATTACTTATCAGAATAACCGATGTTATCCTTCTGCTTACATTCTATCATAACAAGATAAAAAAGTCAAGATTTATCCGAAATATTTTCTTCCGAGACATAAAAAATCAAGGGGAAATATAATTTATTGACAAAAAAGTATATAAATAGTATAATAAAGACATAGCAAGAGGGTATGCGGTTATTCCGGCGCTTTTTAATCGGATTTTCCGAAATTTCGATAGAATGGGGGTGCCGGTCTATGAATGCTGTTATTTTGGAGCATATTTGCACCATCATAGAACTGCTTATTTTATTAAAAATAATAAAATACATAGATAAGAAATAACCGCCTACTCTGAACCAGTAAGCGGTTAATTTAAAATTAATCATTTACGTGTAGGAATAACCGAAGTTATCCTCTTGCTTACATTCTATCATAAAGCAGCTTAAAAGTCAAGAATTATCCGAAATATTTTCTATCCAAATTTCTGTATTGCACCGCCTCCGCGATGTGCGCGGCGTTTATGTCCTTTGTCTGCTCCAGATCCGCTATCGTGCGCGCGACCTTCAGTATCCTGCTGTGCGCTCTCGCGCTTAGTCCGAGACTGTCAAATGACATTTTTAACAGCTTGTTCGACTCCTCGTCGAGCGGACAAAATTCCTGTAACATTCCCGCTGTCAACTGCGAGTTTGAATGGATATTCAGATTTTTGTAGCGTTCAAGCTGTATCTGACGCGTCCTGTTTACGCGCTCCTTTATCTCCGCGCTCGTTTCGCCCTTTTCGATTGAGCTTAAATCGTCGTATTCCACGCTGTTTACCTCGACTTGAATATCGATTCTGTCGAGAAGCGGACCGGAAATTCTGCTTCTGTATTTGTTTATCGACGCGGGAGTACAGGTACATTCGCGGCGCGGATCGCCCAAATAGCCGCATTTGCACGGGTTCATGCTCGCTATGAGCATTATGTTGCACGGATATGTAAGCGTCGCGTTTACGCGCGATATTGTCACCTCGTTGTCCTCCAATGGCTGGCGGAGCACTTCCAAAACGTCGCGCCGAAATTCGGGAAGCTCGTCGAGAAAGAGTATTCCGTTGTGCGCCAAAGAAAGCTCTCCCGGACGCGGAACAGTGCCGCCGCCCGAAAGTCCTGACGGTGAAATAGTATGGTGCGGGCTGCGGAACGGACGGTTTACTATCAGCGGTGTGTCGCTCGGGAGGAGTCCCGCGATTGAGTGGATCTTCGTAACGTCGAGCGCCTCGTCAAATGTCAAATCCGGAAGAATGCCCGGCATTCTCTGCGCGAGCATCGTTTTGCCCGTTCCGGGACTTCCGATTAAAAGCACGTTGTGATTGCCCGCCGCCGCTATTTCAAGCGCGCGTTTAACGTTTTCCTGTCCCTTAACGTCGCAGAAATCGAGCGCCGTGTCGTTTCGTTTCGCGAAAAATTCATTCAGATTTACACGGTGCGGCTCGATGCGGCGGATGTGGCAGAAATGCTCGCATATGTCGGCGAGCTTTTCTACGGGGTATATTTCCATACCGTCTATGACAGCCGCTTCGTTCGCGTTCGCTTTCGGAACAAACGCGCGGGTGAATCCGTTTTTGTATGCGGAAATCACCATCGGCAGTACGCCCGAAACCGAGTTTACCGTTCCGTCAAGCGAAAGCTCGCCGATAAAAACGGTTTTTTCGTTTTCGTCAACTTCTATTTGCTCCGTCGCGCACAATATCGAAACAGTTATCGGCAGGTCATAGCTTGATCCCTCTTTTTTTAGCGACGCGGGAGCGAGATTTAAAATTATATGCTTTGCCGGAAAATGACATCCCGTGTTCTTGATTGACGCGCGCACGCGCTCCTTCGCCTCGCGCACCGCCGCGTCGGGAAGTCCCACTATGTCAAAATTCGGCAGACCGTTTGAAATGTCGGTTTCGACGCAAACGGTAAAGCCTTCGATGCCGGAAAGACCGCAGGAGTAAATTTGTGACAGCATAATCTCACCTCATTTTTTTGTTTTTTCGCTTTTGTTTATACGCCTGAACACCATAAGCTTCATAGTTAAAAACGTAACCGGCGTTCCGATCACCGCAGCTGTGATATACGCCGCCGTCGAGTTCCAGTGCAGAGACGTGAAAACAAACACAAGAATATATTGTATAAGAAAATTCGGTATATAGCTTATCGGAAATTTCACAAATCGCCTGAGAGTAGGCGGCTGATGAAACGTGAACCTTGAATTGAGGAAAAACGACAGCACAATGCTCGCCGCGTATCCGACGATAAAGTTGGTGCGGAACATTTCCATAAACGCGCGGAAAGGGTGATCCGCCGCCAAAAACGTGTTGTTTACCATATCGAGAAGCGTCGCAACGGTTACCGCGAAGGCTGTGTTAATAAATCCCATAAACATGAACATCAGGAACTGAACGGTGAGAAACGGACGAAGCACGCGAAAAGCGCCTTCCGGTATGCGCGTTGAAAGCCATACACGGAAATCTGAAAGCAACTTGTCCAAAATAATTCACCCCCGTCAGCGTTATGTCATACTGCTATTATACAACGCTTCGGAGAAAAATGCAAATTTTTTTAAAAAAAGGAAAAATCGCAAAAAAAAACACCGCGGACGGCGAGAACGCATTTTGGAAAAATTTTATAAAAATCCGAAAAAAAGTCAATTTCGCTCTTGACTTTTCAATTGATTTGTGATAATATAATAAACTGTATCGTAGTCTGAAAAATTAGACTTCAGGTTACATTTTACGATAATTTTCATTGTAATTATAGCACGTTATATCTTACATTTCAAGAGGTAAAATATTACAAGAATGTTACGTGAGGATTTTCAAAATTTTTTATGAGGTGATCTGATAATATGCTACATGAAGTGCAAGCGGGCAAGAACACACGCCTTTGCTATTCCAAGATTAAAGAGGTCTTGGACATGCCCAATCTTATCGAGGTTCAGAAAAATTCCTACAAGTGGTTCCTTGAAGAAGGACTTAAGGAAGTATTCCACGATATTTCCCCTATCAAGGACCACGCGGAAAAGCTCGTGCTGGAATTTTATGACTATCGTATGGATTACAATTCAAAATATTCCGTTGAGGAATGTAAGGAGAGAGACGCGAAATACGCCGCTCCCCTGAAGGTAAGCGTAAGGCTTATAAACACCGAAACCGGCGAGATCAAGGAACAGGAAATCTTTATGGGCGATTTCCCGCTGATGACCGAGCAGGGCACGTTTATTATAAACGGCGCGGAGCGCGTTATCGTCAGCCAGTTGACGAGATCCCCGGGTATGTATTACGAATTCGAGCGCGATAAAACCGGTAAGCCGCTCTATAAGGCGACGATCATTCCGTACAGAGGCGCGTGGCTCGAATACGAAACCGACTCTAACGACGTTTTCTCGGTAAGAATAGACAGAACGAGAAAGCTTCCGGTCACAATCCTTTTAAAAGCTATGGGTTTGAGCTCGAACGCGGCTATTATAGACATGTTCGGCGAGGATCCGAGGATCACCTCAACACTTGAAAAGGACGTCACATCATCCGAGGACGAGGCGCTTCTTGAAATATACAAACGACTCCGTCCGGGCGAGCCGCTTAACGTGGAAAACGCGAGATCGCTTCTGATGAATATGTTCTTTGACCCCAAGCGTTACGATCTGGCGCGCGTGGGAAGATATAAATTCAACAAGAAAATGGCGATCGCCCCGAGAATAAAGGGACATACCCTCGCGGAGACGGTAGCGGATCCGAGAACGGGAGAAATTCTCGGAAACGCCGGCGACGAAATCTCGGCTGAAATGGCTGAGGCGATCGAGCGCGCGGGCGTTAACAAGGTTGATATAATCATAGAGGAAAATCAGGTAAGAGTGTTCTCAAACGACATGGTTTACCTTGAGGAATACGTAGATTTTGACGTTTCCGACATACACAACAAGAAGGTGCGCCGCGCGGTGCTCGAGGAAATACTCGAAAGCTGCGAAACGGAGGAGCAGATAAGAGAGCAGCTTGAGCTTCGCATGGACGAGTTAAGCCCGAAGCATATCACGGTCGACGATATGTTCGCGTCGGTCAACTACTGTATAAATCTCGCGAATGGCACAGGCTCGGTAGACGACATCGACCATCTCGGAAACAGACGTTTGAGAAGTGTCGGAGAATTATTGCAGAACCAGTTCAGAATAGGTCTCGCGCGTATGGAGAGAACGGTGCGCGAGAGAATGTCTGTTCAGGAGCTTGAGATCATAACGCCGTCGTCGCTTATAAATATAAGACCGATCATCGCGACAATAAACGAGTTCTTCGGCTCGTCGCAGCTGTCGCAGTTCATGGATCAGCCGAATCCGCTGGCGGAGCTTCGTCACAAGAGAAGAATTTCCGCGCTCGGTCCGGGCGGTCTTTCGAGAGAAAGAGCGGGATTTGAAGTCCGCGACGTTCACTATTCGCACTACGGCAGAATGTGTCCGATAGAAACGCCTGAAGGTCCGAACATCGGTCTTATCACATCGCTTGCGACATTCGCGAGGATCGACGAGTACGGCTTTGTTGAAGCTCCGTACAGAAAGGTCGACAAGGCGACGGGCGTTGTTACTGACGAGATAGTCTATATGACCGCGGACGTTGAGGATAACTATATAATCGCGCAGGCAAACGAGCCTCTCGACGAGGAGGGACACTTCCTCGATAAGCGCGTATCGGCGCGCCGCAGAGATGAGATTTTGGAAGTCCCCGCGAGCGAGGTCGATTACATGGACGTTTCGCCGAGACAGCTTGTTTCGGTCGTTACGGCTTGTATTCCGTTCCTCGAAAACGACGACGCTAACCGCGCGCTGATGGGCTCGAATATGCAGTGCCAGGCAGTTCCGCTTCTGACTACGGATTCGCCTATCGTCGGAACAGGTATCGAACACAAGGTGGCTAAGGACTCGGGAAGCGCTGTCGTAGCGAAGGAGGACGGCGTTGTTGAGAAGGTTTCGTCGAGCGAGATCGTTATAAAGGGCGAGAGCGGCGAAAGACACGTTCATAAATTAATTAAGTTTACACGCTCTAACCAGAGCACATGTATAAATCAAAGACCTATCGTTGTTGAGGGCGAGGAGGTCAAAAAGGGCGACATCATCGCCGACGGTCCGGCTATGGACAACGGCGAGCTGGCGCTCGGAAAGAACATTCTCATCGGCTTTATGACGTGGGAAGGCTATAACTACGAGGACGCCGTATTGATAAGCGAGGAGCTTGTTAAAAACGACGTGTTTACCTCGATTCATATGGAGGAATACGAGTGCGAGGCGCGCGACACGAAGCTCGGCGCGGAGGAAATAACACGAGACATTCCGAATATTTCCGACGACGCGCTTAAAGACCTCGACGACGAGGGTATTGTTCGTATCGGCGCGGAGGTTCACGCAGGAGACATTCTCGTCGGCAAGGTAACGCCTAAGGGCGAAACCGAGCTTACCGCCGAGGAAAGACTTTTGAGAGCTATTTTCGGCGAGAAGGCGAGAGAGGTAAGAGATACGTCGCTGAGAGTTCCGCACGGTGAAAGCGGTATTATAGTGGACGTTAAGAAGTTCACGCGCGAGAACGGCGATGAGCTGTCGCCCGGCGTTAATCAGGTTGTCCGCTGCTATATCGCGCAGAAGAGAAAAATCTCCGTCGGCGACAAGATGGCGGGCCGTCACGGAAACAAGGGCGTTGTGTCGAGAGTGCTGCCGCAGGAGGATATGCCGTTCCTGGAGGACGGTACGCCGCTGCAGATAGTTCTGAACCCTCTGGGCGTTCCGTCTCGTATGAATATAGGACAGGTACTTGAAATGCATCTCGGCTATGCGTACAGATGTCTAAGTCTCAAAACGCGCGAGGAGCTTGAAAATACGATAGTAGACGATAATTTCAGAGAAAATATTCTCGCCGCTTACGACCATAAGCGCCCCGACAGATATATCAAGCTCGCGACACCGGTATTCGACGGCGCGGAGGACGAGGATCTGACGCTCGCGTTCAAGGAGGCGGGACTTAAGGATACGTTTAAGTCAACCGTTTACGACGGACGTACGGGAGAGAAATTCGATAACGACGTTACTGTCGGAGTCATGTATTATCTGAAGCTCCATCACCTCGTTGACGATAAGATCCACGCCCGTTCGACCGGTCCGTATTCGCTCGTAACGCAGCAGCCTCTCGGCGGTAAAGCTCAGTTCGGCGGACAGCGTTTCGGCGAAATGGAGGTTTGGGCGCTCGAGGCTTACGGCGCGGCATATACACTTCAGGAAATACTGACGGTCAAGTCCGACGATATTGTGGGACGCGTTAAGACGTATGAGGCTATAGTAAAGGGCGAAAATATACCGAAATCGGGTATTCCGGAATCGTTCAAGGTGCTCGTTAAGGAGCTGCAGTCGCTGGCTCTCGATATAAGGATCCTCGACCATGACGGCGAAGAAATCGACCTTGACGCGTCGTTCGATGACGACGATGAGGGCGTTGTAAGCGATGAAATCGTTGAAACAATGGAGGACCGCGAAGGTGAGGCTGACAGACTTGAAGAGGATGATATGGGAGACGCAAGTATGATTTACGACGATGATCTCGACGATGATCTCAGCGATGACGGCGACAGCGACGAGGATGATGAGGAATACGACGATTTGCTGTCTGACGAGGCATTTGATGAGGACGATGATTTTTAATATCGGATAACGGAATATTGTAGTATAATGAAGCACGATATCGGAGGTTTTAATAAATGTTGGAATTTAACAGCTTTGAAGCAATAAAAATCGGTTTGGCTTCCCCGGAGACTATTCTGAAATGGTCGCATGGCGAGGTTTTAAAGCCGGAAACTATAAATTATCGTACCTTGAAGCCCGAAAAGGACGGTCTGTTCTGCGAGAAAATTTTCGGCCCGACGAAGGACTGGGAATGTCATTGCGGAAAGTATAAGAAAATTCGTTTTAAGGGCAAGATCTGCGAACGCTGCGGCGTTGAGGTTACGAAGTCAAAGGTGCGCCGCGAGAGGATGGGTCATATTGAGCTTGCCACTCCCGTTTCGCATATTTGGTACTTTAAAGGCGTGCCCTCGTCTATGGGCTTGATTCTCGAACTGTCGCCGAGACAGCTTGAAAAGGTGCTCTATTTCGCGGCGTATATCGTAACGGACCCGGGACGCTCGAACTTGATGCAGAACCAAATTCTATCGGAACGCGAGTACCGCGAAGCGTATGAGAAGTACGGCGACACGTTCAAAGCCGGCATGGGCGCGGAGTCTATCAAGGAATTACTTGAAAGGATAGACCTTGAAGCTCTTTCAGAGGAGCTCAAAGCCGAGCTTGAAAGCGCGCAGGGACAGAAAAAGGCGAGAATTATAAAGCGTCTTGAAATTGTCGAGGCGTTCAGACTGTCGGGCAACCGTCCCGAATGGATGATACTGACTGTCGTTCCGGTAATCCCGCCGGAGCTCCGCCCGATGGTACAGCTCGACGGCGGACGTTTCGCAACGTCGGATTTGAACGACCTGTACAGACGCGTAATAAACAGAAACAACAGATTAAAGAGATTATTGGAATTAGGCGCGCCGGACATTATTATCCGCAACGAAAAGCGTATGCTCCAGGAGGCGGTCGATGCGCTCATAAACAACGGCAGACGCGGCAGAACCGTGACGGGACCGGGCAACAGACCGCTTAAATCCCTTTCGGATATGTTAAAGGGTAAGCAGGGACGTTTCCGTCAGAATCTTCTCGGTAAGAGAGTTGACTATTCGGGACGTTCGGTTATCGTCGTTGGTCCGGAAATGAAGATTTATCAGTGCGGTTTGCCTAAGGAAATGGCGATCGAACTGTTTAAGCCGTTCGTAATGAAGGAGCTTGTGGAGCGCAAGCTGGCGCATAATATAAAGAGTGCCAAACGCATGGTGGAACGCGCGAAGCCGGAGGTATGGGACGTTTTGGAGGACGTTATCCAAGAGCATCCGGTTCTTCTGAACCGCGCGCCTACGCTGCACAGACTCGGTATTCAGGCGTTTGAACCGAGACTTGTGGAGGGCAGAGCGTTAAAGCTTCACCCGCTCGTATGTACAGCTTACAACGCGGACTTCGATGGCGACCAAATGGCTGTTCACGTTCCGCTCTCGCCAGAGGCTCAGGCTGAGGCGCGCTTCCTGATGCTAAGCGCAAACAACCTGTTAAAGCCGCAGGACGGTCATCCTGTTGTTGTTCCGACGCAGGATATGATTTTAGGCTCGTATTATCTGACGCTACAGAAGGAGCATTATGACTGGGTTATAGACGCGATACTCGATAACGCGCCGAAGCTCGGAATATTGAAGGAGCAGATAGCGGCTATGGACAGCGAGGACGCTCCGCTCTACAGACCTGACGAGCCGTTAAAGAGCTTTACGGATATCGCGGAGGCGTTGAGATACGCGCGCGAGCTGCCGGCTGTGGCTATGAACGAGACGGAGATCCACGCCAATCCCGTGACGATCGTGCTGCCGGAAAAGACGGTTACGATCTCGCTCAAGACGCTTATAAGCATGGTCAAGGAGCTTGTTATAAAGAAGTACCGGTCGGCGGACGAGGCTATTTTGGCGTACGAAAACAAGGAAGCCACGCTCCACGAGCGCATTAAGGTGCTGTCAACGAGAAATGTAAACGGCGTTGAGAAGTCAAAGCTCGTATACACGACTGTAGGACGTATTATATTTAACAACAACATACCACAGGACTTGGGATATGTTGACAGAACGAACGAGGAAACTATGTTCGACTTCGAGGTTGACTTTATCGTCGGCAAGAAGCAGCTCGAAAGGATCATCGACCGCTGTATCCGCATTTACGGTACTACCAAAACCGCCGAGGTGCTTGACAAGATAAAGTCGACCGGATACGCGTACTCGACAAAGGGCGCGATCACTGTCGCGGTTTCCGATATCGAAGTGCCTGAGCAAAAGAAGCAGATACTTGCCGAAGCCGAGAAGGAAGTCGAGGCAATCACACAGAAGTTCCGTTTCGGTTTCCTTACGAACGAGGAGCGTTATCAGCAGGTTATCAAAATTTGGGCGAAGGCTTCAAACGACGTTACCGACGCGATGATGGATCACCTGGGCGAGTTTAATCCGATATTCATGATGGCTGACTCGGGCGCCCGCGGAAGCGTTAACCAAATTCGTCAGCTTGCCGCGATGCGCGGACTTATGGCTGACACGCAGGGACGTACGGTTGAAATTCCTATCCGCGCTAACTTCCGCGAGGGCTTGAACGTATTGGAATACTTCATCTCATCTCACGGCGCGAGAAAGGGTCTTACCGACACGGCGCTCCGTACTGCCGACTCGGGTTATCTGACAAGACGACTTGTCGACGTATCGCAGGACGTTATCGTCCGCGAGGTAGACTGCGGCACGACCGAGGGCGAGTGGGTGAGCGAAATCACCGACGGACGCGAAAGCATAGAGCCTTTGAAGGACAGAATTGTAGGAAGAACAGCTATGGAGGATGTTGTTCATCCCGAAACGGGCGAGATCCTCGTTAAGAAGGATGAGCTTATAAACGATATCCAGGCGGATAAGATTATAGCGGCGGGTATCACTAAGGTATATATCAGAAGCGTATTGACTTGTAAGTCGAAGATAGGCGTGTGCGCGAAGTGCTACGGCACGAACCTCGCTACGGGCGATCTCGTAAACGTCGGCGAAGCGGTAGGAATTATCGCGGCGCAGTCGATAGGCGAGCCGGGCACGCAGCTTACGATGCGTACGTTCCACGCGGGCGGCGTTGCTTCGGGAAGCGATATTACGCAGGGTCTTCCGCGTATCGAGGAGCTTTTCGAGGCAAGAAAGCCTAAAGGTCTCGCGATTATTTCCGAGATTGGCGGAACAATTACCGTAAGCGAAACAAAGCGTAAGCGCGAGGTTACTGTTCAGAACGATGAAACGGGCGAGGCTAAGACGTACACAATTCCGTACGGTTCGAGCATAAAGGTACGCGACGGCGACGTGATAGAAGCCGGCGACGAGCTGACGCAGGGTTCGGTAAATCCGAACGATATTCTCCACATCAAAGGCCCGCACGCCGTTCAGGTATATATCACGCGTGAGGTTCAGAGAACATACCGTATGCAGGGCGTTGACATCAACGACAAGCACGTTGAGATCATAACGCGTCAGATGCTCCGCAAGGTGCGCGTTGAGGACGTGGGCGACACCGACCTTCTTATCGGCTCGCTCGTCGATATATTCGAGCTTGAGGAAGCTAACAGGAAGGTGGAAGAAGCCGGCGGAACTAATTTCGCTACGTATCAGCCGGTGCTTCTTGGTATCACAAAGGCCTCGCTCGCAACGGATTCGTTCCTGTCGGCGGCGTCGTTCCAGGAGACAACCAAGGTGCTCACTGAAGCCGCGATTAAGGGCAAGATTGATCCGCTCTTAGGACTTAAGGAAAACGTTATTATCGGTAAGCTTATTCCCGCGGGAACGGGTATGAATCTGTATAAGAACGTTAACATCACGATTGACGGTGAGGAAATTCCGAACGAGGAAATTGAATAACGGTAACTATGATGAAGCGCTGCCGTGTAAAATGATTTACGCGCTGTCATGCGGATACTTTAAACAGCAAAAATTTTCGGATACCGTGCCTTATTTTAGGCACGGTATTTTGTATTATGTTTTATATGCATTTAAGACATTATAACGGCCGGTATGTCAGGAATACGGCGGTAATTAAAGAAATGCGTTCATAAATTTAACATATTTATAATATTGTATTGACAATACATCAATAAATAAGTATACTGAAAAAAACAACAAATCAGGAGGATATCGCCATGGGACAGATTACAATCGGCAAATATAACATTACATTTTCGATGAGGGACAAGCTCGTGCGCATAGAGCCGTACGGCAGAGACAGTATCCGCGTCCGCGCGTCGCGCAATACAGCGCTTTCGGACGAAACGTGGACGGTCATACCACCCTCCGAAACCGAATGCGATATAACCGGAAACGCGGACAAAGCCGTGCTCACAAACGGCAGCCTGTCGGTCGAGCTTACAAAAATTTGGTGCGATTATCAGCTCGTATTTTACAAAAACAATAAGGAAATTCTCCGCACAAGAAAAGAGGACGACGGCATTTTCCGCCATATCGAGGGGAATAATTACCAAGTAAAAGCCGTTTTTGAAGCAAACGACAGCGAGCATTTTTACGGTCTCGGTCAGGAACAGCAAAGCTGCTTCGACCGCAAGGGCTGCTCGTATGATTTGGTGCACTATAACACAAAAAGCTCCATGCCGTTCGTCTATTCGTCGCTCGGCTACGGCTTTTTATGGAACAGCCCCGGCATCGGACGCTGCGAGCTTACGCGCAACCACACATTATGGACATGCGACAGCGCGTATCAGGCGGACTACATAGTTATCGGCGGCGGCAACCCCGCGGACGTAATGCAAAAATACTGCGCTCTCACCGGCTTCGCACCGAAATTCCCCGAATGGGCGGCTGGCTTCTGGCAGAGCAAAATGCGCTATGAAAGCCAAGACGATTTAATGGCGGTCGCGAGAGAATACAAAAAGCGCGGTCTGCCGATAAGCGCGATAGTGATAGACTTTTTCCATTGGACGGAGCAGGGCAACTGGGAATTTGATCCCACACTTTGGCACGATCCGAAAGCGATGTGCGATGAATTAAAATCGCTCAATATCGAGCCGGTTGTGTCGATCTGGCCCACGATAAACCCGAACAGCAAAAACTACGCGTACATGGACGACAACAATATGCTCGTCCGCACGGAAAACGGACAATACGGAATTTTCCCGTTCAACGGTCAGCAGACGTATATCGACGTGACAAATCCCGCGACGCGCGCCTTTCTGTGGGAGCAGGCGCGGAAAAACTATTACGAGTACGGCATAAAAATGTTTTGGCTAGACCAAGCGGAGCCGGAGGTCCACCCGCAGCAGTTTGACAATTTAAAGCTCCATATAGGAAACGGCGCGCAGACGGCGCTTCTGTACCCCTACTACTACGCGAAAACATTCTACGACGCGCTGAAAGCCGAGGGCGAGGAGGACGCAGCGCTTCTAATACGCGCGAGCTACCCGGGCAGCCAAAAATTCGGCACGGTCGTATGGAACGGCGATATTCCTTCGACTTTCCGTGCGCTGCGCCAAAGCGTGGTATCGGGCTTGTCAATGGCGATGTGCGGTATTCCGTGGTGGAACAGCGACATAGGCGGCTTCCACGGGGGCGATACGGAAAGCGATTATTTCCGCGAGCTTATCGTCCGCTGGTTCCAGTTCGGCGTATTCTGCCCGGTAATGCGTCTCCACGGCACGAGAGTAAAGCCGAAAAATCATGTTGACCGCCACCCCGAGGTACTCGAAAAAAGCGGCGGCGACAACGAAATATGGAGCTTCGGTGAAAGAAATTACTACATATTAAAAGATCTGCTCGAGCTGCGCGAACGGCTCAAGCCGTATATAATCAAGCATATGAATATAGCGTCGGAAACGGGAGCACCAATCATGCGCCCGATGTTCTTCGATTTCTGTGACGATGAAAACTGTTACGCATTGGACGACCAGTATATGTTCGGCTCGGATATTCTGTTCGCGCCCATTCTCGAAGAGGGACAAACGGAACGCCGCGTGTATCTCCCGAAAGGCGCATGGGTGAGAACGACCGACAAACAGGAATTTGACGGCGGACAATTCATAACCTGCACCGCCGCTATTGATGAGTTTATCGCGTTTATAAAAAAAGACAGCGGCGCGATTGAATATTTCGCGTAAGATAAATAGCGAAAAAGACTGCAAAAGCAGTCTTTTTCGTTAAGAATTTTCTGTTTCCCATTTTTCTATTGCGGTTGTGTAATTCTCCTTGTAGCCGTGAACCGAATAGCGAATTTTAAACGCGAAATTAAGCGCCTTTAGCCGAATAACGATATAGTCCTCATAGATTGTTATCTTTTCCAGCAGCTCCGCAAATATATATTCCTGCATAATGTCTTTATGTATGACAGAAAGTAAGTCATTTGCGCTTTTTTCTCTCAGGATAACATTTTCCTTTTCGTCTTTTAAGATATTTGACAGCCGCGCAAGCTCCGCGTCATATCGCTTGGCGAGAGCAGCCATCTCGTCGGCGTTTATTACTCCCGCGCAGTAGCTGTCAAGCATTCGAAGCTTTTTTCTTTCCGCCGCTTTCAGCCTGCTCTCGGTTTCGCGGACAGATTCGCTGTCTCCGCGCAGCTCCGATATTGCTTTCTTCGCCGCGGCTTCAAAGTCGATTCCGATAATTCCGCAGATAAAACGCATACATTCAAGAAGCGATTTGTTGTTTACCGTCCGCATTCCGCATTTGCCGCGCATTCGCGAACGGCACATCCACGCCGTATATATACCGCTTTTTTTTAGGCTTCGCCTTGCCGCGAACGGTGCGCCGCATTCTCCGCATACGATTTTTCCCGAGCACCAGTATCTGCCCGAATGTCTGCTGCTGTCAAGCGCGGCGCGGCGGCGTTTTTGAAGCTCCGTTTGCGCCTTTTCCCATACGGCGCGGCTTACAATAGGCTCGTGATGGTTTTTTATAAGGATTTTTTCGCCTGTGTTGACAACCTTTTTATGGGTAAGATAATTTTTGGTGATGTACTTCTTTTGCAGCAAATCTCCGGCGTATTTTTCATTCTTTAAAATCTTCAGGACCATCGCCCCGCTCCATGCTCCGCTGAGCGCGGGCGGACATATTCCTTCTTCGGTAAGCTCTCGCGCGATGATATGCGTGCCCTTGCGCTCATCCGCGTACTTGCGGAAAATCAGCCGCACCGCTTCCGCTTCACGTTCATTTACCGTCAGCACTCCATTTTTTAAATCAAAGCCGAAAATGCTGTTATTTCCGAACACAACGCCCTTTTCCATAGCGCGCCGCTGTCCCCATTTGACGCGCTCCGAAATTTTGCGGCTCTCCTCCTGCGCGACCGACGCCATTATCGACAGCCTGAATTCGCCGTCATTGTCGCGCGTGTCAATGCCGTCGTTTATGAAAATAACCCCCACCCCGTAATCGCGGAGCATTCTCGTGTAATTGAGCGCGTCTACCGTGTTTCTCGCGAAACGGCTGACTTCCTTTGTAAGAACAAGGTCAATTTCTCCTGCGCGGCATTTTTCTATCATACGGGTAAATCCGGTGCGCCTTCTTGTCTGAGTGCCGGTCACGCCCTCGTCGAAGAATATTCCGGCGAATTCCATATCGGGACGGGAGCGGATATATTCTTCGAAAAAGCTTTTTTGGTTTTCGAGCGAATTAATTTGATTGTCCTTATCCGTCGACACGCGCGCGTATGCCGCCGTTTTAAGCTTTTTTGTCATTTTTTTCATTAGCCCGCGCGAAGCCTTCGCGGGATGTAATATTAAGCTCCCGAAGTCCGCGCAGTATCCCGAGCCGAACGCAGTCCTCCAACCGCTCGCGCTGACGCGTTGTTATTTCCATCATGGAAAGCACCTCCCGCTTTTAATGTATTCACGGGGATATGAGGAATATTACGATATTGCGGAGGTGTTTTAAAATTCACATGCATTTAAGAGAACAGGAGAATAATTAATTTTTACGCCTAAAAAAATGATTTTTACGAAAGCTTATTGCATATTCATTCAGATTATTGTATAATAGCAATATAAAGATTTAAGCAACCGCGACGGCGGCTCTCGCGCCTGAGAACGTGCGCGCGGCTGCGGACGCGGATACAAGAAAATAATTAAGCAATACGGAGGTAAATCCAATGGAACATATCTGTAACGAAGAGATTCTGACAATTAAATTGTTAAAAAGAATTGATTCAAATAATGCCGCTGACGTTGATAAAGATATTTTTTCGCTTATCGACAGGTATAACGCCAAAAGCGTGATTCTCGACGCGGCGGAAACCGAATATATTTCAAGCGCGGGTTTAAGAGTTGTTTTAAAGCTGAAAAAGGCTGTGAACGATTCGAAGATAGTAAACGCGTCGCCCGAAGTATATGATATTTTCAGTATAACCGGCTTTGTCGATATTATAGACGTAAAGAAAGCGTTTCGTGAAATTTCGGTCGATGGCTGCGAGGTGATAGGTAAAGGAGGACACGGCACCGTTTACCGCATCAGCGGCGATACTATTTTAAAGCTGTATTCCGAATCCGAGCCGCTACACGAAATCGAACGCGAGATAGAATACGCAAGAAACGCTTTTGTGGCGGGAATACCGACTGCTATTCCGTTTGACGTAGTAAAATGCAACGGCAGCTACGGCTCGGTATTCGAGCTTTTAAACGCGGATACGCTCGGCAACGTACTCGCCGCGAATCCCGACAAATACGACGAATATTCAAAAAAATATATCGAGCTTGTAAACACGCTCCACACAACCGAGGCGGACACAAGCCGCCTGTCGAGCATAAAGGATTTATACAACCAATGGGCTGACGAAATGGCGGAGCTTCTCACGGCTGACGAAATCGAAATCCTGCATGAAATAATAAACAGCGTACCAGACAGAAACACATTCGTCCACGGCGATATTCACCCGAAAAACGTAATGGTTCAAGACGGCGAGCTTGTGTTTATAGATATGGCGGATATTACGTACGGTCATCCCGTTTTCGATTATATGGGAATGGCGCTGACGCACGTAATCGCGGGAAGCAGAGCGCCCCAAAGAGCGGTGCAGATAATGGGAATCGATTACGAAATGGGAGTAAAA
Organism: uncultured Clostridia bacterium; assembly: GCA_947627795.1. GTDB lineage: Bacteria > Bacillota > Clostridia > UBA1381 > UBA1381 > CANQXJ01. The sequence continues at coordinate 27,200 of CANQXJ010000013.1, forward strand.
CTTTGGAATGACTTAATAAAAGCCCGTTTCGGCGCTCTCGGCGAAGAGGGACTGAAGAAGATGAACGGTCTTTTGACGGCGTTCGGCATGATGAAATTTACAGTCGCGTCAGCCGTGAATAAAACGAATCCGAAGGAGCTTAAGGAAACTCTGATTAATATCAGCAGACAGACATTCTTCCCGCACGCGAAAAATCTTATAGGCGCGGTTAAATTTTGATTATTCTACGCGCGCATAAAAAATAAAATATTTTGTTAATTTTTACAATTTAGACTTTCTGTTACATCTATTTTATGCTATAATGATGCTGTTGCGGCATATCGGATTACGGTATGCCGATTACAGAGAATAAATATTAAAGGAGAGATTTATTATGACAATCAAACAGACAAACGAAAACGGAAAAGTGACGCTCGCTTTATCGGGCAGACTTGACACGGTGACCGCGCCGGAGCTTGAGGCGGCTCTCGACGCCGCTTTGGACGGCGCGAATGAGCTTTGCTTTGATTTTAACGAGCTTGAGTATATCTCATCGGCGGGCTTGCGCGTGCTTTTAAAGGCTCAGAAAATAATGAATTCAAAAGGCAAGATGAAGATTACAGGTGTGAATGAAACAATTATGGAGGTATTTGATATTACCGGCTTCGTTGACATTCTCACAATCGAGTAAGACTTTCCGAAGGAGGGTAACTCATGGTTTTCAAGCTTATACTGACAGCCCTGTATAACGCTATTTTGGCGGTGCTCGTATATATCGCCGACAAAAAAACGCCGCTTGGCAAGCTTTCATATAAAAAGAAACAGATTCTGATAGGTATACTCTTCGGAGCGATGGCGGCTTTCGCAAGCTCAAGCTTCGGCGGAGTGGACATAGGCGACGGCACGATAATGAACGTCCGCGACGCCGCTCCTCTTTGCGCGGGACTCATTTTCGGCGCTCCCGCCGGAATTATCGCGGGTATCATAGGCGGCTTGTACCGGTATATTTCGGCGTTCTTCGGTCTTACCGGAACATACACGCAGCTTGCGTGCTCGATTTCCACGGCTCTCGCGGGCTTTATAGCGGCGGCGCTGCGAAAGTTCATGTTTGACGACAAAAAGCCCGGCTGGATCTACGGCTTGGGCATAGGAATGTTATGCGAAGTCATTCATATGCTGATGATATTCTTCACCAACGCGAATGATCCGAGCACCGCGTTCAATTTCGTAAAAATATGCTCGCTGCCGATGATGCTCTGCAACGGCTTTTCGGTCGGCTCGGCGGTGCTTATCATATCGCTGATAAGCAAAAGCAAAGCCTCCGCGCGCGCTGAGGGAAAGCATATATCGAGAACATTCCAGATGTGGCTTTTTATCTGTATCGTTATCGCGTACGCGCTGACAAGCACGTATACATATATGCTGCAAAGTCAGATGTCCAACACGGAAACGGAAACGGTCATAAAGACGAGCATCGACGATGTTAATCAAGATATTCAAGATACGTCGGACGAAAATCTGCTCAGCAAAACAAACCTCGTAAAGAGCGAATATTTGGCGTCGAGCGATAAAAGCGCGGAGTTTCTGCAGTCGCTCGCGGACAAGTACAATGTCGCGGAAATTCACATTATCGACGATAACGGCATAATCGTGAACACAAACGCTCCGCGGTATATCGGCTTTGATATGGCGAGCGGCGAGCAGTCGGCGGAATTTCTTGTACTGCTGGACGGAGCGCAGAAGTCGTTCGTGCAGGAGTACCGCCCGCAGTCCTACGACAGCAGTACCGCGTACAAATACGGCGGCGTATCGCTACAAGACGGCGGATTTTTGCAGGTAGGCTACGACGCGGACCAGTTCAGAGCCGACATTGACAGCACCGTTAAAAAAATAGCGACAAACCGCCACATAGGCGAAAACGGCTTTATCGTGATATGCGACGACGAGTGGAATATCGTCAGCGAAGGAACGGATTACACCGGCTATAATCTCGCCAGTCTCGGAATAAGGATTGATACCGAGAAAAACGCGGAAAAAACCATATTCAATACGGATGTTCAAGGCGAGCCGAATTTCTGCGAATATGAGTTTGTTGAAGGCTATTATATTGTCGGTGTTCAGCCGGAAGCGGAAGCTTTGTTCATGCGCGATGTTTCTGTGTATCTCAGCTCCTTTATGGAAATCCTGATTTTCGCGGCGCTGTTCGCGCTTGTGTATTTCCTCATAAAGAAGCTCATCATCGACAATCTGATGAAGGTAAACCGCGCGCTTTCAAAAATCACCGACGGCAACCTCGACGTTACCGTAGATGTGCGCGCAAACGAGGAATTCGCGTCGCTTTCGGACGATATCAACTCAACCGTTGACACGCTTAAACGCTATATTTCCGAAGCGGAAGCGCGGATCGACGCGGAGCTGGAATTCGCGAAGCAGATCCAGTATTCAGCGCTCCCGTCTGTATTCCCGCCATATCCAAACCGCAAGGAGTTCGACATCTACGCGCGCATGGACACGGCGAAGGAAGTCGGCGGCGATTTTTACGACTTCTATATGCTCGACGACTCCACGATAGCGTTCCTTATCGCCGACGTATCCGGCAAGGGCATACCGGCGGCGATGTTTATGATGAAGGCTAAGACAATTATAAAGGATCTCGCCGAAAGCGGTCTGGAGGTAAACGACATATTTACTCAGGCAAACGCGAAGCTTTGCGAAAACAACGATGCGGGAATGTTCGTAACGGCATGGATGGCGATAGTTGATTTAAAAACGGGAGTTATGAGCGTGGCGAACGCCGGACACAACCCGCCCGTTATACGCCGCGCGAACGGCAAATTCGATTACGAAAAAATGCGCGCGGGCTTTGTTCTCGCGGGTATGGAAGGGCTTAAATACAGAAAAGCCGAAATACAGCTCGCCCCGGGCGACCAAATTTATCTGTACACCGACGGCGTAACCGAGGCAACCGACAAAAACGACCAACTCTACGGCGAAGACAGGCTAACAAATCTTCTCAATTCGCTCAGCGAAAGCGACACGGATGTAAAATCGCTCTGCGATTCGGTAAAACGCGACATAGACCGCTTCGTGGGCGACGCGCCGCAGTTTGACGATATCACAATGGTAAGCTTCAGGCTGAACTTCATCAAGGGCGACGACAAAATTTCGTTTATCCCGGGCAAGGACTCCGGAATTGCCGTCAGCGATTTCGCGCAGCAAATCACGGCAAAGCTCGACGTTTTGCCGAGGATTTCAAGCAAGGTAAGCATAGCGATCGACGAGATAGCCTCCAACATAATAAACTACAGCAAGGCAAAAACGGCTGAAATTTCGTATTCAATCGAAAACGGCAAGCTCAGTCTGACGTTTGAGGACGACGGGCAGCCGTATAATCCGCTCGAAACGGAGGATCCCGACATAACCCTGTCGGCGGAGGAACGCCAAATCGGGGGATTGGGCATTTTCATGGTAAAGAAAATGACCGAGAGCATGGATTATAAATACGAAAACAATAAAAATATTTTAAAGCTCGTGATGACTTTAAATTTGTAACAAGAAAGAAGGAAAAAGAAATATGAAAACGGATATTTGTGAAATATCAAGCAATAAAGCGACGTTAGCCGCGATATTTGCCGAGGTTGAAAAGTCGGCGGAATATAATAATCTTTCGCATAAGCAGTCGCTTCAGCTGAGACTTCTCGCCGAGGAGCTTGTCGGAATGCTTCCCGAGCTTCTTGAAATAGGCAGCGGCAATTTTTGGATTGAAAATAACGGAAGCGATTTTGAGCTTCACGCGGCAATCAAGGCGGAGCGCTTGTCAATGTATGACAAGGAGGATATTCTCGCAATTTCAAAATCGGGCGTAAACGCCGCGTCCAAGGGAATTATAAATAAAATCAGACTTGTGGCGGAGGGAATGCTTGACGGATATATTGAAACGTCAAATGTTTCCGGAGGAGCGGAATATTACAACTTCTACGATATGGGTGCAAGCGTGCCGCATATTTACAATAATACATGGTCAAATGCGTGGTCATTGAACAGCTACAAGCAGTACGCCGGCGGAAACAAGGAAACCGAGGCGTGGGACGAACTGGAAAAGTCCATAATCGCCAATCTCGCGGACGACGTTATTGTCGGCGTTATCGGCAAGAAAGTAGATATTATCATAAAAAAGAAATTTGCTTAAAGACTTTCGAAATAATTTATAAAATCCCAAATGAAAAAGCTTTGAAACTCCGTATAAGGAATTTCAAAGCTTTTTTTGTGAAGTGTTCCGGCGGGAGCTGCGCCGAAAGCTTTTATTTTATTCTGTTAACCGACAGGATTAGCGGCTTTATCCGCGCTGTATTCAAGCTCGGGGTATTTAAGTGTCAGTCCGTTATAGGTGTAAAGTATACCGTTTCCGCTGTAGTTGTTCACATAAACCTCCTCCTGCTCGGGGTACAGCTTAATTGCGTGAGGTCCGTCGGGAAGCTCTATTTGAATCGTTTTTGTTTTTACGGTTTCCTTGACGATTTCGTTTCCGTCCTCGTCTTTTCCCGGAATCTTGATTTCCTCGTCATTTACAACAGCCGCTTTATCGTACGCTTCTCCGTCGACGTAAACAGCAAGCTCGCTGCCCGCCGCGAGAGCATCCGCGTTTGTCAGAGTTATATGCGCGGTGTAGGTGTAGTTGTCGGGGTTATGAGCCGTTGTGATTATTCTTCCCATTGTTACGGGTAATTCAAGCGGCTTTGTGCCGCCTTCGGTCATGGAATTGATGTACGCGGTAACTGTTTCTGTAAGTCCGCTGCCCTCTGCAATCATGTCCTCCGCACCTATTATATAGTCGTGCGACGCAAGAATGAGCTTTGTCGTGTCGTCGTTTTTATCCAAGTCTGTGTTGCCGGCAATGAGAGAAACGACTTCTATCTTTTCGCCGACAGGCTTATTCGGATCGTAGCAGATACGCATACCGCCTATCTGCGGGAAGCTGCCCTCGTATGATGACGTCAGGAAGCCCGTTTCCGGATCCTGCGCCGTTACGCCGATCGGCGTGCCGTTTTTCTCGCTTGAAATATATCCTTCAAGAACACTGTAGAGCTGTTTCGGAGTTATCTTCATAATGCGCACGTTGTTCGCGAACGGCAGCGCGTCTATGATATGACCGAGCGTGATTTTGCCGTTCGGAACGCTCGCGCGGTAGCCGCCGCCGTTTTCAATGGCTACTATCGGCAAATCCTTATATTCGTCGGGAACGATATTTTTTGCTTCCTCAATCATCGCGTCGCAGATAAGGCTTCCGAAGTTGGTTTCGCCTGCGCGTCCCTCGGCGATCACGCCTCTTATCGAGCCGCCCCAAAGCGTTGTTTTCGTTTCGCCGATTTCCTGTTTAAGTGTTTCGCTGAGCTTTGCGTTCACATCGGTTATGGTTTTTGTAACCTCCGCGTTGGGAGTGATGTTATTGAAGAAAGCGCGCGAGAGCATTGTTTCATCTATTTTTACCTCTCCGTTTTCCTCGACGTTGATTGCCATTCTGCCAACGTTTACGCTGCCCGTGCCGGTCTGCGCGATCGTGATGTTGCCGACCTTTTCGTTTACCACATGGTGCGTGTGACCGTCGATGATCGCGTCAAGCTCAGTGTCCTTGAGCGCCTCGGCAAGCTCTAAGCTCGTGCACTCGCCCTCGTCCGTGTCGCCCATATGCGTGAGCGCGATTATTACGTCCGCGCCCTGAGCGTCGAGAGCTGAGGTTTGTGCCTTCGCGGTTTCGATCTCGTCTTTAAATTCAACGCCCGCTACGTTTTCCGGCTTTGTCGATGTTCTTGTATTCTGCGTGGTGAGCGCGAATATACCGACTTTTACGCCGTTTTTATCAATAATGACATTCGCGCCGTTATTGTCGCCGCCGGCGCACAAAAGCGCGTCGCCCTTGTATGTGTTCGCCGATATGATCGGGAAGCTTGCCATATCCCTAAGCTCTTTGAAATGGTCAAGACCGTAGTCAAACTCGTGGTTGCCGGCTGCCATAACGTCATAGCCCGCCGCGTTCATGATTGTTATTACGCTCTCACCCCTCGACTGTGACGCGAGCGCAACTCCCTGCGAAGCGTCACCCGCGTCGGCAAGAATTGCGTTGTCAAGCTTTTTAAGCGCCGCTACACTGTCCGAGCCTATAACCGACGACGAGCCGACCAGCGCGCCGTGCATATCGTTCGTGTGAAGGATCACGACCTCCGACTCGTCGGATATATCAACCTTTCTGCCGCTGTCGTTTATCGGCTTAAGGTCGCCCGTCCATTCAAATACCTTCGCGGTTTGAGCGCCGTCCGGCTCGTATATGTCAACAAGCGCGTCAACCTCGTCGGCGCTCAGCACGCCTTTGATTTCCTTAGCGCCTATCAGTCTGCCCTCCGTGTTGTAATACGCGGCGCAGTGCAGCGCCGCGGCCGCTTCGTCCTCCGCGAATACCGGCGCCGCCGCCGAAAACATCGCCGCCGAAAGCAGTACCGCCGTGATTCGTTGAGCAAATATTTTTTTCATTTTATACTACCTCTTTTCATTATTGAATCGCGGAGAACCCGCAATTATGAGTATATTTTATCACAGAATTACCGCGCTGTCTATAGTGATTCGCGTCAAAAAACACGCAATTCGCGCCAAAAATTGCAGCAATGATACGCAAATATAAGAACTTATAGCTATAAAACCTCCGTCGAAAATCGATATTATGGCGTGAAATATGGCATATACGGCGTAAATTGCTCTTGAAAAGCTATAGCGGACTGTGGTAAAATAAAAATTAAGATAATATTTAAGAGGAGCTGGTTTAAAATGATTACGTTTATTATAGGACTTGTGATTCTTGCCGTGGGCGGCGCTTTGTACGGCAAGGTGTGCGAAAAGGCATTCAGACCGGACGATCGCAAAACGCCGGCGGTGCGCTTAAACGACGGCATGGATTACGTTCCCATGAAAAAATGGAAAAACGCGCTTATAGAGCTTTTGAATATTGCGGGAACAGGACCGATTTTGGGCCCTATACAGGGCATTCTTTTCGGACCTATCGCCTTCCTGACGATTCCCGTGGGCTGCGTTATAGGCGGCGCGGTTCACGACTATATGTGCGGTATGATCTCCGCGCGCAACGACGGCGCGCAGATGCCGCTTCTCGTGCGTAAATATCTCGGCAAATACGCATATCCGTTTTATAATGTGTTCGTGTGTCTTACAATGCTGCTTGTCGGCACGGTGTTTATATACACGCCGGGAGATTTGTTCATAACGCAGATTTTAAGAGCGGACAACGGCGCGGCAAATCCGCTTGTATGGATCGTATACGGCGCGATTTTCGTGTATTATGTAATCGCGACGCTGTTCCCGATTGATAAAATTATCGGAAAAATTTATCCGTTTTTCGGCGGCTTGCTCGTATTGTCGGCAATCGGCGTGTTTATCGGCTTGTTTGTAAAGGGATATCCGCTCGATAACGTATGGACAACCGGCGTCGCGGGCGTGCATCCCGAAGGATTTCATTTTATACCTGTATTCTTCGTCACCGTCGCCTGCGGAATAGTTTCCGGCTTCCACTCAACGCAGTCAACGCTGATCTCGCGCACGTTGAGTAACGAAAAAGAGGGACGCATGACGTTCTACAACATGATGATAGCGGAAGGCTTTATCGCGATGATTTGGGCTGCCGCGGCGATGGGTGTTATGAAGCTCGGACTTGCCGACGCAAAGACAAGTGCCACCGACGTTGTCGGCATTGTCGCGAATAACTTACTCGGCAGCGTCGGAGGAATTATAGCCGTAATCGGTATTATTGTTCTTCCTATCACATCAGGCGACACGGCTCTGCGCTCTCTCAGGCTCATAATCGCGGAGGCGGCAAAAATAGACCAGTCCAAGAAAACGAACAGACTCGGAATTTCGATGATAATATTCGCGGTCGTGGCTGTTATATTGGTGTTCGCGAAATTAAACGCGGGCGGATTTAATATACTCTGGCGTTATTTCGCGTGGGCGAATCAGACGATCGCCGTATTCGCGTTCGCGATGATAACCGTGTATATGATGCGCCACAGACGACCGTTTATAATGGCGCTTATACCGGGTATGTTCTATATGTTCGTAATTTCAAGCTTTATTTTAAACGCGGCTATCGGCTTTAATCTTCCGTGGTCTGTAAGCTATACGATCGCCGGAATTCTCACCGCCGTTTACGCCGCAGCTATAATTTACTGCGGCGCGGCAAAAAGGAAGGAATTAAAAAAGTAATTACATAAGCGGCGGCGACGATAAATTAAAGAGTTTTTGCGGCGGGTTAGGAGGATGCTATATGCGGATCGCGGTTTGTGACGATGATTTGAGAGAGCGGGAACAATTCGAAAAAGCGCTGCAGGGATGGGATCCGACCAGGAGCGCGGAAAAATTTATCAGCGGGGCGGCTCTGTTGAGGGAGGCGAAAAAACAGCCTCCGTTTGATATTGTTTTTTTGGATATCTATATGCCGGGTGAGAACGGTATTGATATTGCCAAGGAGCTGAGAAAAATTTCTCCCGAGACGGAAATCGTGTTCGTTACGACCAGCAGGGAACACGCCGTAGACGCGTTCTCGCTCTACGCTCTGCACTATTTGGTAAAACCGGTGACGACGGAGGGAGTCATAGAGGCATTCCGTCGGCTTACGGAATCCCGCTCCGCGCAGAGGGAGCGCATTACGCTCACGGCAGGCTCGGACAGACACACGATATTCCTGGATCAGATCTGCCTTCTCGAGAGTGATAATCACACGGTAAACGTCTCGCTTTCCGACGGCAGGAGACTGAAGGTGCGTATGACATTCGGCGAACTGGAAAAGGAAATGAATGAAAATTTTTTAAAAATTAACCGAGGCATTGTCGTCAATATGGATTACATTATGCAAATGGGAACGGAGACCTGCGTTCTGCGTGACGGAATACGGCTGCCGATAGCGACACGCCACAGCACCGCCATTCGCGCAAAATACGACGACTATGTGTTTGAACGTCTGTACCGGCAAAAGGGGTTTTAAGGAGGTTTAATAATGACAGTTTCTCTGCGGAACGCACTCGGGTTTTTCATAGAATTCTGTCCCTGTGCGATTATGGTTTTTTTTGCTTTTCCCAAAATAACTTACCGCTTTCGAAGCGAATGGATTTTTACAGGAATAACGCTTGCCGCGTTGATTTTTGCGGCGCTGTTTTCGGCTGTGCTGAACGGCAGCGCCGGAGGAAATACGGCGCTTATCGCTAACCTGTTCATGTTTTCCGCAATTTTTATTATATTTGCGGCGTTCATTTGGCTGGTACGCGAATCAATTATAAAAAAACTTATGGTTTTTTTCGTCATAATATTCTATGCGGCTCTGCAGTATTGCTTGGTGAATGTGCTTAACGGCTTCCTTATCGGCGTTCTTAATTTTACACAACAGTACGAAGCCGGAGAGGTGTATTCGCCGCATGGTCTGCTGTTGTATATAGCTACGACTTTGTTTTTGCTGCCGCCGATGCTGACATTTGTAACCCGTACGCTGCGTGAATATATTCGGGAGATTGAGACGCAGGATATGCGAAGGGAATTTTTTATTTTGATTGTATCAATGATTGTCCTGATTGCAATGATGATATGCGTCGATTTTACGTACTATAATGTGAAATACGATATGTATTTGTTAATGCTTGCGCTGTTTTTGGTTTTGCTGTTGTATCAGATGATAATCTGCTGGCTGATTTTTCGCGAGTCGGTCAGACGGAAACGAGACACCGAACGCAGGCGCACGCTGGAGATTCAGCAGCTTCAATATGAAAAGATTGCCGGAGATATGGAAAATACCAGACGTATGCGCCATGATTTGCGCCATCATTATAACGCTCTGAATGATATGATTGACAGGGGACAGACGGACGAAATAAAGGAGTATCTTTCCACTGTGATCGACACTACCGTAAAGCGGGACAGCGAAGTGTATTGCAGGAATATGACGGTCAACGGAGTGCTGCAATATTATGTGGGTATTGCAAGGGACGAGGATATACGCTGCGAGGTTAATGCCGAGTGTGAGGAGCTGACAATTGAGCCGACAGATTTAACGGTGCTGTTTGGAAACGCCATGGAAAACGCCATCAACGCCTGCCGGAAATGTCCGGAGAACCGATGGATAAGAATACAGGTAGGTATGGTTCAAAGCTCGTTGGCAATCGAAATATCCAATTCCTGTAAGGAGGCGCATCTCAATCGTCGTTTTCAAACGGAGGACGGCTTCTCGCCCGCGGAGGCGTTTTTGAGCGACCGCCCGGGCGGCGGACACGGCCTGCGCAGCATAGCGCATACCGCACAAAAATATGACGGAAGCGCCGGATTCCGCTTCAACGCGGAAAAAGGAATTTTTACAACGCGGATAAGACTGAATATACGCGGCGGAGAATTAAAAACCCGAAAATGATGACATTATGAAATTTATCCGTAACAGCGTCGGCATGATAAAGGCGCTCGTAACTCAAATAAAATCCGTATAGTTATTGTGTTAATTATGTTTTTAAAACATAGTAAATTTATAGAAAATTATAAAATAATAAGGAGGAAAAGAACATGAAGTATGATATTTTCGGAGGAATGCTTCCGGCGGTGGAGATAACGCTTAATAAAGGTGAAAGCATTTACACCCAGTCGGGAGGTATGACGTGGATGACTGACGGAATAGCTATGGAAACGAATACAAAGGGCGGATTTCTTAAAGGTATCGCGCGTTCTTTTTCGGGTGATTCGATATTCATGGCGACATACACGGCGAATAATGACAATGCGAAGATAACCTTTGCGTCGGCGGCACCGGGTGAAATAAGACCGCTTAATATTGATGCTTCGCACGAGTATATAGCGCAGAAAGGAGCGTTTTTATGCGCGGAAAACGGCGTAAATCTGAAATCTGTATTTACCAAATCCTTCGGCGCGGGTCTTGTCGGCGGCGAAGGCTTCGTACTCCAGGAGCTGTCAGGAAACGGAACGGCGTTTCTGGAGCTTGACGGAAGTCTCAAGGAGATAGATCTTGCGGCGGGAGAGCGCATAAAGGTCGATTCCGGAAACCTTGCGTTTTTTGAAAAATCGGTTGAATATTCGGTTGAAACGGTAAAGGGTTTCAAGAATATACTGTTCGGCGGCGAAGGGCTGTTCCTTACGGTGCTTAAAGGTCCGGGCAAGGTATGGCTGCAAACGGTAAGTCTCGGCGAGCTTGCCTCAAAGCTTCGCAAGTATATCCCCACGAATAATAATTAATCTATAATTAGTTGTGATTAACTCTATAACATACTGTTTCAGGGAGGAATGTAATAATTATGAAACATTTGAAAAAAATTATGTCGGCAGCACTGTCGGCAGCCATGCTTACGGCGACATTGCCGACGCTCGCTTCCGCTTCGGCGGGCGGCGCGGCGGAGGACGCTGCTCGAAGGCTTATAGAAAGCCAAAAATATTTCTATAACCCGTCCGGTATAAGCCTCGCTTCGGACAACGAATACCCCGAGACATTCGATTTGCGGAGCGCCGATCTTGACGGAAGCGGAGTGAAAAAGAATTATGTCACACCCGTAAAGAGCCAGGGCTACTTCGGCACCTGCTGGGGATTTGCGGCAACCGCCGCGGCTGAGACGAGTATTCTGACCGAGTTCGGAAAGTCGTATGATGAAATGAATATTGATTTATCCGAGCATCATGTCGCGTGGTTCGCAAATGTGGCTCTCCCCGAGGACGGCAGTGAACAGGGCGGAGAGGGCGTGTATTTTATTGACCCGCCCGAAACCAGCAGGGATATTTTGGACTACGGCGGCGGCTCTACCGCAGCGACGTCGGTGTATTCGGCGGGAGTAGGTCCTATGCCGGAGTATATGTTTCCCTATCGCGGCAAGGAGGGCAATATAATATACATAAATCCCGAAACGGGCAGAATATCCAAAACCCAAAAAGAAGGCTATGAACCCTATCTTTACAGCCCGGATGATGATTGGAGTCTTGACGAGGCAGACCGTTTCGGGCAGGTATATCCGCTTGAGGAAAGCTTTTTGCTCCCGTCTCCGGCTCAGTTTGAATACGACGAGACTGAGGAGAAATATAAATACGTCTATAATCAGGCAGGAACAGACGCGATAAAAGAGCAGCTTATGAACGGCCGCCCTGTATGTATCACATTTTTCGCCGATGCGTCTGTTGCGTCGGAGATGGACGAACACCACTATATAAATCCCGCCACATGGGCGCATTATGTGCCGCTGAGCGTCAATGAAGACAGTGAAAACGGCGAATCGACAAACCACGTCGTAACGATAGTCGGCTGGGACGACAACTTCTCAAAGAAAAATTTCTTTGAGACGCCTCCGGGAGACGGAGCGTGGATAGTAAAGAACAGCTGGGGCAGTGATGAGAGTGAATTTCCGAATAAAGACGATTGGGGTGACCACGGATATTTCTATATATCATATTATGACCATACAATGGAGTCTCCGGAGGCGCTCGATTTTGACGTTACTCCCGACAAGACCGGCGGCTCTTATTACAGCTTTAAGTATGACTATATGCCTGTTTTCGCATCGTACAAGAATAATGTCTTTGACGCTCCCGCGTCAATGTCGAATGTATTTGAAAACGGAGATATGGACGTAACGGCAAAAACACTGACGTTTTACACCGAGCTTCCGGGAACCGAAACCACATTCGAGATGTATATGCTCAGCGACCAAAGCGAGTCTCCTACCGACGGAGAGCTTCTGGCGAGCGGAACAAAAACGTATAAGTACGGCGGTTATCACCGCTTTGATTTGGAAGAGCCGGTTTACATACCCGCAAACGCGCGGTATTCGGTTGTCGTAACAAATAAGACCGCTGACGGCAAATATGAGATTATAAGTCAGGAGTACCCGTCCGAGCTGAGCGCAAAAACAGACAAGGTTACATACGGCTTCAACACAGATTATGCGAAGGGCGTTGTGAACAAGGGCGAGAGCTTCATCAAAACCACAAACGAAAACAGTGAAGCCGAATGGGCTGACTGGGGAGAGACAAGCGCGGCGGCTAATGAAATAAGCTGTAAATTCCTTGAAGAGTTGGGATTTATGAGCGCGCTTGCGCAAACCGAAGACGCTTTTGAAGCGTATAATAACGCCTCCGATGCGTACCATGAGGCTCACCCCGAGGACGACAGTGAGGTAATTCCGGAGGAACTGCGAGACGTTTATGCAGACTGGCAGCTGAAGGCTTTTGCGCTGAAAGTGATGAAGATAGCGATTAAGAACGGGCTTGCGGCTATATTAAATCCCGAATATGCGGAAACTTTCAGCAGCGCGGCTTTCTACGCGAGGGACAACTTCCCGATAACCGTTATCGCGGACGTTGCGAAAAAAGACCATATTCTATACTACGACAGCGCGACAAGTCAGCTTTACTCGAAGATGGACTATGACACAAAGGAGTTCTCCGAGCCGATAGACTTCCCGGGCGCGATTTGCGAGGGCGACAAGCTGACGCTTACCTCGGATTTCCAGTTTGTGACGACGGCAAAGGACGGACTGTTCATAGACGGAAACACGACGCTCTACGTCCCCAAGGGCGAAAATCCGACGATAATCAGCGCCGCCGGCGGATTTACAGGCGACGATAAACTGCACGAGTACACCGGCATATTTGCCGCCGACGGCAGCACGATAGACATAGACGGAAGTCTTACGGTACGCTCGGGAACGGGCACTGACGCAGAGAGCCGCGCTATTCTATCGGATGGCAATCTCAAAATAACGGGAGACGGCAGTCTTACCGCGGTGAGCGGAAATACGGAGCACGACGAGGCGGCGGAGCCCATGAGGGCGGACTCGATTGGAATATATGTATACGGTGATTTGGATATATCCGTTGCCAACGCGCGTTTCAGCGGCGGCAAAGCGCACGGAGCGAGTTATGGTATAGTGACCGACGAGGGGCACTCCGTGACTGTAGACGGAGGAGCTTCCGTCACGGCGCAAAGCAGTGAAAATCGGGGAGAAGGAGAGTTTTACGATATTTTTTACAGCGATGCGTGCGCGACGAGTTATATAAAAGTCAAGAACAATTCAAGGTTTACCGCCTCAGCGACGGGAAGAAAGACAAACGACAGCTGCGGATTATACATGTCATGCGGCAACGTTCATGGCGACGGCACGATTTACAACGGCGGCATTACGCTTGAAAACAACAGCACTCTCGCGGTGAACGCCGACGGCTCCGACCGCAGCTTCGGTATTACGGCGGATATGCCGATACCCGTAAAAATGGACAGCACCTGCACGTTTATCGCCGCGGGAAAAACGAAAGCTGCGCATTACGCTATGCTTTCGGGTGTTACGGCTGTGTCACAGGACGGCGATGTACTGGCGTTCGCAAGGGGAACGGACAAATTGACAAACAGCTATGTTGACACGGACGGAAACATAGCGAAGTATATCGAATTTAAAAACGCGGAGGACGTCACCGAAGGTGACAAGGTACTCTATTTCGACGGTGAAACGGGCAAGCTGTATTCAAAATACGACTTTCACACCGGTGAAAAGTCCGACCCTGTCGATATGCCGGGCGCGATATGCGAGAAGAATAAGCTGACGCTCACCTCGGAGTTTCGTTTTGTCACCTCGCACGAGGACGGATTGTATTTGAGCTCAGGCTCGACGCTTTACGTCCCCGAGGGCGAATATCCGTATATTCAAAGCGCTGCGGAAGGGTTTACGCGAACCGATACCAGCATTTGCGCGTCGGGAATAAGCGTGGTCGGTGACTTAACGCTTGACATAGACGGCACTCTTACGCTAATCGCGGGCGACGGAGTAAACATTGACAGCT
>CANQXJ010000014.1 GCA_947627795.1 uncultured Clostridia bacterium
ACATTTGCTTATCTCCTTTTCTTTTATTTTTTTCGGGAGATATGCTTTAGCATATAAATACAAAACGGGAAAATTCCCGTCCTCTGTTTATGTGCTAAAAAATCATATCCCCCATGTTTAATTATATAACAAGGCAAACCGGACGAGCCGGTTTGCCCGATATAACAAAAATTACTTTCTTAAGCCTAACTTAGCTACGAGCGCACGGTATCTTTCGATGTCCTGCTCTCTCAGGTAGTTCATAAGACCGCGTCTCTTACCTACCATCATCAGCAGACCTCTTCTTGAGTGGTGGTCCTTCTTGTGAGTATTAAGATGCTCGTTGTTAAGATGGTTGATCCTCTCTGTCAAAAGCGCGATCTGAACCTCGGGAGAACCCGTGTCGCCCTCATGAGTAGCGTATTCAGCGATTATCTGCTGCTTACGTTCCTTTGTCATGATTTTCACCTCCTATGATGAATTATCCCCTTACGCTGAGTGCCCGTTGGTGATTCGGCTGACCAAGCGCAGGTTTAACCTTAAATTTTCAAAATAATTTTTTGTACGATTTTGCACTATCAGTGCTGCTTTGTCGTTCTGTTGAAACGCTTGTTGAACTTCTCAACGCGTCCGCCCGTGTCAACCAGCTTCTGCTTACCCGTGAAGAACGGATGGCACTGCGAGCAGATCTCGACCTGTATATTCTTCTTCGTCGAGCCCGTCTCGATCACGTTGCCGCAGGCGCAGGTGATGGTGGTCGGTTCATACTTCGGATGAATACCCTCTTTCATCACTTTTCCTCCTTTCCTTATTTAATTTTAGGCATATAAAAAACACCTTTTGTATTATATCACGGCTTTTCCTTTTTTGCAAGAGTTTTTTGCAAAATTTTACGCGCTTCTTTTTTCAAATTTTACGCGCTTTTTCAAAATTTTACCCCGGCTTCTTTTCTCAGGATTTTACGCGCTTCTCCCGCTAAATACAGACTTCCGCAGATACAGATAATTTCGCCGCTTTCCGCGAAGCTCTCCGCGGCGCGGATCGAACGCTCTATGCTGTTATCCGTAAAGACGGGCACGTTCATTCCGGATAGTATTTCCGTAATTTTTTCGGGCTTTAAGCAGCGCGGCATATCGACGTATGTCGCGAATACCGCCTTCGCTCCGCCCGCGATCTCGCGTATACATTCTGTATAGGATTTATCCTCCATCATCGCCATTACAAGAATATATGGTTTACATAAATCCTCAAGAGATTTTTTGAGAGCGCGTATTCCGTCGATATTGTGTCCTCCGTCGATTATAAATCCTTCGCCTATGCGCTCGAACCGCGCCGCCCATTGTGCGTTTGCCAATCCGTATTCTATCGCTGTATCGCTTATTTTAATGCCCTGTTTACGCATCGCGAAAATCGTTTCAAGAGCGGCGGCGGCGTTCCGCGGCTGATACGAGCCTTTAAGTCCGAGCCTGTACGCCTTTCCTTCATATATAAACCCGCCGTCAATTATTTCAGGCGTTTTCGCTGTCACGAGCTTCGCGTTCCTTTGGGCGCACGTGTTTTCTATGATGTCCGTGACAGCCGGATTCGGATACGACACAACGACTCCGTTTTCCTTTATTATGCCGCATTTTTCGCGCGCTATTTCCTCAATCGTTTCACCGAGGTACTGCGTGTGGTCAAGCCCTATTGAGGTGATAACGGAAACAACGCTCGATTTTATAAGATTAGTAGCGTCCAGCCGTCCTCCCATGCCGGTTTCGAGCACGACAAAATCGCAGTTTTGCTCGTAGAAATACAGAAAAGCGGCGGCGGTCACAAACGCAAACTCCGATACCGACGCGGCGGAATTATCCATAGCGTTTTTGACGCGCTCCGTATATTCGGCGAGGGCGCCGTTTGAAATGAGTTCGCCGTTTACACGTATGCGTTCGTTGAATACCTCGATATAGGGCGAGGTGAAAAGCCCTGTTTTATAGCCCTCGGCGCGAAGAACCGCGTCGAGCAAAGCGGCGGTTGAGCCCTTGCCGTTTGTTCCGGCGATATGTATAAATTTCGTCTTATCCTGCGGATTTCCGAGCGCCTCCATAAGCCGCGCGAGATTGGCGTTGCCCAAGGGGCGGCGGAATTTTGGGATCGAGTGTATGTAATTTAACGCTTGTTCGTAAGTCATAACGGGTTCCCCTTGTAGTTTTTTTGATATATTGATTGTACCACATTTTCCGATGCATGGCAAGAGCGGATAAATTATGATTTATCTGCGCGTGCGCGTCCGCACGCGCCAAATGAAAACTGCGTTTTCATTTGATTCGGAATTGTGAAATCAAAAAAGTTCCTAAAGAAACTTTTTTGATTTTGATGGTATCCGACGCGCATGTCGTCGGATACCAAAACGGAACGCCGAACCGCCGTTCCGTTACTGTAGGGGCGGTGATTCGCCGCCCGCGGGCGGATATTATCCGCCCCTGCAAACACAAGATTGCGCGTGTACGGAACGGCTTTATGCCGTTTCGTATGGTTTGCTGACGACATGCGCGTCAGCAAACATCAATGATAAAAAAGTTTCCTCGGGAACTTTTTTATCTTCTCAATTCTGTCTTGTCTGAAAGCGAAGCTTTCAGACGGCGTGCGGACGCGCACGCCTATAAATCATAATTTACCGCCTAATTTTACCACATTATATTTATTATGTTACAATGATGTTAAATTTACGATATTTCCTTTCAAATCAAATTCTTTTGTGCTATAATGTCTTAATGGGAAAGTAACAGAAATTCGGCGCGTTCCATATTATAACATATAATCATGTGTTATAATGTGAGGTGTTGAATTTGAGCAAACTTATTATAGATGGCGGTCAACGGATAATCGGCGAAATTAAAGTGCAGGGCGCTAAAAACGCGGTGCTGCCTATTCTCGCGGCTACCATACTCGCCGACGGCGAGAGTGTTATACATAATTGCCCGAAACTTAGGGATGTGGATAAAACAGACCTCGTTTTG
The DNA here is from genome assembly GCA_947627795.1 of uncultured Clostridia bacterium. GTDB lineage: Bacteria > Bacillota > Clostridia > UBA1381 > UBA1381 > CANQXJ01. The sequence goes on from CANQXJ010000014.1 coordinate 2,979, forward strand.
GAGCAGCTCGGATGTGTTGTCAAACGCGAGGACGGGACGGTTTCCGTAAATCCTTGCGGGCTGTGCGGGTGTCAGATTTGTGAGGAGCTTATGCGGCAGATGCGTTCGTCGATAATCTTTCTCGGCGCTATCGTTTCACGCTGCCGCGAGGCGATGGTAAGTATGCCGGGCGGCTGCCCGATAGGGCTTCGTCCGATCGATCTGCATTTGAAGGCTCTTCGTGAGCTTGGCGTTGAGATATCGGAAAAACACGGCTACATACATTGTACGTCGAAGGGTATTCACGGTGCGAATATTCATCTTGATTTCCCGAGCGTCGGCGCTACCGAAAATATAATGCTCGCGGCTGTGATTTCCGACGGGGTGACTACCGTGTCGAACGCGGCGCGCGAGCCGGAAATTGTGGATTTACAGAATTTTTTAAATTCTATGGGCGCGAAAATTACCGGCGCGGGCGGAAGCTTCATAAGAATAGAAGGCGTTGACAAGCTTCACGGCTCGGAATACACGATAATGCCGGACAGAATAGTTGCCGCGACCTACCTTGCGGCGGCGGCGATCACCGGCGGAGAAATACTCTTAAGCCGCGTGGAACCGCGCGATATGAGAGCGATACTGCATGTGCTCAGAGAAATGGGGCTTGAAGTGAAATCCGGTAAAAATACGATTTTTCTTAAATCGCGCGGACCTTTAAAAAGTGTTCATACCGTGAGGACTATGCCGTATCCGGGATTTCCCACGGATATACAGTCCCCGTTTATGTCGCTTGCGTGCCTTGCTCGCGGAACGAGCGTGTTTGTCGAAACCATATTTGAAAACCGTTTCCAGCACGTTGACGAGCTTGTGAGAATGGGCGCGGATATTAAGGTCGAAGGAAGAAGCGCGGTGGTGCGCGGCGTCGAAAAGCTCCAGGGCGCGAACGTGGTGGCGCGCGAGCTTCGCGGCGGAGCAGCGCTCGTTGTGGCGGCTCTCGCGGCTGAGGGCCGGACTGTTATAAGCGGCACGGAATATATAGACAGAGGTTACGAAAACATAGAAAAATATCTTCATTCATGCGGCGCTGATATTAGGCGCGTTGACATATAGGCAAGTTGGTTTTTGGAAGGGTTGTTGAACGATGGATAAAAGGAATAACGAAAACGGCAAAAGACCGGTTAGACGCGTCACAGGGACAACTACGGGTTACGACTGGAATTCGTTTGACAAAAAAACGTCCTCTAAGTCGGGCGGCGACAGAAAGCGTCCTCCTACGGAGCTTGAACGTAAACAGCGCTATCATCAGATGATGAAACGCAAGCGTCTTAAAATGCAGCGCATACGCGCGGCAATCATTTTGGCGCTTGTGATTATCGCTGTTATTCTCGTTGTTTTTCTTACGCCGATTTTTGATATACGTTCTATAACCTTTGAGGGCAATTCAATAGTGTCCGATGAGCAGCTTAATGAAAGACTGAGCGATCTCGTCGGACAGAATCTGTTCAAAGCCGGAAACGGCGCGGCGCGGCAAAGACTTAGCGATATAGCGTATATCGAAAGCGTGGATACGTCCAAGCGACTGCTGCCGCCTTCGGTCAAGGTGACGATTACCGAGTGTATTCCTGCGGCGTATTTCAGACTTGACGGAAAAACAATAACAGTCGATTCCGATTTGAAGGTAATTGACGATACGGATAAATTCGATTCCAATCAGATACCGGCGCTTGTCGGGGTGAAAATAAAAAACTGCTCAGTCGGAAAAACGCTGTCCTGTGAGGACAGTGAGCAGTCCGCGGCGCTTCTTACATGCCTGAGAACCATGGAGAGCACGGGAATTATTCCGTATGTCATTAGTATAGATATGACGGAAATGACGGGAATAGAATTTAATTACGACAACAGAATACAGGCTTTGTGCGGCACTCCGCTTGATCTCGAACGCAAACTCAGGCTATTTAAGGAGACAGTAACAAACAGCAATCTCGCCTCCAACGCGCGCGGAACTATAGATCTCAGCGTTACAGGAAAGGCTGTATATACACCATGATAGTTATTTTGCATAATTTATAGGCATATTTCACAAAAAATATTGTATAATTTTTTTCTTAAATTTACAAATTTAGTGAAAATAACTATTGAATATCGTAAAAAAAAATAGTAAAATAATATATATACGTGTACATCCTTGCAAATTGCGGGATTTATGCTACGAAGGAGGATATAATAATGAGTGTTATGCCAATAGACTTAGAGGAAAATAACGTCATGGACGGCGCGAGGATTAAAGTAATCGGCGTCGGCGGCGGCGGTAATAACGCTGTTGACCGCATGATAGAGGCGGGTATCACAAAAGCGGAGTTCATATGTGTAAATACAGACGCGCAGCAGCTTGCAAACGTTAAAGCTCCCACGGTTTTACAGCTCGGAAGAAAGCTGACAAACGGACTGGGCGCGGGCGCGAAGCCGGAAATCGGCAGGCAGGCGGCTGAAGAAACGAAGGACGAAATTAAAAATCTCGTTAAGGATACGGATATGGTGTTTGTAACAGCCGGTATGGGCGGCGGCACGGGCACGGGAGCCGCTCCGATCATCGCAGAGGCTGCAAAGTCGGCAGGTGTGCTGACGGTTGCCGTTGTGACAAAGCCGTTTTATTTTGAAGGCCCGCAGAGAATGAGAAACGCCGAGGAAGGCATAAAGAATCTTTCCGATAAGGTTGACGCTATTGTTACTATCCCGAACGACTTGCTGTTAAAAATAGCCGACAAGAAGGTTACTATATCGGATTCCTTTAAGCTTGCCGACGACGTTCTCCGTCAGGGCGTGCAGGGCATTATTGAAGTTATCACACAGCGCGGCATTATGAACTGCGACTTTGCCGACGTCCGCACCATCATGAAGGACAGCGGCGTTGCACATATGGGTATCGGCATAGGCAAGGGCGAAAACGCCGCGTCCGACGCAGTAAGAGCCGCTATCGAAAGTCCGCTTCTCGAAACGAGCATTGCGGGCGCTGAGAACGTATTACTTAACATCACCGGCGGCACTGAATTCTCGCTTGTCGATATGGGCGAGGTTTCAACCATTGTCCGCGATATGGTTTCCGAGGAAGCCAACATTATCGTCGGAACGGCTGTTGACGAAAATCTTAAGGACGAAATCAAGGTTACGCTTATTGCGACCGGTCTTGATGGAGCGTCAAGACACGCAAAGGACAGCGGCTTGCAGACAGATTCACTTCAGAGACGTCCCCCGAAGTTCGCGCAGAACGGCAGACTTTCATCTGAAAGACCGTCCGTTTCATCCGAAAGACGTCAGCCGTCCAGCTTTACATCATCGCTTGATGAGGATGACGCGATTTTCTCAAGAAGGCTTAAGCCCGGAATGAGCAACATAGACGTGCCGAATTTCTTCAAACAGGGAAAATAATTAAATTTTGACGGATATATAAATTAAAAACCACTCCCGCTTTCGGGAGTGGTTTTTAGGTGTATAAAGCATTTAGCCTTGATTATTATAACTGTAATTCGGCGCTTCCTTGGTTATGTAAATATCATGCGGATGGCTCTCCTTTAAGCCCGCGCCTGTGATGCGGATAAACTTGCCGTTTTCCTTTAAATCCTGTATCGTTCTCGTTCCGCAGTAGCCCATACCGGCTCTCAAGCCGCCGAGCATTTGAAATACCGTGTCCGACAGAGGACCTTTGTAGGGAACGCGTCCCTCCACGCCTTCGGGGACGAGCTTCTTTGAGCCTGTTTGGAAGTATCTGTCCTTCGAGCCTTTTTCCATTGCCGCGAGCGAACCCATTCCTCGGTATACCTTGAAGCGTCTGCCCTGGAAAATCTCAAACTCGCCCGGACTTTCGTCGCAGCCCGCGAGCTGGCTTCCCATCATGACAACATCCGCGCCCGCCGCGATTGCCTTAACTATGTCGCCCGAATACTTTATGCCGCCGTCCGCGATAATCGGGATATTGTATTTGCTCGCTACGCACGCAACGTCGTAAACTGCGGTGATTTGAGGCACGCCGATACCCGCGACAACTCTTGTCGTGCAGATAGAACCCGGTCCTATGCCGACCTTTAAGCAGTCGGCTCCGGCTTTGATAAGCGCCTCGGCCGCCTCGGCTGTCGCTATATTACCGGCGATAACCGGCAAATCAGGGAACGCAGCCTTGATTTCCTTGACCTTGTTTATGATGTTCTTAGAATGACCGTGCGCGCTGTCAAGCGCCACGACGTCAACTCCCGCGTCGTAAACAGCCTGCACTCTTTCGAGAGCGTCCGCCGTAACTCCGATCGCGGCTCCCGCGAGAAGCCTGTCCTGCTTGTCACGCGCGGAATTTGGGTACTGAACCGCTTTTTCTATATCCTTTATCGTAATAAGTCCCTTTAAATGTCCCTCATCGTCAACTATCGGGAGCTTCTCGACCTTCGCTCTTGAAAGAATGGTCTGCGCCTCTGCGAGAGTTGTTCCCACAGGCGCGGTCACGAGATTTTCATGCGTCATAACGTCTGCGATTTTCTGCGTGAAATCCTTTTCAAATTTCAAATCGCGGTTTGTTATGATTCCTATAAGCTTATTGTTATCATCAACGACCGGCACGCCCGATATTTTAAAACGCGCCATCAAATCGTCCGCGTCCTGCAGCGTGCGGTTTTTCGTCAGACTGAACGGGTTGGTAATAACGCCGTTTTCGGAGCGCTTCACCTTATCGACCTCGGCAGCCTGCTGTTCGATAGTCATGTTCTTGTGAATGATTCCGATGCCGCCTTCGCGCGCGATCGCGATTGCCATAGCCGACTCCGTAACCGTGTCCATAGCCGAGCTCATAAGCGGCACGTTCAGCTTGATCGTTTCGGTAAGACGCGTTGTAAGATCCACCTCGTTTGGAGTAAAATCCGAAGCTTGCGGTATAAGCAGCACGTCGTCAAATGTCAGTCCTTCTTTTACAAACTTGTTATTCATATAGTTCTCCTTTCCTCATAAAATAAGTCCGTTTGTTATTCTGTTTATTATATCAAAAAATACCGATTTTTGCAAGCTTTTTTATTAATAAAATAATGTTTATTTAAGATGTTCAATATATTTTGTCAAAACGCGCTCCAAAACGTCAAAATCACCGATTGTAAAGACCTCGGCTTTTAAACGAGACGAGCCGGGAAGCCCTTTTATATACCACGCGATATGCTTTCGCGCCTCCTTTATGCCTCGGCTTTCACCCTTTTCTTTGACGAGCATCTTAACGTGAGCAAGCGCCTGCTCCACGCGTTCGCGCGGCATTGGGTTATATGAGATTTGACCGGTTTCGAGAAGCTCCGTGATTTGGCGGAAAATAAACGGATTTCCCTGCGCGCCGCGCGCTATCATTACCGCGTCGATACCGGTTGTATCGAGCATATCCGCCGCGTCCCGAGCCGTCCATAAATCGCCGCTGCCTATAACAGGGATTTTTACAGCGTTTTTTACCTCGCGGAGTATTTCCCAATCAGCCTTGCCGCTGTAAAATTCCATGCGCGTTCTTCCGTGGACGGCAATTGCCGCCGCGCCGTTTGCCTCGAGTATTTTCGCGAATTCGACCGCATTGATACTGTCCGAATCCCAGCCCTTGCGAAACTTTACCGTCACGGGAACGCTCGACGAGCGAACAGCCGCGCGGACTATTTTTCCCGCAAGCTCCGGATTTTTCATAAGCGCGCTGCCGTCGCCGTTATTCACTATCTTCGGTGTCGGGCAGCCCATGTTTATATCAATCATTTCCGTGCCCGTTTCAAGCACTTTTGGAATTACCTCCGCGATGATGTCGGGCCCAGAGCCAAATATCTGAATGGCGCACGGACGCTCGTCCTCCGCGATTTTCATAAGCTCTGCCGTCTTTTTGTCGTTGTAATACAGCCCCTTGGCGCTTATCATTTCCGAATAAACAAGACCTGCGCCGTACGATTTGCATATACGGCGGAAGGTCGTGTCGGTAACGCCCGCCATCGGGGCGAGGAATATGTTGTTTTTTAATTTAAGATTCCCTATTTTCATAAATTTTTCTCCGGTCCGTTTATTACATATAATTTTACAATTATTTTTTGCCGATGTCAATAGAGCGGACCGCAATTTAATTTCCGATAATCTTCATTTTCAATTCCTGCGCCAGCTCCACTATTTTGAATTTTACTTTAATTCCGTCCTTGTCCGGCATTATCACGTCATACGCTTCGCCGCTTAAGCTTTCTTTGAGCAGCCTTTCGCTTTCCCGGTTCAGCTCGGTTTCTCCGCTGTCGCTTACGCATAACGGGGGATACATCACGCACCACCAGTTTTGCCCCGCGCCATTGCCGAGGATCACGCGCACGCCGTAGTATTCGCCGGCGGGAAGTATCATGTTCTTATATTCCTTCTTAGGAAAAGCGAATTTTCCGTACACGGCTTTCGCATGGTAGTCAAATCCGTTTTCCTTTAGTACCGTGTTTGCTGTTTTTTCTATTTCGCCGAGATTGTTTACTATATCCGCCTTACACTCGTCACCGCTTTCGACGCTGAGCTTTTCGCCTATATCCTTAAGCAGTCTGTCGCGCACGGCGAGCTTTACGGACTGATCCGCGCGGCCGTCGCTGTTTGCGATTATGTGCATACGGATGAGACTGTTTCTGAGATCCGCCTGCACTCCGTCTGAGTAAGCCGCGGACATAATAATCGCCGCGGCTAACGCGCATATGACGCTGTTTATGATTTCCGGTTTTTTCATTATATGTACCTCCGTTTCGATTATATTTTGATTTTTGACCGCTTTTTCCGTATTCATACATATTTTTCTTAATATTAAGGGAATACTATGTAAAAACAACGGAGGTAATGAGAATGAAAAGAACAGTATCAATATTAATGTCGCTCATAGCTTTAAGCGCGGCTGTGCTGTACTATCCGTGCATGAGCGTCGGCGCGCAGCAGCAAAGCGACACTCAGCTTCTCGCGAGAGCCGTAAACGGCGAGGCGAGGGGAGAACCGTACGAGGGACAAGTCGCGGTGGCGGCGGTGATATTAAACCGAGTAAAGCACCCGTCCTTTCCCAATACCGTTTCGGGAGTGATATATCAGCCCGGCGCGTTTACGGCTGTGTCGGACGGGCAGATCGACGTGCCTATCGAGGAAAACTCGACGGTATATAAGGCGTGCGAGGACGCGATGAACGGCTGGGATCCGTCAGGCGGCGCGATATACTATTTCAATCCCGAAACGGCGACAAATGAATGGATATGGTCAAGACCGCTGATTGTTCAAATCGGAAAACATCGCTTTTGCAGTTAAGAAACGGAGAGGATAATATGGAAAAAACGGCATCAATAAACAGAATACACATACTGACGTACGGCGTTCTTATCGCGGCGTTTATTGCGGCGTTCGTATGGGGTTTTTTATCAAACAAAAGAGCCGACGCGCTTGAGGTGACGGTGGAGAACCAATATAACAGAGCGTTTCACGAAATGGTGGATTATATCGACAGCATAGACACGCAGCTCACGAAGGCGCAGCTCGCCAATTCACCGGCGCAGCTCGCGACCATATCGAACGATATATTCCAGCAGGCGGCGGAGGCGAAATCGTGTCTCGGGCAGCTTCCTACCTCGGAAATACAGCTTGACAACACCGCGAAATTCCTGTCGCAGGTGGGCGACTACACGTATGTGCTGTCGCAGAATATGATAAACGGAACGGGAATATCGGACGAGGAATATAAAAATCTCGTTTCGCTCAACGAATACGCGTCGAGCCTTAAAAACTCGCTTTCGGATATACAGTCGGATATTTACAGCGGCGATATTAAATTTACCGACAATTCCGATAATAAAAAAGGAAACGTAGCCGAGGCGGCGGGCGGCGATATACTCGCTGATTTGGAAAACGTGGAGAAATCGTTTGACGATTACCCGTCGCTCATATACGACGGACCGTTTTCGGAGCATATAGAAAATCAGCAGTCGGTAATGCTTCAAAGCGCAAAGGAAATCTCGCGCGAACAGGCTTTGGAAAAGGCGAAGGAGTTTCTCGGCGACAGGGGAGAGGGGCTTGAATTTTCAAACGAAACCTCGAACACCGCCGCCGACTCGTACACCTTCGTCAAAAACGCCGACGGCAGCCGCATAGCGGTGAGCATTACAAAGCGCGGCGGCTATGTGCTTTACTTCCTCGACAGCGTGCTTGTAACGGAAGAAAAAATCGAGGTGAATGATGCTATCGAAAGGGCGCGCTCGTTTTTGAAGGAGCACGGCTACAGCGATATGGAGGACAGCTATTATGAGAAAACAAACGGCATCGCGACGGTAAATTTCGCGTATTCGCAGAACGGTACCGTTTGCTACAGCGACCTTATCAAGGTGCGCGTCGCGCTTGACACGGGCGATATTGTAGGAATGGAGTCAAAAGGGTATCTTATGAACCACCGCGTCCGCAATTTAAGCGCGCCTTCTATCACGCGCGAACAGGCTCAGGGATATGTTTCAACAAATCTCGTAGTGACCTCGACAAAGCTCGCCGTTATTCCGAAGGACAGTCTGAAGGAGGTACTTTGCTACGAGTTCAAGGGCACGTTTAACGATAAAAACTTTATCGTCTATATCAACGCCGAAAACGGCAGGGAGGAAAATATACTGCTTCTGATTGAGTCGGAAACGGGTATTCTGACGATTTAACAAAACATCGGATTTTACGGATTTAAAATTATATACTATAAATTCACAGCTGTAGGGGCGAAACTTGTTCGCCCGAATATTACGGAAATTCGGGCGACCGCAAGGGCCGCCCCTACATTATTTTCCCGACATTCTCTTTTCCATGTATTTCTCCTTTGTCGCCATACCGCCGCGGATGTGGCGTTCCGATTTGTTGAATTCGAGCACCTTCTGCGCCTCGCGGTAGAGCGGGGGATTTATTTTTTTAAGTCTCTCATGGACGTCTTTATGCACCGTTGATTTTGAAATGTTGAATTCTTTGGCAGTCCTGCGCACCGTAGCGTTGTTTTCGATTATATACTCGGCAAGCTCAATCGCTCGTTTTTCTATGTAGTCCTTCAAGTACCACCACTCCCTATATCAATTTAGTTATAAGTATGATGGTTTTCGGGCGATTATGATTGTAAAATTCGGCAATAAAACAGGACGCGGATTTTGCCGCGCCCCATAGGATTTTATATTTATTAAACCAATTTTACAAGTCTTTCGTTTACTGCCTTCAAAAAGCTTTCCGTATCGACCGTTTGCTTGTTTTCTATCGACGATAACGCCGCTAAGTCGCCCGTCATTACGCCTTCCTCGATTGTTTGGATAGTCGCTTTTTCGAGATTATCCGCGAATTTTATCAAATCGGGAAGCTCGTCAAGCTCGCCGCGCTTTCTTAACGCGCCTGTCCATGCGAAAATCGTCGCGACTGAGTTTGTCGAGGTCTTTTCGCCCTTCAGGTATTTGTAATAGTGTCGCTGCACCGTGCCGTGAGCCGCTTCGTATTCGTAAATTCCGTCCGGCGACACGAGCACCGACGTCATCATCGCGAGCGAGCCGTAAGCCGTCGCTACCATGTCGGACATTACGTCGCCGTCGTAGTTCTTGCACGCCCATATGTAGCCGCCCTCCGATCGTATAACGCGCGCTACGGCGTCGTCGATAAGCGTGTAGAAGTATTCTATGTTAGCGGCCTCAAATTTTTCCTTATATTCCGCGTCGAATATTTCTTGGAATATGTCCTTGAAGCGGTGGTCATATTTTTTCGAGATTGTGTCCTTCGTCGCGAACCATACGTCCTGCTTTGTGTCGAGAGCGTAGTTAAAGCACGCTCTCGCGAAGCTCGCTATTGACTTGTCGCGGTTGTGAAGTCCCTGGATTATGCCGGCTTCGTCGCTGAAATCGTATATTAACTCGCGAGTTTCATTGCCGTTCTTATCGGTGCACACAAGCTCAGCCTTAGAGCCTGCGTCAACTCTCATTTCAACGTTTTTATAAACGTCGCCGTACGCGTGACGCGCTATTGTTATCGGCTTCGTCCATGTCGGAATATACGGAGTTATGCCCTTTACGAGAATGGGAGCGCGGAATACCGTACCGTCGAGGATAGCTCTTATCGTGCCGTTCGGCGATTTCCACATTTCCTTTAAATCGTACTCGCTCATGCGCGCCGCGTTGGGAGTTATGGTAGCGCACTTAACAGCCACGCCGTATTTTTTCGTAGCCTCGGCGCTGTCGATCGTAACCCGGTCGTTTGTTTCGTTTCTGTATTCAAGCCCCAAATCGTAATATTCCGTTTTAAGGTCAACATACGGGACGAGAAGAATGTCCTTTATCATCTTCCATATTATTCTTGTCATTTCGTCGCCGTCCATCTCGACGAGCGGCGTTTTCATTTGAATTTTGCTCATGGTTTGCCTCCTGTATATATAAATTAAGGGAGTTTTATCCTAAAACCCCCTTGCTGTTTTACATTTTAGCATATTGTGATTGGAATGTCAATATTTTTTTATCTTTCCATTTTCCAATACTGCGCGCTGTACGGAGGAAGCTCGCTGCCGCCGCCGAAATCGTGAGGCTCGCCGGTAATCAAATCCACAGCCGTGCCGCAGCCCGCGTCGAAATGTGCGACTACCGGCTCGTCGCTTGCGTTGATAGCGACCATAACGCGCTCGCTGTCGGTTTTGCGCTCGAAAATGCAGTATTTGTTCTGCAGTACGACCGAGCGGAACGCGCCGTTAACAAGCGCGTCGCTGTTTTTGTGCGCGTCCGCGAGCTTTGAGATCCACTCCGTCAGCTCGTTTTCGACAGGCTCGTCGAAGCACGCGCGCAGCGCCGGATCGCCCTCGCTCTTGTCCGCCTTCGCGCCCCACTCGCTGCCGTAGTAGACGCACGGAATACCCGGCATACCGAAAATCATAGCGTAAACAAGCGGCAGATGCACGGGATTTTGCAAAATACTCGCGATTCTGCTGACATCGTGATTATCGACAAAGCTAAGAAGGTGCTTGCCCTTATACAGCGTCCAATTTTCGGGACCGAATTGACGCAAAAGCGAGTGTACGATTTCAAACATATTCATGCTGTTGAACGACGAATACACGCCCTTGTAGCACTCGTAATTAGTGCAGCTGTGGCACATTTCGTCGTTGACGAACTGATTGTAATCGCCGTGCAGCAGCTCGCCGAGAAGCAGAAACTCGTCCTTGAGCGTGCCGGTGAACCAGCGCAGCCGCTTTAAAAAGTCCCTGTCGAGGCAGTACGCCACATCGAGCCGCAGTCCGTCGATATCGAACTCGTCCACCCAGTATTTCACCGCGTCGAGTATATGATTTATAACCTCCTCGTTTCTGAGGTTGAGCTTTACCAAATCATAATTGCCTTCCCAGCCCTCATACCAAAGTCCGTCGTTGTAATTCGAGTTGCCGCCGAAATTGATATGGAACCAGTCCTTATAACGCGAATTTTCACGGTTTTGCAATACGTCCCGAAAAGCCCAAAAGCCGCGTCCGACGTGGTTGAACACGCCGTCGAGGACGATCTTTATTCCGTTTTTATGTAATTCGGCGCACACCTTTTTAAAATCCTCGTTCGTGCCGAGGCGGCAGTCGATTTTTTTATAATCGCGCGTGTTGTAGCCGTGTGTGTCGCTCTCGAACACGGGCGAAAAATAAATCGCGTCCGCGCCGAGCTTTTTAATATGTTCGATCCAGTCTATAACCTTTAAAATCCGATGCTCCTGTACTCCGTCATTCTCAAACGGCGCGCCGCAGAAGCCCAGCGGATAAATCTGATAAAATACGCTTTTGTCACTCCACATAAAAATTCCTCCATTTTTATTCAATACCTGACCATTATACATTAAAAACTGCGTTTAGTCAACAAAAATAAATCCGAAACGAAGAGGTTCGGATTTTTTCGCATTGGTATCTCATAATTATCTATATCAATTTGTCCGCTGTTTATTTCGCGATAATATTTAACCGCTGGGGAAGCGCCGGATCAACTTTCAGCATTGCAAGTATTCGCCTTGCGGGACCGTCAGGCATATTTCGTCCGGCTTCCCAAGCCTCAACCGTCTTTGGGGAAACACCCATAAATCCGGCAAACAAAACCTGCGTCATTCCCAACTTGTTTCGTATGCTTTTAATTTCAGCCGCCGCAAAATCGGGGACGGGTTCAACGGATATTGTATTCGTTCTCGCTTTAATTTTTCCCTCGTTATACGCAACAGCCTCTTCCAATCCCTGCATAATTCCGTCATAAACTTTCACAGAAAACACCTCCCGTTACAAACTTTGTTCCAGTTTATCAATCATCTTTTTTATGTTGTTTCGTTCCTCATCGGTCAAATCATCTTTTTCGTTTTTAGAATATGCAAAAATTAAATAAATCGTTTCCGCCGGAACAAAATCAACATAGAGTACGCGGCTTGAGCCGCTTTTACCTTTGTTAGGTAATGCAAATCGCATTTTTCGCAATTTTCCCGTGCCTTTAATAACTTTTCCTATTTGCGGGTTGCTTAACAATTCCGCTTGCAGATTTTGTAAATCGCCATCATCAAGCCCCATATCCCGCCACTGTTTATCAAAAACAGGCATCATAACAAATTTTCTTTTCAAATAGTATCACCTTATTTCAATATTATTATACCCTATTCAATAGGGCTTTGTCAATCGTTTTTCAAAATTGCTTTTGCAAATTTTAAAAGTTAGTCAACAAAAATAAATCCGAAAATACTTGCAAAAAGGGAATATATATGATAGAATACATAGATGTGAATAAACAAAATGAAGGAGTTTTAAATATGTCAGGACATTCAAAATGGAGTACGATAAAGCGCAAAAAGGGCGCGAACGACGCTCAGAGAGCGAAAATCTTCACAAAAATCGCGCGTGAGATAATAGTCGCGGTAAAGGCGGGAGGACCGGATCCGGACAACAACTCGAGCCTTAAAGACGTAATCGCGAAGGCGAGAGCGAACAATATGCCCAACGACAACATCAACCGCACAATTAAAAAAGCGTCGGGCAATTCCGACACCGAGAATTACGAGAGCATCACCTACGAGGGCTACGGTCCGAGCGGCGTGGCAGTAATAGTGGACGCGCTTACGGATAACCGCAACAGAACGGCGGCGGACGTGCGCCACGCGTTCGATAAATTCGGCGGCAACCTCGGTCAGAACGGCTGCGTCAGCTTTATGTTCGACCGCAAGGGCGTAATAGTCGTGGACAACGAGGACGAGGAGATAGACGAGGACGAAATAACAATGGACGCGCTCGAAGCCGGCGCGGACGACATAGAAGCGGACGACGGCTGCTTTGAGATAACCACCTCGCCCGAGGATTTCAGCGCGGTAAGAGAAGCGCTCGAAGCGAAGTATACGCTTTCGTCGGCTGAAATAAGCATGGTTCCGCAGACAATGACCGAGCTTACGGATGAAAAGCAGATAATCCAGATGCAGAAAATGCTCGACCAGTTAGAGGACAACGACGACGTGCAAAACGTATATCACAACTGGGACGCTCCCGACGAGGACGCTTGAGTAAAAATCGTCCATCTCACCGTTTTTCGCTCAGGCTGGTCGGACACAAAGTGTCCTGCTCGCCTATGCAACCGAGGGCGGTACCTCAGTACAGCACCCTCGCTGCAAAACGGCAATCTGAACGATTTTGTTTCGAGCTTAGGAGATAAAAATGAACGATCAAATCTTAAGGCTTTTAAAAAACACATGGGGCTTGCTGATATTCGCGCTGCTTTCGGGCGGAGCGTATTTTGTGATAGTGCTGCGGTTCGTGATAATGAACACAAATAACGGCAGCGGGCTTATAGCGTATTTCTTTGCTCCGGCGGTAATATGCGGCGCGGCTTTGATTATAGTGAAGATTGTAAAGCAATGCCTTTCGGACGGAAGAACCGGCGCGGCTTTGGCTTTGTTTTGGGCGCACGCGGCGTTTATCGCGATGAGCGCAGTTATTCTTACGGGTATATTTATAAATTAAGAATTATACATTGTTTAAATTAAACACGGGGTTGCCGCGTCGTTAAATGCGGCAGCCCCGTTGCTTTTTATGTATTATCTGTCCGGCGTTTGTGCTCGGCGAGAATTTTATCCTCGGTTTCACGCGCCAGCGCGACTACGCGGCTGTCGGACATTGCGTAATTTTCATCCAAAAATTCGTCAAATTCTTTGCGCCATGTTTCGATGATATTCGTGCTCATATAATTTTTCCTCCTTGCTTTTTTGCTTTTTCGTCATAAACTTGCCTCCTTTCGACTATTATTTTACAGCATTTTACAAGACAAGTCAAATATTTTCGTGTGCAATAATATGACGGAAATTTACAATATATGAGTTTATTCGACGTCGGACCGCGCGTTTTCGACTGAATTCTTCTTTCTTATGCTTAAATATACAAGAACCGACACGGAAATAATTATTCCCAGCGCCGCGACAAGCTGCGATATACCGAGCGCATTCGGAATGAGATACAGTATATATTTGCTGTCGCGCATGCCCTCAAGGAATAATCTGCCTAATGAGTACCATAATATATAGAAGCAGAAGACCTGTCCGTCCGATTTCTTTTTGTCACGGAACAAAGCGATAAACGCAAAGCCGAGCGCGTTCCAAATCGACTCGTACAGGAACAGCGGATGCACTGCCGCGCCGCCGTTTATCGACATTCCCCACGGCAGCGCCGTTTCTCTGCCGTAAACCTCGGCGTTCATAAAGTTCCCGAATCTGCCTATCGCCTGACCAATCAAAAGACCGGGAGCGCACGCGTCAAATACCGCCGCCGCGTTCAGCTTTTTCACGCGGCAGTATATCAGCGTCGAAATTGCCGCGCCTATTATTCCGCCGTAAATAGCCAATCCGCCTTCCCAAATTTTGAATACGTCAAGCCAGCTTGTAAAACCCTCGTGGTCAAAGATTACATAGAAAATACGCGCGCCTATGATTCCGGCGATAAGCCCGTAAATTGCCGTATCCCAAACATTGTCTTTTTTTACTCCGCGCTTTTCACAGGTGAAGTACACAAACGCAAGCCCCGCGAAAAATCCGGCAAGGATGATTAAAGCGTACCAATAGACGGGCTTTGAGCCTATCGAAAACGCGATGTTGTTTATTGTCATGGTAAGTCCGAGCTTCGGAAAGGAAATTATATTCATATTATTTGCCTCCGTTTTAGGTTAAATTATGTAAACTAACCACAAAAATGACGCGTAAATATTCATTTTTTGTGATTTATGTCAAAAATCGTCTTTAATATGAAAAAAATTTGTAACATAAATGAAAACTTTTTTCAATAAAAGTATTCACAAAATGTAATATTTGTGATACAATAGTAATGTACACAATATATGGTATATTTATATTGTCAAAAAAGACGATATATACTATCGCCCAAATGGGGGCGTGTAGATAATTATAACCTATTTATGTGTAAAATGCAAGTAAAAATCAGCATTTTCGCCGCTTTTTAGAAAATACGAGATATTTTTTAAAAATTTAAAAAAAGGACTTGCGTTTTTTGTAATTATATTGTAAAATGGTAGTGATGGGAGCAAATGGGAGTGAATGGGTGAGAATTCCCCGGAAACATAATCATTTTCCCATAAATCACGGCGTAACTAATGTTACAAACATTACAAAAATTACAAATCGGCGTAAAGGACGGTGATATGCATGGTTAACTTTGTGGACGAGTATCCGCGTCAGCTTGACGAGCGCGGAAGAATTATTCTGCCCGCTAAGATAAGGGAGGAAATATCCGATACGGTGTATATCACGCAGTCGCCTTCCGACAGGTGTCTGCATCTTTACCCCGAAGAGGAATGGAACAAGGTTTCCCAAACTGTCAAGCAGCTGCCGACGGCGACCGATAAGAACGCCGCCGCGTTTGTGCGGTTGTTTTTCGGCAAAGCCACATCGGCGCAGGTTGACAAGCAGGGAAGAGTGCCTATCGCGAAAAGACTGATAGAATATGCAAATCTGAGCCGCGACGTTGTGCTTGTGGGCGCGAATACGCGTTTGGAGCTTTGGGACGCGGAGGCTTGGAACGATTATCAGAACAGCTTGTCCGAGGACTTTATGATTGAGGGAATTTTGAAATACGGACTGAGCATTTAGGAGCTTTGATAATGGAATTCAGACATATTTCGGTGCTTTTGGATGAAAGCGTGTCGGCGCTGAGGATCAGGGACGGCGGAATTTACGTTGACGGAACTCTCGGCGGAGGCGGTCATTCATATGAAATTCTTTCGCGGAATAAAAACTGTTCTCTTATAGGAATAGACCGCGACAGGGAAGCGATAGCCGCCGCAAAAAAGCGGCTTGCGGAGTTTTCCGGCAGAGTTACGCTCGTAAACGACAATTTTTCCGGTGTCAAGGAAATACTGCGTTCGCTCGGCGTTGATAAAATAAGCGGCGCGGTGTTGGATCTCGGCGTCAGCTCGTATCAGCTTGACAACGCGGAACGCGGCTTCAGCTATATGCACGACGCTCCTCTCGATATGAGAATGAATCCGGACGGAGAACTGACGGCTAAGGACGTTATAAACTCTTATTCAGTCGAGGAGCTTACGCGTGTGTTCTATGAGTACGGAGAGGAAAAATGGTCGAAGCGAATAGCCGAATTTATCGTAAACAGCAGACAAAATAAGGAAATAGCCACTACCGGGGAGCTTGTTGAGATAATTAAGGCGGCTGTGCCAAAGGGCGCGCGCGCGGACGGAGGACATCCGGCGAAACGCGTGTTCCAGGCTGTCAGGATTGAGGTAAACAACGAGCTTGCCCCGCTTGAAAAGGCAATTAAGGATTTTGCGGACATGCTGGAAAAAGGCGGCAGGCTGGCTGTTATAACCTTCCATTCGTTGGAGGACAGAATTGTAAAGAACACATTTAAAGAGCTTGCGCAGGGATGCGTGTGCCCGAAGGATTTTCCGGTGTGCGTATGCGGACGGGAGAAAAAGATTAAAATCATCACAAAAAAGCCGGTTTTGCCGGACATCGGCGAAATCGGCGCAAATTCCAGATCCAAAAGCGCGAAGCTGAGGATTGCGGAGAAAATTTAGAGGAGAGATAAAGTGGCTTACTCAAATCTGGCGTATGAGCAGGAATACGAAATTCCCGCATCGCCCAAAAAGAAAAGACCACAACAGAATAAAGCAGTTAAGAGGAATCATAATCAGATGCTTAACAGGATTAAAAACATACGCAGGATATGCGCTATTGTAGTACTGGCGTTTGCTGCCGGTTTTATGATTTCTAAATTTGTAACTGTCCATGAAACACAGGAGGAAATCGCCGCGCTCCAAAAGGAGCTGACCGACCTCGAATCGGTTACGAGCCAAAAGGTTTTTGAGCTTGAGCAGAGCGTTGACCTCGCTAAGATAGAGGAAGAAGCTACAACGCGTCTCGGAATGCAAAGGCCCGAGAGGTATCAGACAATATATGTAGACGTTAAGCAGGACGACGTTACTGAAATGACCGCAGGCGAGGTCGAGGGCGCGTCAAAAAGGATAAGCCGCATGTTCAAAAATATCGGAAGTTATATTGTCAAGCTGTTCAGCATAGAATAGAGGATAGGACTTTATAAATTTGGAAGCCTGTACCGGAGTACATAAAAGGAATTGATAGCTAATGGCAGCACCATCTTTAAATAATATAAGAAAACGCACGATAATAATGTCGGCGATTATAGTGGCTTGCCTTGCCGCGCTCGTTGTCAGAATAGCGTACTGGCAGGTCGTGCGAGGAGAAGAGCTTACGCGCAAGGCGGAAAATCAGCAGCAGGGAAACAGCATAGTGACCGCGTCGCGCGGTAAGATATACGACAGAAACGGCAAGGTGCTTGCGGAAAGCGCGTCGGTAAACACGCTTGTGTGCAATCCGAAGGATGTCGAGGATAACGGCGACGCGGATTTTATCGCGGAGAGCCTCGCGCCTGTTCTTTCAATGGACATTGACGAAATAAAAACTCTGCTCACGAAGAACAGCCGATATCAGGTAATAAAAAAACGTATCAACGCCGAGCAGACGGCGTCGATCGAAACGCTTCTGGGAAAAATATCCGAGGAAGCTGAGGAAAGTGAGACAGCCGAGCAGAAAACCGCAAGGCTGGCGACGGCGAAAAAGATGAGCGGCGTGTATTTCGAGGAGGACTCGAAAAGGTATTATCCTTTCAGCGTAGCTCCGCACGTAATGGGCTTCACGGGCTATGACAACAACGGCTTGCAGGGAATAGAGCTGACATTTGACGATGAGCTGCTGGGAAGAAACGGAAATGTTTTTTCCAATCAGAACGCAAACGGCACGACGCTCGAGGAGCAGCAGGCGGAATATTTGCAGAGCGCCGAGAAGGGCGACGACGTCACGCTTACGATCGACGAAACGATACAGCATTTCCTTGAAAAGCATCTTGAAGAAGCCGTTCAGGAGGATGAGCTGAAGGAAGGCGCGGCGGGCATAGTCATGAACCCGAAAACGGGCGAGATCTACGCCATGGCGACAAAGCCCGATTTTGATTTGAACAATCCGTACGACGTTACACAGTTCCTCGATTACGCGTATGAGTTTGAATTCCCGTCCGAACAGGAGGATGAGGAAGAAGACGAGGATGAGGACGAGGATAAACCGAAGTCAACTCCGAAGCCGAAGGCTGATCCGAAAAATCTGAATGACGAGGACACAGCGGCGGTAAGAAATAAGATGTGGAGAAACAAGGCGATTTCCGACTCGTACGAGCCGGGCTCGACCTTTAAGATAATGACAGCCGCGGCTGCTTTGGAGGAGCATGTCGTGGATCTTAATTCGCAGTTTTTCTGCCCGGGCTTTAAGATAGTTGAGGACAGAAACATAAGCTGCGTGGCGAAGGAAGGTCACGGACCGGAAACCTTTGTCGAGGGCGTGCAGAATTCCTGCAACCCGGTATTTATGGAATTGGGACTCCGTCTGGGCGAGGAGAAGTTTATGGAATACTTCACCGCGTTCGGACTTACCGAAAAGACGAATATAGAGCTGGTCGGCGAGAGCGGCAGCATCTATTACAAAAACGGCATGAACAGCGTCGATATCGCGACAAGCTCGTTCGGTCAGGGCTTCCAGGTCACGCCGATACAGCTTATCACAGCGGTTTCGGCGGTTATCAACGGCGGAGAAAGGATCCGTCCGCATATAGTTAAGGAAATAAGAAACGACTCCGGCGTGGTTAAAAGCTATGACCGTGAGGTTGTAAACAGAGTGATCTCCGAGGAAACCTCGGCGACGATGCGCGAAATTCTCGAATCCGTTGTGGCTTCTCCGAATGCCACAGGTAAGAACGCGTACGTAAAGGGCTGCCGTATAGGCGGCAAGACGGGAACTTCCGAGAAGGGCAACCGTGATTTACATAAGCGTATAGCGTCGTTTATTGGTTTCGCTCCGGCGAACGACCCGGAGGTCGTATGCCTGATCATGCTCGACGAGCCGCAGGTTGACAACTACTACGGCGGAACGATTGCCGCGCCGCTTGCGGGCGAGGTAATTGAGGATTCTATGAATTGTCTCGGAATAGAAAAACAGTATTCGGAGGATGAGGAGCCTGATATAACAACGGAGGTTCCGGATTTGCGCGATTTAGATATAGACGAGGCGGAGGAACAGCTTGAGTCGCTTGGCTTTGAGGTGAGAATAAGAGGCGAGGGCGATACCGTTGTAAATCAGCTTCCCGACCCCGGGATCATGCTCGGAGAGGATTCTATGGTGATACTGTATACCGAAGAGGACTGGGAGATAGACGATGTTACAGTGCCTGATCTGACGGGGCTTAACATGCAGAACGCGCGGGAAGAGTTGCTGGAATACGGATTGAACTTTGAGGCGGTCGGAGCCGGTCACAGCGAGTCGGTATTCGCGTACGCGGTGAACCAGAGCGTTGAGCCGGGCGAGGAGGTCCAGCCTGCCACCGTTATCGGAGTGGAATTCAGACAGGCGGCGCAGGATTAAATTTATCATAGGGGGAATTTGAAATGCTTGCAAGCGAATTGTTCGGCGATAAATGGACCGCCGGACTTAACGATATCGAAATTACCGGTGTGGCGTACGATTCGAGGGGAGTAATGCCGGGAAATGTGTTTGTATGCGTGAAAGGCTTTGAAACCGACGGACACAAATACGCGCGCTCAGCCGAACAAAACGGCGCGGCGGTAATAGTGGCTCAGGATAAGATAGACGTCGGAGTTCCGGTTATATATGTGGATAATTCACGTATAGCCGTGGCTGAACTGGCTTGTAAATTTTACAATAACCCCTCGGCTAATTTCAAGCTTGTCGGCGTTACCGGAACAAACGGCAAAACGACGATCACGTATCTGATAAAAAGCATACTTGAAGCTGCTGGAAAACGCGTGGGCGTTATAGGAACCAACCAAAACATAATAGGCGACAAGGTGCTCGTGACGCAGAGCACCACGCCGACGACGCCGAACGCTTTGGAGCTTCAGATGCTGTTCGCGGAGATGGCTGACGGAGAGGCTGAATACGTTGTAATGGAGGTATCGAGCCACGCGCTCGACCTTGAAAGAGTACACGGCTGCCAGTTTGATGTGGGAGTGTTTACCAATCTCACGCAGGACCACCTTGATTTCCACAAGACTATGGAAAATTACAGAAACGCCAAAGCGAAGCTGTTTAATATGTGCGATAAGGGCGTTATAAACTGCGACGACGAGCATGGAAGAATAATAGCGGCAGGCGCGAAGTGCGGAGTATTGAAGATCGGTCTCGGCGAGGATGCGGAGCTGATGGCGAAGAATATCGAAATAAGCGCCCGCGGAGTTGATTTTACGATTGTTTATGACGGCAAAGAGTATAAGGCTCATTTGGCGATACCCGGCAAATTCAGCGTTTACAACGCACTTTGCGCGGCGGGCGCGGCGATAGAATTGGGTATAGATATGGAAACAATTTTAAAAGGACTTGCCGACGCGAAGGGCGTGATAGGCAGAGTCGAGGTAGTTCCGACGAACACGGATTATACCGTTATCATAGACTATGCCCACAGCCCCGACGGACTGGAAAATATTATATCGACCGTCAAGGATTTCGCGAAGGGAAGAGTTATAACGCTTTTCGGCTGCGGCGGCGACCGCGACAGCACAAAGCGCGCCGTTATGGGCGAGATCGCGGGAAGGCTTTCCGATTACAGCATAATTACCTCGGACAATCCGAGAACGGAGGATCCTAAGAAGATCATAGATATGATAGAGGAAGGCATGAAGCGCACCGACGGCGATTACACCGTTATCGTTGACAGACGCGAGGCGATAGGATACGCGCTCGGTTTCGCGAAAAAGGACGACGTGATAATCCTTGCCGGAAAAGGGCAGGAAACGTATCAGATAATCGGGAAGGAAAAGCGCGACTTCGACGAAAGAGTTGTTGTATGGAGCTTTTTGAATAAGTAAAACGACAGGGGGATGTCTGCTGACACCCCTGTTTTGTCAAGTCTATAAGTAAATTGGAAAGAGTGATTGTATGCAGAAACTTACAATAAACGATATTGTTTCGGCGACAGGCGGAACGCTTGTTTGCGGCAATCCGGAAACTGTGATTGAAAATATATCGACCGACTCGCGCAGAATGCAAGGCGGCGGACTTTTCGTGCCTCTCGCGGCGGAGCGCGACGGGCATGATTACATACCGTCGGCTTTCGAAAACGGCGCCGATGCGGTTATCGCGCATAAGGACGCTGCTCAGGCTGACGGAAAGGCTGTAGTGCGCGTTAATGACACATTGAAGGCTTTCGGAGATATTGCGCGGTATTATTTGGAAAAATACAGAGTTCCGGTCATTTCTATCACGGGAAGCGTCGGGAAAACCACGACAAAGGATCTGATGCACGCGGCGATAAGCGCGAAGTATAACACGCTAAAAACGCCGAATAATTTCAATAACGACATAGGCGTTCCGATAACGGTGTTCGGTCTTGAAAAGGAGCACGAGCGCGCGGTTATAGAAATGGGCATGAACCACTTCGGTGAGATCTCGTATCTCACGGATATCGTAAGGCCCGACGCTGCCGTTATCACGAATATAGGTATGTCGCATATAGAAAATCTCGGCTCGCGCGAGGGCATATTCAAGGCGAAGATGGAAATAGCGGAGAAATTTACCGAAAAGAACACGCTTATCGTAAACGGCGACGACGATTATCTCTCGACCGTAAAGAAAAACGCGCCGTATAAGGTCGTGTATTACGGAATAACCAATCCCGAAAACGACGTTTACGCGAAGGACATAGTGAATAACGGCTTGCGCGGAATGGAATTTACAGCATGCGCGGACGGAAAAGAGGTTCGCGTAACCGTCACGCAGCCCGGACCGCACAACGTTTATAACGCTCTCGCGGCGATATGCGCGGGACGGTATTTCGGTGTTTCTCTTGAGGACGCGGCAAAAGGAATAGCCGGGTGCGAGTACACGGAAAACCGCCTCGCGGTAGAGGAAGCCGGCGGAGTGCAGATCATAAAGGACTTCTACAACGCCTCGCCCGCGTCGATGAAAGCGGCTCTGGAGGTGCTTTCATATGCGGAGGGACGAAGAAAAATCGCGGTTCTCGGCGATATGCTCGAAATGGGCGAATACGCGAAGGACGCTCACTACGAGGTAGGCAAGACTGTTGTGAAATACGGCGCGGATCTGCTCGTTACGGCGGGCGAAAACGGAGAGTATATCGCGAAGGGAGCTGCCGACGCGGGAATGAAAAACGTCGTCTCGTTCGCGGACACGGACTCCGCCGCGGAATATGTAAAAAACGCGGTAAAAAGCGGCGATGCCGTTCTTATAAAAGCGTCCCACGGGATGCATTTTGAAAAAATTTATAATATCATCAGAGGTTGACACATATTTAATATCGGAACATAAATTTACAAAAGGAGTATTACAATATGGATGTGGTAAAGGATATGCTTATGTCGTCGCTGCTGCCGGCGGTCATCGCGTTCGCGGTCACGGCGTTTTTGGGACCTGTTTTTATACCGTGGCTCCATAAGCTGAAATTCGGACAGGAGATCCGCGAGGAGGGTCCGAAGTGGCACAGGAAAAAATCAGGCACGCCCACAATGGGCGGAATTATGTTTATAGTCGGAATAGCCGTGGCAATGTCGGCGACCGTTATAATTTCGGCTGCCAAGGGTAATCTGAATACCGTTTACGGCAGAGGAGTTCTCGTCCTGCTCGTGGCGGTCGGCTTCGGGCTGGTCGGATTTATTGATGATTATATAAAGGTTGTGAAAAAGCGGAATCTCGGTCTTACCGCGGCGCAGAAATTTCTTATGCAGGTAGTTCTTTCCGTAATATACGTGGTTACGCTGTACGCGACCGGCGGACTTAAGACCGACGTGTTAATTCCGTTTTTCAAAGTGACATGGACAATGCCGGTATGGCTGTATATACCGTTTGTTATTTTCCTCGTGTGCGCGGTCGTAAACGCGGTGAATTTAACGGACGGACTGGACGGTCTTGCATCGAGTATTACCGTTGTGGTGAGCGCGTTTTTCGCTGCGGCGGCGTTTATCGCGTTTGGTGAATACGGAATTTCAAGCCTCGCGGCGGCTGTGTTTGGCGCGCTTTTGGGCTTTCTCATATACAACAAGTATCCCGCGCGCGTTTTCATGGGCGATACCGGATCGCTGTTTTTGGGGGCGATCGTGGTGCTCATGGCGATCGACACGGGAATGCATTTCTTCCTGATAATCGTGGGATTTGTGTATCTTGCGGAAACGCTTTCCGTTATAATACAGACGTCGTACTTTAAGTACACAAAGAAAAAATACGGCGAGGGCAAACGCATATTTAAAATGAGCCCGTTGCATCATCACTTCGAGATGTGCGGCTGGAACGAGGTAAAGATCGTGACGGTGTTTACCGTTGTGACGATAATTCTGTGCGTGATCGCATATCTGGCGATTTAACCGGGAGGTGGCGCAGTGGCACAGACAACGAGAGCGGGTAACAAAAGACAGACGCCGTCCAACAGACGCGTGGCTGACAAAAAACAGGCGACAAATAAAAACCGAATAAACAGGGCCGCCGCGCGCAGACTTCGCGATAACGCGCGGGCAATGGCGGGCGACATAGATTATACGTTTCTATGTCTTGTTGTGCTGCTTTTGTCTATAGGTCTTGTAATGCTGCTTTCGGCTTCGTCGCCCGCGGGCAGCACAAGCTTCGGCGACTCATATTACTTCTTCAAAAGACAGATGGCTTTCGTTGCGATAGGAGTCGTCGGGATGTGGTTTGTTTCGAGGATTAATTTTGACCGGTATAAGCCATTTGTGCCGCTTATGATGCGGGTCTGCGTAATTATGCTCATTCTCGTTGCGATACCGTTTATCGGAAAAAGCTATAACGGCGCGCGAAGATGGCTGCCGATACCGGGTATACAGATCCAGCCTTCGGAGTTTATGAAGCCGGTCATCGCGATGTATTTCGCGCTTGTGATTTCGCAGGGTAAGTATAATCTGAAAACGATCGAGGGAAACGTTCCGTTTTTCGCGTGGATCGTGTTTATAGTATTTCTCATGCTGTGCGAGCCGCATCTGAGCGGAGCGATCATCATAGCCGGAATAGGCATGACACTGCTCGTCGCGGGAGGAACGCCGATAAAGCCTATCGCGCTCGCGGCGCTGCCGGTCGGTTCGTTGGGTATTCTCGGAGTTTATCTGTTCAGTCCCGTGCGTTGGAACAGAATTATGAGCTTTTTAAAACCGTTCGGAGACGTTCAGAACACGAGCTATCAGGTCGTGCAGGGACTTTACGCCATAGGCTCGGGCGGAATTTTCGGACGCGGACTCGGACAGAGCATACAAAAATACGGCTATCTTCCGGAGCCGTATAACGACTACATATTCGCGATCGTCTGCGAGGAGCTTGGACTTATCGGCGCGGCGGTTATAATACTGCTTTTCGCGATGCTCATAGTCAGGGCGGTCAGAATAGCGATGAACGCGCCCGATACATACAGCACTCTCGTGGCGATAGGAATAGCGGCGCAGCTCGCCATTCAAACGACGATGAACATAGCTGTCGCGACGTCGAGTATGCCGAACACGGGAGTGTCGCTGCCGTTCTTCAGCTACGGCGGCACGGCGATTATGACGCTGCTGCTGGAAATGGGAGTGCTCTTGAATATTTCGAGATACTCCAAGAGAAATGATTAGGAGGACAAAAATCATATGAGAGTAATTTTTGCCGGCGGCGGCACGGGAGGGCATATAAACCCCGCCATATCCATAGCCGATTACGCGAAATCGCGGGATAAGAATTTTGAGGCGCTTTTTATCGGAACTAAAAGCGGCATGGAAACAAAGCTTGTGCCAAAAGCCGGATATAATTTGGAATTTATAGACATCGCGGGCTTTGACAGAAAGCATCTGCTAAAAAACGTGTCGGTCGCGGCGAAGCTTATAAAAGCCGACAGCGACTGCAAAAAGATAATAAAAAGCTTCAAGCCCGACTGCATCGTATGCACCGGCGGCTACGTAAGCGGACCGGTGGCGATCGCGGCGAAAAAGACGCATACTCCGGCGCTTATTCACGAGCAGAACGTGTATCCCGGACTTACCGTGCGCGGCGCGGAAAAATACGTAAGCTATGTCGCGGTGAGCTTCGAGGAAACTATAAATCAGATGAGCGCGAAGGAAAAGTGCGTTGTGACGGGCAATCCGATAAGGGGCGAAATACTTGCGGCGGACTATAAAGAGGCGCGGAAAAAGCTCGGCGTAAAGAAGCCGTTCGTGCTCGTTTTCGGCGGCAGTCTCGGCGCGGACAAGATCAACGACACGGTTGTGGGAATGCTCGATAAAATCGTAAAAGAGAAAAAGATAGAATTTCTTTTCGGCACGGGCGACAGGAATTACGAGAAGGTTTCGCAGGCGATAGCGGACAAGGGAATAACGCTTAACGACAATGTGCGCGTAGTGCCGTATATCGACAACATGGCTGACTGCATGGCGGCGGCAGATCTTGTTATAGCGCGCTCGGGCGCGATTACGGTAAGCGAGATAGCGGCTCTCGGAAAACCCTCGATACTCATTCCGTCGCCTAATGTTGTGCGTAATCATCAGGAGCAGAACGCGCGCGAGTTTGAACGCGAGGGCGCGGCGGCGGTAATTACCGAGCCGGACTTGACGAGCGACGTTCTGTATGATAAAATGACGTCTATGGTCGGCGACAAGAAGGCGCTAAAGGCGATGTCGGAAAATCTTAAAAAGCTGGCTGTGACCGACGCGCTGGAGCGGATTTATGATTTAATGCTGAAAATGACAGAGGAGAACAGGAAATAATGAAAAAAACAACGGTAAAAGGCACGAACGATTATCTTCCCGAGGAAGTGCGGCTTCGTGATTATCTGCAGAATAAAATTTTACAAACGTATACCGACGCGGGCTTCGAGCGCATAATGACGCCCGCGATAGAGGATATAGAAAATCTTGACAAGAGCGACGGCGGCGACAATCTTAATCTTATTTTCAAGATTTTAAAGCGCGGCGACAAGCTCGAAAAAGCGGTCGAAACGGGCGGCGAGCTCAGCGACATGGGCTTGCGCTACGACCTCACGCTTCCGCTGTCGCGCTATTTCGCTAACAATCGGGAAAAACTTTTAACTCCTGCGAAGTGCATACAGATAGGC
This sequence comes from uncultured Clostridia bacterium, assembly GCA_947627795.1. Classification (GTDB taxonomy): domain Bacteria; phylum Bacillota; class Clostridia; order UBA1381; family UBA1381; genus CANQXJ01. The sequence goes on from CANQXJ010000014.1 coordinate 29,617, forward strand.
AGCGTCTACCGCGCGGAGCGTCCGCAGAAGGGGAGACTGCGCGAATTTGTGCAGTGCGACATAGATATTATCGGCTCAAAATCCGTATGCTGCGAAATTGAGCTGATACATACGACGGCGAAGGCGCTTTCGGCTATCGGTATCGGCGGTTTCACCGTCAAAATAAACGACAGACGGATTTTAAGAGCGCTTCTGAAGAGCGTGGGATTTGAGGAAAATCAACTTGACAGCGTTTGTATCACGTTTGACAAGCTCGATAAGATAGGCGCGGACGGAGTGACGGACGAGCTTCGCTCGAAGGGTTTCGCGGACGCGGCGGTCGACAGGTTTGCCGAGGTTATAGAAAAACCGCTGTCTATCGAAAATATCAAGGAAATATGCGGCGATGACGCTGTCGCGGACGTTGAGAAAATTATCGAGGCGGTAAGCGAATTTGCCGACGGGTACGATATAAAATTCGACATATCGCTCGTGCGCGGACAGGGCTATTACACGGGTACGGTTTTCGAGGTGATAAGCGATAAATTCCGCGGCTCGATCGCGGGCGGCGGCAGATACGATAATCTGATCGGAAAATTCACCGGCGAGCAGATACCGGCGGTCGGATTTTCTATAGGCTTCGAGCGCATTTTTGCGATCCTGCGCGACGCGGGCTATAAAATTCCCGACGCGAAGAAAAGAATAGCTCTCATCTATGACGCGGACGATATAGCGAAGGCGATAAACGAGGCGGAAAAGCTGCGCGAGGAATACGAGGTCGCGCTGAGCGAAAGACCGAAGAAGCTGTCGAAATATTTGGACAGGCTGAAGGAAAGCGGCTATTACGGCTTCTGCTTCAGCGGCGAGGAAATACGCGAGTTGTCGTGAATGGGGGACAAAACAGGAAATTAAAATCCGCCTTTTTGCGTATGGCGGGAAATTATGATTTAGTGGCATAAGCCTCCCTTGTTAAAGGGAGGGGGACCGCGTAGCGGTGGAGGGATTCATTTTTTAAGTTAGCGAAAGAATCCCCCAGTCAGCTACGCTGACAGCCCCCTTTGACAAGGGGGCCTCTCGTAGGGGCTGGCGCCCCGACAGCCCGTTTCCCCGACAACCCGATGTCAACAGGATTTCGTAGGGGCGAACCGTGTTCGCCCGCAAGGCTTCCCCTTGAGGGGAAGCTGTCAGCGTAGCTGACTGATGAGGTGTAGCTGCGAAGCAGCGTTATTGCGCTAACTTCAAAAATATAACGCCCTGACGGGCTACACCTCATCCACCGCTGCGCGGTCCCCCTTCCCCTCAAGGGGAAGGCTATCAAGTGCGCTAAATCATAATTTAACAAAATTTTTTCAAAAAACACTTGACAACGTCAGCTAACATATGTATAATAAATATAACGAACAAACATTCGAATAACGAACGGAGGATATAAGTATGGCAAAGAACGAGAAAGCGCCGAAGCCGGCGGTTGAAAGGAAGGAAGCGGAGGAAAAGAAAAAGGCGCTGAACGCTGTTTTTGATGTTATAGAAAAGGAATACGGCAAGGGCAGCATTATGAAGCTGGGCGACACCCCTACGGCGAATATCGACGCTATACCGACAGGCTCAATGACGCTTGATTTGGCTTTGGGAGTGGGCGGTATGCCGCGCGGAAGAATTATTGAAATTTATGGCCCGGAATCATCGGGTAAAACGACGGTCGCGCTTCACGTTGTCGCGGAGGCGCAGAAAATGGGCGGAGAAGCGGCGTTCATTGACGCGGAGCACGCTCTCGATCCTGTGTATGCAAAGAAGCTCGGCGTTGATATAGACAACTTAATCGTGGCTCAGCCCGACACGGGAGAGCAGGCGCTCGATATAACCGAGGCGCTCGTTCGAAGCGGCGCGCTTGACGTTATCGTAATCGACTCCGTTGCCGCGCTCGTCCCGAAAGCGGAAATCGAGGGTGAAATGGGCGACGCTCACGTCGGACTTTTGGCGAGACTTATGTCGCAGGCTTTGAGAAAGCTCACGGCTATCATTTCAAAATCCGGTACCGTTGTCATATTTATAAACCAGCTCCGCGAAAAGGTCGGCGTTATTTACGGAAATCCCGAAACAACACCGGGCGGACGCGCTCTTAAGTTCTTCGCCTCAGTGCGTATTGACGTAAGACGGCAGGAGGCTATCAAGAACGGCACGGAAATGATAGGCAACAAGACGAAGGCAAAGGTTGTGAAAAACAAGGTGGCGCCGCCGTTTAAGGAGGCTGAGTTTGATATTCTCTACGGACAGGGCATATCGAAGGAGGGCAATATTCTCGACGTTGCGGTTTCGCTTAACATTATCAAAAAGTCCGGCGCGTGGTTCAGCTACAACGGCGAAAAGATTGGTCAGGGACGCGACAACGTGCGTAAGTACATGAAAGAGAATCCCGAGTTTACCGCGATGATAGACAAGCAGGTTCGCGAGCAGCTTTACGACGGAGCAAAGCATGAGGTTTTTGAGGTTCCGCAGTCGTCTCAAACCGATGATAATACGGAGCAGGTTTCGGAGTGACAATTAAAGACAGGCAGCTTTTGTATGTAACGGAAATTAAAGAAAAATATGTCCTCAGAGGTGTTGTAGAAATAGCTGAAAATGTTGTGATTTTTTATCGCGTATAAGGCTATGTTTACTAAAAATTAATTCAATCGAAAAAAATATGTTGACGTACGCCTAATTTTTTAGTATTCTATATATACGGAAATTAAAAAATGGGAAGCTAATGAATACATATTAAATACGAGGGGGCACTTATTCATGATTTCAAAAGAAGTTACAGTTAAGAATTCGGTCGGTTTGCACGCAAGACCCGCTACATTCTTCATTCAGAGAGCTAACGAGTATAAGTCAAGCATTTGGGTAGAAAAGGACGAGAGAAGAGTTAATGCTAAAAGTCTTTTGGGCGTTCTGTCACTGGGTATTGTTCAGGGAACAAAAATACTGATTGTAGCTGACGGAAGCGACGAGCAGGAGGCTGTTGACACCTTGATTGAATTAATTGAGTCAAACTTCTCGGAATAATTTTGAATAATTTAATTAATAAATAACTCTACATCTGTGCGTTGTAGAGTTATTTTCATCTAAGAAAGGATAATTGGGTATGTTTGACCTGGAGGAGGAATTGAAAAATCTTCCCGAACAGCCCGGCGTGTACATCATGCACGACGCGGATGATACCATAATTTATGTCGGCAAGGCGAAAATTCTGAAAAACCGCGTCCGGCAGTATTTTCATAAGAGCGCAAACCATACTCCGAAGGTAACAGCGATGGTGGCGAATATCGCATACTTCGAATATATCGTTACCGATTCGGAAACGGAAGCGCTCGCTTTGGAGTGCAATCTTATAAAAAAGCACCGCCCAAAGTATAATATACTGCTCAAGGACGACAAGCATTATCCGTATATAAAGGTGACGATAAACGAGCCTTATCCGCGCATAGTGAAAACGCGCAAGCTTAAAAAGGACGGCGCAAAATATTACGGACCGTATATGAGCAGCCTGACGGTAAAAAACACGCTTGAGATAGTGCAGAAGCTCTTTAAGCCCCCCACATGCCGCAGAAAATTTCCGAATGATATAGGCAAGGGCAGACCGTGCCTCAATTATCATATACACAACTGCTTCGCTCCCTGCCGAGGCAATGTGACAAAGGACGAGTACCGTCAGGTTTTCTACGATATCTGCCGCTTCCTTGACGGGAACCATAAGGAGCTTTTGTCGGAGCTTAAGGAACAGATGGCGGATGCGTCAAAAAGACTGGAATTTGAAAAGGCGGCTGCGCTCAGGGACAAGATAAACGCAATATCGAAGGTCGAAGAAAATCAGAAAATCATCAACACCGACAAGCAGACAGACAAGGATGTGCTCGCGCTCGCGATAGGCGAGAATATAGCGTTCTGCGAGGTGTTCTTCGTTCGCGGAGGCAAGGTGACAGGACGCGAAAATTACAAGCTCGACAACGTCCGCGGCTCCGAGCCGACTGAAATAATGACGGATTTCGTAAAACAGTTTTACCGTGAAAGCGAGTTTATACCCGAGGAGATCCTGACCGAATACGACATCGATGACGCAGAGCTTATAGCGGGATGGCTTAAGGGAATGCGCGGCAGGAAGGTGACGATCGTATCTCCCAAGCGCGGAGAGAAGGCGCATCTTATGCAGATGGTAAAGAAAAACGCGGAGGTCGCGCTCGACAATTACAGAGCAACGCAGCTTAAGGAGAGGGAAAAGAGCGCCGTTTTGGAAAATCTGCAAAAAACTCTCGGTCTTTCCAAGCAGCCAAAGCGCATCGAGGCTTACGATATTTCCAACATTCAAGGCTCCGATAACGTCGGCGGCATGGCTGTGTTCGAAAACGGCAAGCCGGCGAAGAAGAAATACAGGATATTTAAAATAAGATCCTTCGAGGGTGCGGACGATTACGCAGCTATGCGCGAGGTGATCTACCGCCGTTTTCGGCACGGACTCGAGGAGGAGGAAAAAATCGCGTCCGGCGAGATGAACCGCGCCGAGGCGAAATTTCTGCCGTATCCCGATCTTGTGCTTCTCGACGGCGGACAGGGACATCTCAACACCGTTTCGGAGCTTATGGACATGATGGAGCTTGATATTCCCGTGTTCGGCATGGTCAAAAATGACCGCCACCGCACCCGCGGGCTTGTGGGACGCGGCGGCGAGATAGAGATAAGCCCGTCAAGCCCTGCGTTCAAGCTTGTTACGCATATTCAGGACGAGGTCCACGACACGGCGATTTCGTATCACCGCAAGCTGCGAGGTAAAATTGAGTCGGAATTGGATAAAATTTCCGGAATTGGTGAAAAAAGACGGAATGCGCTATTGACTAACTTCGGTTCTGTTGATAAAATAAAAGAGGCGGACATTGACGAGCTCGAAAATGTGACGGGCATGGATAAAAAATCAGCCCGTGCGGTTTACGATTATTTTCATGATTTATAATCATTTTTATGGATAACTGACAGGGACGGCGAAAAGCGCTGCCCCATGCGGAACGGTGTAAAAATATGTTTAAATTAAACAGAAAAAACGGCGTGTCATACTACACAATTTCGTCGTTTGAGGCGACCGGTCTTGTGCGGCACGGCTTTTCCACGCGCGAGGGCGGCGTGAGCGAGGGCGATTACGGAACGATGAATTTTCGCTTCAACTGCCCCGATACTAAGGAAAACGTGATTGAGAATTTTAAAATAATGGCTGAAACACTCGGCATGGATTACCGTAATATCGTGCTGTCAAAACAGGTTCACGAGGACGTTATCCATACCGTTACAGACTCCGACAGGGGAAACGGCATAACGCGCGAAAACGAGTTCACAAGCGTGGACGCGCTTATAACGGATAAAAAAAATATCCCGATCGTGACGCTTTTCGCCGATTGCGTGCCGGTGTTTTTTCTCGATAAGCGTCAGGGCGTGATAGCGCTCGCTCATTCGGGCTGGCGCGGGACGGTCAAGCGCATAGCGATGAAAACTGCCGAGAAAATGAAAGCGGATTACGCGAGCAGACCGGAGGATATTCTGACGGCGATAGGTCCGTCGATCCAAGTATGCCACTTCGAGGTGAGCGACGATGTGGCGGAGATTTTCATAAGCGAATTCGGCGAGAATACCGCTGTGAAATACGGCGAAAAATACAACGTAAACATGCAGCTCGCGATAGAAAAGCAATTGAGGGAAACGGGAATACCGGCTGAAAATATAGATAACTCGGGAATTTGCACCTACTGTAACTCGGATCTCCTGTTTTCGCACCGAAAAACGAACGGCAAACGCGGTAATCTCGGCGCGTTTTTGGAATTGATTTAAGGTTTGGAAAATACAGTTCAGATAGATTTTACGGAGGAATAGATGAAAAAAATACTTTTGCTTGTTTTGGCGGCGGCAATGATAGTGTGTCTGCCGGGCTGCGGCGTTGTCACGGATTTTAAAAATGCCGTGGAAGAGATTGTAAGTCCCGAGGCGACCGATGCTCCGGAGTCGGGGGAAAATCCCGTTATTATAAACAACAGCATTAATTTGGGAGTGTGCGATTTTGACACGTTTAATCCGCTAAAAACCGAATCGCAGACTATGAGGGATTGTATGCAGCTTGTGTACGAGCCGCTTTTTGAACTCGACCAGCAGATGCGGATAGTACCTGTGTTAGCAAAGGATTACAGTGTTTCTCCGGATGGCAGACAGGTGACGGTAAATCTGAAGGAGGGCGTGCTTTGGCACGATGGCAGCACGCTGGACGCGTATGACGTGGCGTATACAATGCGTCGAATCCGCCAGGGAGATACAACCTATACAAACGCTCTCTCGGTTGTCTCGGAACACAAGGCCGTAAGCGATTATTCCGTGCAAATTAATCTGAGGTATTCTCTGCCGAATTTTGTGGCGCTTTTGACGTTCCCGATTGTTAAGTATCAAACCGATATGACGGTGAATGATAAATACTCGCCGGTCGGCACCGGTCCGTTTATATTTGACGGTATGATTACGTCAAACCGATTCCGAATGAGCGCTTTTGAGGAATACCGTGACGGGCGCGCGCAGCTTGACAACGTGTATATCGAACGTATCCCCGACGCGGACAAGTACCGCTCGATGTTCGAGGCGAGCGAGTTCGACGTTATGACAAGCGAAATGGTGGATCTTACAAAGTATATGCCGAGGGGCAACGTCAATGTCTATGATTTTGTGTCAAATAAGCTTACATTCCTCGGATTTAATATGCAAAACAGTCTTTTTGCCGGAAATGAGACCCGTGTCGGACTTGCCGAATATATAAACAAAGAGGAAATAGTAAGCTCGATAATATATTCGCACGGAGTCGCAACGAATATTCCGATAAATCCGTCGTCGTATCTGTATTACGATACGAATACCGATTTTACCGGAAATATTTCCGAGGGCGAGCCTCATCTCGGCAACGACGGCTGGGGAACAAACGAAGACGGGCATTATGTGCGGACAAAGAACGGAGCGCGCGAAACACTGAGGTTCAGAATTCTCACAAACAAAGACAGCGAGGAAAAGGTGAGCATAGCCAAAAAAATAGCGGAGTATTTCACGAGAAACGGAATAAGCGTAACGGTTGACACCGAGCCGTACGAGCAGTATATGGCGCTTATAAACGCGAAAAATTACGACGCTTTTATCGGAGAGGTGGAGCTTGGCTCTAATTTGGATTTGAGTCCGCTTGTCACGTCGTCGGGAAATTATTTCGGATACGGCAACGTTACGGTCGACACGATTATAGGTCAGCTCGGAATGACGCAGAACGAGGACGAGCAGCGCGAGCTGTTCCGTCAGCTCGGCGATATAATGCTTACGGATATGCCGTTCGTACCGATTTTCTACCGCAAGGGAAGCGTGCTCGCGGGCGCGTCGATAAAAAGCGGAATTTCGCCGAGCGTGAGCGGATTTTACAGGAACAGTTTATGGTGGAGCAAGCAGGGATGACGGTAATAGTAATAGGCGCGGGCGCGGCGGGACTTATAGCGGCGGGAACGGCGGCGAAAACGGCGGACAAGGTAATTCTTATCGAACGAAACGATATAATAGGCAAAAAGCTGCTAATAACCGGCAAGGGACGCTGCAACATAACAAACTCCGCCGACACCGAGGACGCTATAGCGCAGTACCCGACAAATCCGCAGTTTCTCTATTCCGCGCTTTACACCTTCACGAACAACGATATAATAGCGCTTATCGAAAGCTGCGGCGTAAAAACGAAGGTCGAGCGCGGCGGCAGAGTTTTCCCCGTGAGCGATAAGGCGGCGGACGTTGTAAAAGCGCTTAAAAAATACGCATTGCAGAAGAATGTGAAGCTTGTAAAAGCAAGAGCGGAAAGTCTAATAATTGAAAATGGCTCTCTGAGGGGCGTAAAAACGTCTGTAGGTGATTTTTACGGCGATAGGGTAATCGTGTGCACCGGCGGCAAATCGTACCCCAAAACCGGTTCTGACGGCGACGGGTACAAGCTCGCGAAGCAGGCGGGACATACTATAGTTACGCCGAAGCCTTCGCTCGTGCCGATAGTAACAGAGGAAAAGTGGACGGCGGACGTTATGGGGCTGTCGCTCAAAAATATAGAAATAACCGCGTACGACGGCAAAAACAGGGAAATATACAGCGATTTCGGCGAGATGCTTTTCACTCATTTCGGAATATCCGGTCCAGTGGTTTTGTCGATGTCGGCGCATTTAAGGAATATAGAAAAGGAAAAATACCGCATAGAGATCGACTTAAAGCCCGCTCTGTCCGACGAAAAGCTGGACGCGAGAGTGGTGCGGGATTTTCAGAAATACAATAAAAAGCGTTTAATAAACGCGATGGACGATTTGCTGCCGAAGGCGCTTATTCCGATAATCATAAAAATTGCGGAAGTTGCGCCCGACAAGGCGGTGAGCGAAATAACGCGGGAAGAACGCAGGCGGATCGTCGCGGCGTTAAAGCATGTTCCGCTCATGGCGAAGCGGTTCAGACCTATCGAGGAGGCTATAGTCACCTCGGGCGGCGTTAAAACGAGCGAGATAAATCCGTCCACGATGGAGTCGAAAAAGCTCAAAGGGCTGTATTTCGCGGGCGAGGTAATAGACGTTGACGGCTACACCGGCGGATTTAATCTTCAGGCGGCGTTTTCAACGGGTTATCTGGCGGGAATGAACGCGGCGCAAATGTAGCACGGAAGGGGAGTAAATATGGAATTAGGAAGCAGGGAAGTATGCAAGGCGGCGGTTAAAATGGCGCTCAGCGACACGAGAGCGGAGGAAACCGAAATGAAAGCCGCTTTGCTCGATAATGGAATCAAAGCGGCGGCGATCGACTTCGGCAGCGATTTTTCAAGCGCCGTACCGAAAATACTCGAGCGCGCGGTGGTCGCGGCGAGACGCGAGGGAGTAATAGGCGAGAGTCACGCCGAGGAAGGCGCGGTAGCGGGAGCGGCGCACGAGGCGCTTCAGCAGATAGTAAACAAATGCGTCGGATTGAATTTAGGCGGCAAGATAGGCATAGCGCGCTACGGCTCGCATATAAGCGTATGTGTGTTTTTCGCAATAGGCTTACTTAATTTAAACGACGCGGCTATAGGTATGGGACACAGAGCGGTATAAAAACATTCCCATAAACTTGCCGATCGCACAATTTATAAGTAAATTGTGCTTACTGCGTTACACGAAACTTGAAGTATACACATACGTCTGCGTTTCGTTTGCCTTGTCCCGACAAGTTTATGAAAATGTTTAGAATATGGAGGTAATAAACATGGCAGTAAGAGCGATAAGGGGAGCAACAACGGCTGAAGCGAACACGAGAGAAGCGATTCTCGACGCGACGCTGGAGCTGATAGCGGAAATAGAGGAAAAGAACGATTTGAAGCGCGCGGACGCGATTTCGATCATATTCACGGTAACGCAGGATCTGACCGCTGTGTTTCCGGCTGTCGCGGCGAGAGACTTTGGTCTGACATTCGTGCCGCTTCTCGACATGGCTGCTCCGGCGATTGACGGCAGCCTTGAAAAGTGTATCAGAATAATGATATACATAAACACGGACAAGACCAAAGAGGAAATAAACCACGTATATCTGCGCGGCGCGAAGGTATTAAGACCTGATTTGGCGGAGGAAAAATAAAATGAAAAATATTTCGATAGGCATAGACGGTCCGGCGGGCGCGGGCAAAAGCTCGGTTTCAAAAGCCGTTGCCGGAAAGCTCGGCTTCGTGTATATCGACACCGGCGCGATGTACCGCGCGGCGGCGCTTTTTGCGATGAACAACGGAATTGACATAGTAAACGAGCGCGAAAGGCTTATATCAAATCTTGACAAGCTCAATATCACGATAAAATACACCGCCGAAGGACAGCGTATTTTCCTTGACGGCAAGGACGTTTCGGAAACGATACGCACGCCGGAGGTATCGGTCGGCTCGTCAAATGTCGCCGTTATACCGGAAGTGCGCGAAAAGCTCGTAGCGATGCAGCGTGAGATGGCGAAGCATGACAATGTTATCATGGACGGCCGCGACATATGCACGGTGGTGCTGCCAAACGCGGACGTTAAAATTTTCCTTACCGCATCGGTTGAGGAACGCGCGAAAAGACGGTACAAGGAAATGACCGAAAAGGGCATGAGCGCGAATTTCGAGGAAATAAAGCGCGATATAGAATACCGCGACAAAAACGATTCCGAAAGAGCCGCGTCGCCGCTTAAAATAGCCGAAGGCGCGGCTGTTGTTGATACCACGGGCTTGACTTTTGACGAGGTGGTTGAGAAACTGACGGGGATTATAAAGGAAAAAAAGGAGAAAATATGATGTTTTATCAATTTGCGCTGTACTTAGTGCGCTTCGCGCTGCATTTTATATTCCGCGTAAAATACGTCGGACGCGAAAATATGCCGAAGGAGGGCGCGTGTCTGCTCGCGGTGAACCACCGGTCGTACTGGGATCCCGTAATAGCGGGAGCGGCTTCTCCGAGACCGCTCACGTTCATGGCGAAGGAGGAGCTTTTTAAAAACCCCGTTTTCGGCAAGCTTATAAAAAGTCTCGGCGCGTTCCCGGTAAACCGTCACGGCGGCGAGATAGGCGCAATAAAGAGCGCGTTTAAGATTTTGGGCGAGGGACGCGTAATGCTGATGTTCCCCGAGGGACGCCGCGTTACGGACGGTACAAAGGGCAAATCGAAGCCGGGCGTGGCAATGATAGCACAGCGCTGCCGCGTGCCTGTGATACCGATGTTCATAAGCGGCGAATACAAATGGATGCATAAAATTACCGTAACCATTGGGAAACCGATAGATTTAAGCGAATACTACGGCAAAAAGCTCAACGCGGAGCAGTTACAGGAAATTGCGGATAACATATTCGACACGATGTTGTCGTATAAGGCGGATTGATTATGGAAATAACGGTTGCGAAAACCGCAGGGTTTTGCTATGGGGTGAAACGCGCGGTGGACGGGGTTTATGAAAAAATAAATAACGGCGAAAAAATCGCCACGCTCGGCGCGCTTATTCATAACAGGCAGGTGATCGACGACCTGGCTTCAAAGGGTGTGCGCTCGTATGAGAGAGTGTCGGATATTCCCGAGGACTGTACTATAGTTATACGCGCTCACGGCGTGGGCAAAAAGGTGTACGACGAAATAGGGGAAAGACCGTATGTAGATTTAACGTGCCCGTTTGTCGCAAAAATTCATAAAATCGTTTCCGAGCATTATAGGGACGGGTACAAAATAGTAATCGTAGGCGACAAAAATCACCCCGAGGTAATAGGAGTTAACGGCTGGTGTGAGGACAGAGCGGAGATAATTTATGACGAAAATTACGAAATTGATGAAAATTTAGCAGAAAAACAGCTCTGTATTGTAGCACAAACAACAATAAACAGAGATTTTTTTGGTAAAATCGTACAAAATATAAAAAAAACTTGCAAAAGTACCCTGTTTTTTGATACAATATGTAGTGCAACAAAAGATAGGCAGAAGGAAGCGGACGCTCTTTCAAGAGTTTCGGACGCGATGATCGTTATCGGAGGTCGGGAAAGCTCCAATACGAGAAAGCTTTACGAGATTTCAAAAAAGAACTGCCCCGAAACCTATCACGTTGAAACGGCGGCGGAGCTGCCGAAAAAAACATATAATAAATTAGGTATTACCGCGGGAGCCTCAACGCCCGCAGGTATTATCGAGGAGGTAGTAAAGGCTATGAGTGAAAATTTAAAGAATGAGGAAAATTTTGCTGAACTGTTTGAGCAGTATGGCAGCAAAACCATCAACAATGGGGACATCATTGACGGAACGGTTGTAGAGGTTCGCAACAACGAAGTCATTGTAGATTTAGGAGGCTTCAAGTACAACGGACAGCTCGCCGCAGACCAGCTCACTGACGACCCGTCACTTAAGCCGTCTGATGTTGTAAAAGAAGGCGATACGATCAAGGTTTACGTCGTTGGCGTGAACGATGCTGAGGGAAAAGTAGTTTTATCAAGAAAAAAATTGATAGCTATGGAAAGCTGGAACAAAATCAAAGCGGCTTATGAATCCGGAGAAGTTTTAGAGGGTACGATTGCGAGGGCTGTAAAAGGCGGCGTGGTCATCCTCGAGGGGGGAACGCAGATATTTATTCCTGCACGTCA
>CANQXJ010000015.1 GCA_947627795.1 uncultured Clostridia bacterium
ACCATCGTTGCCGCAGAAGACTCTGACTGACGAACAAGATTGTATTTTCTTGCCGTTTCTCTATAGCCCAACCGGTGCTCCCGCATATCCATTATAACAGATATTTTGAATTCTGGCGAGTACTTTTTTTGCTTTTTCCCTTTTTTACCCATAATAATATGCACCTCCAAATGTGTCTAACATTTGGGGTGCATATCATTGCCCCGTCTTTTAAAATTTCGGTTTTATCAGCCTTCAACAAGTCTGCATGTGTCAATTGCTATCATCAATTCCTCATTTGTCGGAATAACGAGCGTCTTAACCGCCGCGTCCGCCGCGGAGATATCAACCGTACCTCTCGCCGCGTTCTTTTCGGGATCTATCTTAATTCCCATAAACTCAAGTCCGTCAACGATTGCCGCTCTCGTCTGCGCGTCGTTCTCGCCCACGCCGGCGGTGAATACTACCGCGTCGATTCCGCCCATAGCCGCCGCGTACGAGCCGATATATTTCTTGACCTGATACGCGAACATATCAAGCGCGAGCTTTGCTCTTTCATTGCCCTCCTCGGCAGCTGCAGTTAAATCGCGGAAGTCGGACGAAACGCCCGAAACGCCCTGAACACCGCTCTTTTTGTTCATCAGATTGTCAACCTCTTTCGCGCTCATGCCCTTGTTTACGAGATACGTAACAACAGCGGGGTCCATCGAGCCTGTTCTCGTTCCCATAGGAACGCCGTCGAGCGGAGTAAAGCCCATTGACGTATCAACGCACTTTCCGCCGTCAACAGCCGTGATCGACGAGCCGTTTCCGAGGTGGCACGTAACGATTTTCAATTCCTCGGGCTTCTTGCCGAGAACCTTCGCCGCTTCGCCCGCGACATACTTGTGGCTCGTGCCGTGGAAGCCGTATTTTCTTATTCTGTCCTGCTCGTAGCACTCATACGGAAGCGCGTACATATACGCCTTCGGCGGCATTGTCTGATGGAACGCCGTGTCGAACACCGCTACCTGCGGAACGTTCGGCATGATCTTCGTGCAGGCTTCTATACCGATGATGTTCGGCGGATTGTGAAGCGGAGCAAGCGGCGTACATTTCTCGAGCGCCTTCATGACCGCCTCGGTTATAATGCACGAATCGGCAAACTCCTCCGCGCCGTGTACAACTCTGTGACCGACCGCGCCTATCTCATCCATCGACGCGATAACGCCGATCTCGCCGTCAACGAGCGCGTCGATAACCATTTGAATAGCGTCGCCGTGATCCTTCATCGGCTTTTCGATCTTAGTCTTTGTGCCCTTGCCCACGTTTGTATGCTGGAGATTAGAACCGTCGATACCGATTCTCTCGCAAAGTCCCTTTGCCATTACGTCGTGGCTTGTCATATCAATAAGCTGATACTTAAGCGACGAACTGCCGGCGTTTATAACTAATATTTTCATTTGGTTTTGTTCCTTTCTGTTAGAATTTTAGGTGGTAAATTATGATTTAGCGATGTAAGCCTCCCTTGTCAAAGGGAGGGGGACCGCGTAGCGGTGGAGGGATTCATTTTTTAAAGTTAGCGAAGGAATCCCCCAGTCAGCTTCGCTGACAGCCCCCTTTGACAAGGGGGCCTTGAGCACATAAATCATAATTTATCTCATATTTTAATTCCCCTGCGCCTGTATAGCCGTGATCGCAATAACTCCCGCAATATCCTCCGCGCTGCAGCCTCTCGACAAATCGTTTACCGGCTTCGCGATACCCTGGAGCATCGGTCCGTACGCTTCCGCTTTTGCAAGTCTCTGAACCAGCTTATAGCCTATATTTCCCGCGTTCAGATCCGGGAAAATAAGTACGTTCGCCGTACCCGCTACGTTTGACGCCGGAGCCTTCTGTTTGCCTACGCTCTCAACTATCGCCGCGTCGAGCTGTAATTCGCCGTCGAGCTTTAAATCGGGAGCCTTTTCCTTCGCAAGCTTCGTAGCCTCCTGAACCTTGTCAACAAGCTCGCTCTTCGCGCTGCCGTATGTCGAGTATGAAAGCATCGCTACCCTCGGGTCGTCGCCGACTAAGCTCTTGTATGAAGCTGCCGATGAGATAGCAATTTCCGAAAGCTCGTCCGCCGTCGGATTCTGATTCAGCGCGCAGTCGCCGAATACAAACGTGCCGTTGTCGCCGAACTCGCAGTTGGGCACGTTCATGATGAAGAACGTCGAAACTATCTTAGTGCCCGGAGCTGTCTTTAAAATCTGAAGCGACGGTCTTATCGTGTCAGCCGACGAGTGAACAGCGCCCGAAACCATGCCGTCCGCGTCGCCCTGCTTAACCATCATAACAGCGTAGTACGACGGATCTTTAATTGTTTCCGCCGCCTGCTCGGGAGTTACGCCCTTCTTCTTTCTCAGCTCGTAGAACGCGTTCGCGTATTCCTCGTTCTTCGGGCTGTTTTCGGGATCGACTATTTCTATTCCCTCAATGTCTAAATTTTCGGTTGCCGCAACAGCCTTTACCTTGTCGGGATTGCCGACGAGAATAAGCTTCGCGTAGCCTTCCTTTTTAACCGTGTCGGCAGCTCTGAGTGTTCTGATTTCCTCGCCCTCAGCCAGCACGATTGTCTTGATGTCCTTTTTTGCTCTTTCCTTTAAAGCGTCAATAAATGCCATTGTTTATACCTCTTTTCTTTTTTTCGGTATACCCCGATTTTATAGTTATATTATATATCATTTAGGGTTTGTTTTCAAGTAGTATTGCCAAAAATTTCTTAATTTTAAATCTCATTTTGTGTTTGAATAACAAGAAAGCTCCGACAGTTATACAACGCCGGAACTTGTTTAGGTATATGGAATTAGAAAAAAAGGGGGTAGAAATATATTTACATGGTTATTATGTAATATTTTTCTATACTACATAATAACATATTGCTCAAAAAATGTCAATACATTTTTAAAATCTAAAGTCTCTTTTTCCGAATTCTATTTCTTTTATGTTGTTTTCTGCGATTGCGCGGACTTTTTCGTTGGGGATTTTCTTTAACTCATCCGCTATAAGTCTTTCTCCAACCTTACGCGTGTCCTCGGACGCGTAGTCCACAAGATACTCCTTTAAAGTCATAAGCGCGTTGGGCTGACAACAGTTCTGAATAGCGCCCGTTTTCGCGAGCGACATAAACCTGTCGCCGGTTCTGCCTTCGCGGTAGCACGCGGTACAGAACGACGGAATATATCCGAGCTTCATCAGCCAGTTAACGACCTCGTCGAGCGTACGAGTATCGCTTCTGTCAAACTGCGCCGTGTTGTTTTCTTCTGTTTCCGGCTCTACATATCCGCCGACGCTCGTGCTCGACGCACCGCTTATCTGCGATATACCGAGCTCCAAAGCCCTTTTGCGGTTTTCCTCAGTTTCACGCGTTGAAACAATCATGCCCGTGTACGGAACGGCTATTCTGATAATAGCGATTATCTTCTGCCATATCTCGTCGGGAACGGCGTTTGAGAAATCGTCCACGTCTATATCGTCCGCCGGGCAAATTCTCGGCACACTTATCGTATGCGGACCTACGCCGAATACGGCTTCGAGATGCTCTGCGTGCATGAGTATGCCGACAAGCTCATAGCGGTACATTTCAAGTCCAAACAGCACTCCGAGCCCTACGTCGTCAATGCCGCCCTGCATCGCTCTGTCCATCGCCTCTGTATGATAGCAATAGTCATGCTTCGGTCCCGCAGGGTGCAGCTCCTCGTAATTCTTTCTGTTATATGTTTCCTGGAACAGGATATATGTGCCAATTCCGGCATCCTTTAGGCGTTTGTAGTTCTCAACGGTAGTTGCCGCGATGTTGACGTTTACTCTTCTTATCGCGCCGTTCTTGTGTTTTATCGAATAGATAGTGTTTATACATTCGAGTATATATTCTAGCGGATTATTAACCGGATCCTCGCCCGCTTCGAGCGCGAGACGCTTGTGTCCCATATCCTGCAGCGCGATCGTCTCCGCCTTTACTTCCTCCTGAGTAAGCTTTTTGCGGCAGATATGCTTGTTCTTTACGTGATACGGACAGTAAACGCAGCTGTTTATGCAGTAGTTTGACAGATACAGCGGCGCGAACATTACTATTCTCGTGCCGTAAATTTTCTGCTTTATCTCCTTCGCGAGAGCGTACATCTCCTCGTTTAAATCCTCCATTTCACACTCGAGCAGCAGCGCCGCCTCACGGTGTGATATGCCCTTGCAGTCGCGCGCGCGGTCGATGATGGATTTTATAAGCTCCCTGTTGTCTTTGTTGTTTTTTGCATATTCCAATGAGGCGAGAATTTCTTCGTGGTTTATAAACTCGTCCGCCTTCATGGATTTCGGATTATACATTTGTACTCGCTTCCTTTCAAATTGTCATTATACCACAATTGAAGCGTATAGTCAATCGGATTTGTTAAAAAATTCACACATAATAATCGGGAATAAACGTTTCGCGCATATCGACGAAGCCCTTGAAATCCTTTTGACGCTTGCCGTCTATTGTGAAGCGGACGGTCTCGATTTCCTTTATGCTCGTCAAACTGTTTACAATTGAATAAACTGTAAGAATTTCAAGGTCGCGCCCGTCGGGATGGTTTTCGACCATCTCCTTTTTAATATCCACATACGCCGTTTTGTCTTCTACTTTAACGCTCATGCAGTTTTTTATATCCGGAATTATACGGCGAATTTTCGGGTTGTCATCACGTCCGCGGATAAGCTCGTTTAAAAGAATTTTAGCCTCCTTCTGCGGAGTGGAGTCGTATATGTACACCTTTAAAGGGAGCAGCCTCATCATCTGCACATCCACAAAATACAGCTTCGCCTCGACCATAGGCTTGTCCCTGCCGCACGATGAACAAACAATAGCGGCGGTTAGCGCGGCAATGATCAGAATCGTAAATTTTCGCATAATAAAAGCCTCCGTAACCGTATTTTGGTATTATACAGTATATGAAGGCTTTTATAAAATTATTCCTTTAATTTACTGCTGAAGAGCAAGCTCCAGAGCTCTCGCGAGCTGGTCGGGACACGACGTGCCGCGTCCGTTGCAGTTGATGCCTTTAAGCCGCGCTATAACATCCTCGACCTTCATTCCCTCGGCGAGCCGTGCCACTCCCTGAGTGTTTCCGTTGCAGCCGCGGACGAACTGTACATTTTTAACAATTCCGTCCTCGACTTCAAAATTTATCTGCGCCGAGCATGTGCCTTGCGTGTCATATGAGTATTTCAATTTGTTTCCTCCTTTTCATCGTTTTTGTAAACAGCGCTGTCGAATATCGGTTTTATGCCGTTTTCACCGTCGAGCGCGTTCCACAGGAACGCTTTGACCTTGTAGTTTTCCGTGGTATTTGCGAATGTCAGCGACTTTGTAATCGGCTCAGCGCCGTTTGATTCTATTATTTCAAATTTACATTCAACCAATCTGTCGCCATCGTATAATGCGCCGATAAGAATAGTTTTTCCCATACCTTCCGAGTTGTGTATTTCCACGTCAATCGTATTGCCGCTTACTCCGGTAATAATGAATCTGTCGTCGGGTGACGGAGTATTTACCGGCGGCGCATCCGTAGGAGCGATTGTCTCAGCCGGCGGCGTATCCGTAGGAACCGGAGTGTCAGTCGGCGGCGCTTCCGTAGGAGTGATTGTCTCAGCCGGCGGCGTATCCGTAGGAACCGGAGTGTCAGTCGGCGGCGCATCCGTAGGAGCGATTGTCTCAGCCGGCGGCGTATCCGTAGGAACCGGAGTGTCAGTCGGCGGCGCTTCCGTAGGAGTGATTGTCTCAGTCGGCGGCGCTTCCGTAGGTGCTGCGGTTGGCGTCGGCTCAAGTGTCGGTGTAGCCGTCGGCGTCGGAGACGGATTTTCCGTCGGTGTTGGTGTGACTGTCGGTATCGGAGACGGATTTTCCGTCGGCGTTGGTGTGACTGTCGGTGTCGGAGACGGATTTTCCGTCGGCGTTGGTGTGACTGTCGGTGTCGGAGACGGATTTTCCGTCGGTGTTGGTGTGACTGTCGGTGTCGGAGACGGATTTTCCGTCGGCGTTGGTGTGACTGTCGGTGTCGGAGACGGATTTTCCGTCGGTATAGGTGTGACTGTCGGTGTCGGAGACGGATTTTCCGTCGGTTCAGGCGTGGGTGTTTTCGTCGGTGTCGGTGCAGCCGTCGGCGTTGGAGATGGACTTACCGTCGGTGTCGGTGCAGCCGTCGGTGTTGGAGATGGACTTACCGTTGGTGTCGGTGCAGCCGTCGGTGTTGGAGACAGAGTAGCCGTTGGTGTCGGTGTAGCCGTAGGCTCAGGTGTGGGCGACGGGGACGGACTGGCTGTCGGCTCAAGTGTCGGTGTAGCCGTCGGCGTCGGAGTAGGGATAGCAACTACGGTTCTTGTGTAGCTTACATCGCTGACCGACGGACTCCACGTTATTGCACCGCTTCCGTCTTTCGTCGATGAAAATTCAAGCCGTGAGAACCGTTTTCCGTTAAGATCGAAAGAGGTCGTGTAGCCTCCCTGCTTATCTGAACCGAGAATTGTAATTACTGCATTATCATTGTCATAATCAAAGTCAACCGTCACATACCATTTGGTTGAGCTTCTGCCCATAGGCTCTTCTTTTATTGTTCCCGTTTTACTCCATGTAGATTTTATATCATTCTCCGCGCCTCCGCCGACAGAGCTTTTTGTCGGCTGCGCGCCGGATGTGTAAGCCTGCGACAAATCAATCATACTGTCGTTTCCGTCAAGAAGCTTCACGTGGAAGGAGTACTCGTGTCCTTCCCAATTCCATGCTGAATTAGCAAGCTGTTTTCCGCCTGTGTTAAATGTAAATTCAAGCGTCGCCTTGTTGTCTTCATAGCGCGTGAAATCGCGGTAGAATTTTCCGCTCGTGTTCGCATCTGTCTGCGTGAATGATGCGCTTGAAGCTGTTGGAGCGCTGAGGATACTTTGTTCGTCGGTGTTGTCTGTTTCAAATATGTTCTCGCCAAGCTCGTTTGTGGATTTCATGGGATATACGTTTACGGTGCAGCTGTCGGTGAAAACCTTGCCGTTATCCTTTACCGTTGCCGTTATGACAGCCGTTCCTTCTTTCACTCCCGTAACAACTCCAGAGCCGTCAACCGTCGCGGCTGACTCGTTTGAAGTAGACCAAGAAACGCTTGAGTTGGTCGCTTCCGAGGGAGTGATTTCGGCGGTAAGCTGCCTTGTACATTTCTCGCCGAGATCAAGTGTTTTGGGCGCTACTAAAACGCCGTCCACCTCAATTATTTCCGGATATTCCACCGTCGTAAACGGAGTTTTTGGTGCGAGATAATTTTTTCCGTTCGCAAGCGAAGCCGAGCCTATGTAATAGCTCGTATGCGGGGGTTGGTTGTAGCCTACGTTCTGCCATGCGACCGCGCAGCGATATTGGCTGTCGTGCATAAGCGTTGCAAGCCTGTAGGTAGTCGGAATGCACGATGTATAAATACGCGCGCCCGTGCCGTCCGCAAGACGGAACACCATTTCCTCGCGCCAGTCGCCGAGAATATCTGCGACAAGTCCGGGAGTCTTTTTCGTACCGTTGTTCGAGTCTATATTCGGAATATAGTTATCGCTTTGGAATTGTATCCTCTTTATGCCGGTTGTTGTGTTATACTTAGCCAACAAGTTATGATCAAGCAATTCGCGTCCCAAATCCGCATCCCAATAAATCAGAAAATTTTGGAACTTATTGTTGTTGGAATTTGTGCTTACTCCCTTTTCTTCGCCTTTTATGTTGTATGTTAATGAAGTATCTCCGTTGGCGACAGACCAAAACAGCGAAAGTGAATCTGGATTTTTCGACGCAAATGTATCGTCGATATTATCCATAACGCCTCTGCCTATATCGCCTGTTGATGCCTGCGTCATTACATCGTCCATTTTTTTGGTATCGCTGTTATAACGCTTTATATCTACCGCATACGAAATGGTGGACTTATCATCCTTACCTGCTTCGTGAACCATAAAGACTTCCTGTTTGCCGTCGTTGTCGAAATCGGAAACGTGCTCCGCGTCGCCGTGACCGCGCCCGTCGGAATAGAGCACCGTGCCGTCGTGGTCGAGAACAGCCGAACCGAATATAAGCTCATCGAACCCGTCGTTATCCACATCGGCTACCGATACGCTGTGCGCGCCCTGACCGAAAAGCGAGTATCTGCTGTCGGAGCCTACCTTCTGATGATTTGCGTCCTCCTTCCAGCTTTTTCCGTTTTCGTTCTTGCTTATCCACTGTTCCGTAAGGTTTGTTCCGTCCCAATTGTACGCCGCGACATAGGCGT
This sequence comes from uncultured Clostridia bacterium, assembly GCA_947627795.1. Lineage (GTDB taxonomy): Bacteria > Bacillota > Clostridia > UBA1381 > UBA1381 > CANQXJ01. The sequence continues at coordinate 8,268 of CANQXJ010000015.1, forward strand.
ATGTATAATATCCTCGGCAGAAAAGCGCGCTGGGCTTTTCGCCGTCAAGATACGCAACGCCCGCGAGATAGCGCTCGCTTCTGTTGCCGTAGTTGTCGCCCCAGTTAGCGCTGCCGCTTGCTTGGGTTTTTATTGTTCTCGGAGGGTCGTAATTAACGGTCTGCATAGCCTCTCCTGTTTGCCCGTTAAATATAGTAAGCCATTCCGGACCGTCAAGAACGTGTCCGGAGCTGTTTCCGTAGTATTTTGTATTGTCGCCGGTTGTAATAGCATTTCCGACATCTGACACATAATTTCCTTGTCCGTCCTTTGAGCCGGGAGCTGTTTTAAATATTATTTCCGACTTTCCGTCGCAGTCGAAATCATATACAAGAAACTGAGTATAATGCGCGCCCGCGCGGATATTCGGTCCTAAGTCCAATCTCCAAAGCCGCTTTCCGTTAAGCTTGTATGCGTCTATATACACGTTTCCGGTAATGCCGCCCTGAGAGTTATCCTTGGCGTTGCTCGGATCCCATTTTACGATAAGCTCATATTCGCCGTCGCCGTCGAGATCTCCCGTGCTCATGTCATTTGCGGTGTATGTGTACGCTTCGCCGGACGAAGTCGTCCCGCCGGCGGGCGCGTCGAACTTAATGTCAAGATATCCCGCCTTGTTAGAAAAACCGTTTTGACTACGCTCAAAATATCCTGTCCACGGCGTAACATCTTTTTCAGCTTCAACCTCTTCCGGTGTTGCTCCGGCTTTTACTACCTTATATTTACTCGTCGCTTTACCGCCGGAATCGGTGTAGCATGTAGCGGCAGCCGCTCCAGTAGAAGTGATTTTTATATTATCTCTGTATATATCAAAACCTTGATTTTCAAGATCCTCATCGCCAAGAAGCCTCCACGACAAAAACACGCCGCTGCTCTGCTTAACGGCAACCAATCCCCTGTTGAGCTTTTCCATAATACGCGCCTGCGGAGCCGCCGGAGCGGCGTTCGCGCTCATCGGAGCCGCCGCGCCTGAAAATATCATAGCCGTGCTTAACGCTAAGCTTATAAATCCTTTTTTCATAAATAAAAATTTTTTTCCTTTCTAAATTTTCTATTATATATTCTATAATATTTTAGAAAAATTTTCAAGACCAAATATGAGGATTTTCAGTGATTTTAATAATATTTGCTTATTAACAAAAAATTGCGCGGTATAGGAAAAGCCGCCCGCTTTCGCGGACGGCTTTCGCGCTTTATTTTTAGTTTGCTTTTTCTCTTTCGAGTTTGATATTGTCGAAGTAAATATCTCCTCCGGCGGTTCTCATAAACTTGATCTGCTTGATCCGTCTGACGCGTTCTTCTGTGAAGTATCCGTTTGCGGAAATTACCGGAGTTGTCATATCGGGATTATCGCTGTATTCGTCGCCGTGAGCGTAGAAGCTTATAACGACCGTATCTTCGGTGAGGTCGCCGTCGATTACCACGCGGTACCATTTCGCGTCGTCAAGCGGAGTGTCGGAAAGTATTTTCGCTGCCGGCTCCACGAGAGCGGCGGCGTTTTTATCCGATGCCGCCAGCAAATCTACTGTGCTTGTGCTGTATACTACGTTGTTGTAATCCATTATATGGAAGAATGACGCGTCCGTTCCCATTTCCGAGGCTTTTCCACTGTCCTCGTCATACAGATGAGCGGCGTTGTCGAGATATACTCTGAAATATCTGCCGTAGCCGGATGAATTGGTCGTTTTGTCGATATACATATCGAATGACAGTCTGAAGCGTCCTTCCGTTATGGCTTCCTCGTCGCTGAGAACGCATTGAACGGCTTTGTTCGCAAGACAGAGCTTAGCACCGTAGTTGCCGTGGCGGATTACTGTGTCTTCATACGCTGTTACTTGCGTTGCTGTACCGGCGTTCGCTTCCGCTTCCGTTGAGCCGTCGCTGGATATGATCCATCTGTTGTCGGGATTATTCCCCATAAGGAAGTTTTCCTTTGACTCGAATACCGTTTCAAACTCCGCCGGCTTCAGCGTCGGAGCCGGCGTCTGAGTTGGAGTAGGCGTCGGAGTTGGCGTAGCCGTCGGACCGGGTGTTCCCGTAGGAGACTGTGTCGGAGCCGGTGTCTTATTCGGATCATCCGTAGGAGTTACATTTGTGGTCGGGGACGGAACAGGCATTGCTGACGGCTGAGCCGTATTAGAAGGCATAACGGCAGCAGCTGCGCTTATGGGTTTCATACCCTCCGCTGTTTCCCACAGGAATACCTTCGCGGTATAGCCCTTTACGTTGTTTGTAAACTCGATTGTATCCGTAAGCGTCTTTTGAACCTCGGGATTTTCTATCTTATTTACCTTTGCTTCAACGAGCGTGTCTCCGTCGTAGAGCGCACCGATAATTGCGACGCTGTCATGAGCCTTCGATAACGCATACGAAACATTTACCCTCTTGCTCGACGTGCTTGTTATTCTTATGTTGTCCGTTGCCGGCTCGGGAGTGATTTCGGGTATGAATGTCGGAGCGGGTCCGTTCGCCGAAATATACTTATATGTCAAATTGGAAATCCTCGGGCTTGTCGTAATTGTGCCCGTGCCGTCCTTTTGAACATAGAAGCGCATCGTTTCGAAGCTTGCACCGTTAAGAGCGAACGTCTTTGTGTAAATGTATCCATCCGAGCTGAACGTGTCGTCCGAGCAGCCGGAAATTGTCGCTGTGCACGAGTCTGCAGAGTAGTCAAAATCAAGAACTACGTGCCATCTTACGAAGCTTCTTCCGAAGGTGTTTTCGCCTTCCGTTCGCAGTCTGTCCCAATTTGAAGCGCTTTCCGCATTTCCGCTTCCGATTTTGCTCATTGTGCCCTGAGCTTTGCCGGTCTGTGCCTGAGATAATTCAAGAATATTATTGCCGTCCTTGCCGATAAACTGTAAACCGAATGTGTACTCGTGTCCGTTCCAGTTCCAGCCGGAGCCGCCTACGTCCTTGATTCCGCCGTTTACAAAGTCGAACGTAAGCGTTGCTCTGTCTTTGCTGTACGCGTCAAATTTTTTCGTTATATTCATACCGTCGGCAGCGTCCTTCATGTCAAGAACAACGCTGTTCGCAGTGCCGGTAAATTTCGCTCCAGAAGGAACAGCCGCGTCGGCTGCGAAGGGTGAATCGTTCGTCATGTCTTTTTCCTCAAGCGGGTATACAACTACGTAGCAATACGCTTTGTATCCGCCGTCGGCTGTCTGAGCCATTACATAGGTAGAACCTTCCGTTCCGACCGCCGTAACGTTGCCGTCTTGGTCAACGGTTACAACGCTGTCGTCGCCGGACGTCCAGGTTACCGACTTATCTGTTGCGTTTTCCGGCTCGATAAGCGCTTTTACCTGATTTGACATGCCTGTGCCAAGCTCCATTTTCGTCGGAGTTACGCTCAGCTTTGTTACATGGTTCTGATAAACCGTAATGTCGCATGAAGCCGAGAAAGTGCCGTTTGTCGTGTCATTTGCCGTGGCGGTTATTGTTGTCGTACCCTCTGAAAGCGCGGTTACATTACCGCCTGCAACCGTAGCAACGTCCTCGTCCGATGATGTCCATTCAACAGCCTTGTTCGAAGCCGCGAACGGGCTGAGCGCCGCTACGAGAGTGATGTTTTTGCCCTTTTCTATTTCCGCGCTGCTCTGCGAAAGTGTTATTCCGTCAACCGCAACTATGCCGGGTTGATCGTATGTTACCTTCGTAAACGGAGTTGCCGGAGCGAGGTAGTTGAGCTTATTGCCGTTTTCGTCCGTCGCAAGAGCCGCCGAGCCTATATAATAGCTCGTGTGCGGAGGCTGGTTATAGCCTACGTTCTGCCATGCGATTGACAATCTGTACTGCGCATCGTGCATAAGCGTTGTAAGACGATATGTCGTCGGTGTTGTAGGAGTTATGATTCTGAGATGCGGACTATCTCCGTCGCGCATTATGATCTCTTCGCGCCAGTCGCCCCATAAATCAGCTACAAGACAGGGTGTCTGTTTTGAACCGTTATTTGAGTTGCCAGGGAGATAACCGACATTTCCCGCGAAGAATATTCTGTTTGTGTTGCCCGTAGACGCATCATATTTAGCCATCTGATTATCGTCCAAAAGCTCGCGTCCCAAATCCGCGTCCCAGTATGTGAAGAAGTTGCAAAAACCTCTTGAGCTGCCTTTCGGTTTTACATTTACCTGATTTCCTTTTAAATCGTACGCACCGGGACTGTTAGCGTCCCAGCCGAGAGCAAGCGCATCGGGGTGCGTGGAAGCATAAGCGTCGTCGATATTGTCCATGGCGCCTCTGCCGTTATCGCTTGTTACGGACTTGCTCCATATCATCGCACCTGTCACGGGATTTCTAAGCTGTATGCCGTTTGCAAATCCCGCAGACTTTTCCTTTACGGAAAAGACTTCCTGATTGCCGTCGTTGTTGAAGTCCGAAACGTGTATAGCATCACCGTGTCCGTGTCGCGTGTTACCGAGAACTGTTTGTCCGTCGTCGTCAAGGCATGCCGAACCCCATACGATTTCGTCTTTGCCGTCGTTATCTATATCCGCTACGGACAAGTTGTGGTTGCCCTGTCCGTACATTGTGTTAATGTTATTTGCTCTGCCGTCATGTTCCCAAAACAGCGATAATGTCTCGCCGTTCCAGTTGTAGGCGCGGATTACCGCCTGATCGTAGTAGCCTCTGCACTCTATAAGACTCGGATGAACGCCGTCGAGGTATGCGACCGCCGCGAGGTATCTCTCGCTTCGATTCATACTGGTGTCGCCCCAGTCACCGCCGTCCTCTCTTCCGAGCGGAATTGCGTCCGTCGTATATAACGGTCTGCCCGTTTCGCCGTCGAATATCGTGTAATACTCGGGACCGTTGTTGTTGCCCTTTCTTAATGTCGTCGCGTTGTTGTCGGCGTTTCTGATTTTGTCCGTGTCGCCGACGGTCGTAACGTAAATCTTTTCCCACTCGCCCGCATCATTCTTAACAAGCGCGTATGAGCCGGGAGCGGTAAGCGTCGCCATTTCCGACCTGCCGTCGCCGTCAAAATCGTAAACCATAAACTGCGAATAATGCGCGCCGGCGGCAATGTTGTTGCCTATGTCTATACGCCACATATAGCCGCCGTTGTTCGGATCAATCTCATAAGCGTCAAATACACAGTGACCGGTTGTGTTTCCGCTGTTAGAGTCTTTTGAATCCGTCGGATCCCACTTTAAAACGATTTCATAATCGCCGTCGCCGTCGAGATCCCCGAGACTCGCATCGTTAGCACCGTTTGTGTAATCAGACAAACCGCCTCTTGCGCTCGGTATATCAGTCGGCTTTGAAATGGGAACTTCAAAATATGTATAAGCATCGGTGCCTTTTGTCTGCTCCGCCTGAACCTGCGGCTCGCTTGACGCGTCCTCGCCGGCGGGCACAACGGCGTATTTGTCGTTTACCGTGCCCGTGCTGTCCGTGTAGCAGGTAGCGTCGTGAACGCCCGTAGTTGTGAGCTTCGTGCCATTCTTGTAAATGTCAAACGCATGATTGTCAAGGCTTTCATCGCCTAAAAGACGCCATGACAAATACACGCCGCTCGTATTCTTAACCGCCACAAGTCCGCGGTTGAGCTTTTCCATCTGCCGCTCGTGCTCCTGATACTTCGGAGCGTTCGCCGCAGCCGAAACGCCCGCCGCCGGTATCAGCGATACAAGCATTGCAGCGCTCACTGCCGCGCTCAAAATTCTTTTTTTCAGCATAGTTTTTTCTCCTCTCTCTGCAATAAGCATATATATATTATTTTACACTATATATACATTTTTTTCAAGTGTTTTTTTCGTCATAATTCATAAAAAAACGGCGGATTTTAAAAATCGGTATTTTCGAAAAAAAGCTTATATTTTTCCCATCACGGTCACGATTATGCACGGCACGGCGATCGTTATTATAATTACAGCCAAAACGGTCAAAAGAACCTTTTTCATTCTGCCTCGCCCTCCTTCAATAAAATGACTATGAAAACGCCGGGCGCAAAATTACTCCTATTAATTGTATATAATATACAATTATTTTTATAAAAGAATATAAAATTTTACAAAATTATATAAAACTCACTTGACGATTAGCCTATTTTATTTTATAATATAAAATAGGTTTTTTTTTATAATCGAATCATAACAAGGACAAGGAGCTAATTTATGCAGTCAGACAATAAAATAACGCGCAGTATTATTCAAATATCCGCGCTTGTAACGGCAATTATAATAGCGTTCGTGCTTTTCATGCATCAGACGCGCGAGCGCACTATTGAGCAAAACGCGGTTTATGTGGAGGATTCCGTAACGCAGAACGCGCGCCATATTGACCGTATGCTGCTCAATATGAGAAACAGCGTCGCGTCGATGGCGTACGTGTGCAGCAACAGTATGAATCCGGATGATATAACCAAGGAAAAGCTTGACACGATAGCCGAAAATTCATATTTTATGTTTATGAATTTTATTGACGCCGAGCAGCGCAGCCACGGTATTTCCGGAAGCAAGCTCGACGTGTCTCAGCGGCGTTACTATCTCGACGGCATGGCGGGCAATGTCGGTATCGACGTAATATTCGACTCCACAATGTCCGACGAGACGCTCGTCGTGTTCTATTCTCCCGTAACGGATAACGGAGCGGTGAGCGGCGTGCTTGTCGGATACTGCAACGAAAGCCAGATGCGGGACGTATTGTCCGCCTCGTTCTTCGGCGCGACGTCGGAAACGTATCTTTGCATGGACGACGGAAGCATCATAGCGCAGTCCACCGACAACGACGACCGCGAAAACATATTCGACACGCGCTACGGCATGACGGACGAGGAACATAACGATTTGGTCCATGCGTTTGAAAATCATGAGCCGATCGGCTTTACATATCAGGGCACAAAGGGTAAGGGCAACGCTTACGCCACAACGCTTTCTAATGTCGACTGGATGCTGATGCAGACGTTCCCGTCAACCGTAACAAGCCGTATGGTAAGCGACGCCAGCCGCGCGGGATTTATCCTCGAATGTATACTGCTCGGTCTTTTCCTGATATATATCGCGGCGCTGCTTATTTCCGCGAAGCGCAAGCAGAAGGCGATTTTAAAGGAAAAGCAGAAATTCACGAGCATAGTCGACGGAGTAACGAACCTGTTCAACCGCTTTATTATAGCTGATTTGGAAAACAACACATATGAATACATACGCAATCTTTCCGAGTACAAGGTGCCGGAATCCGGCGTGTACACCGATATGTACCACCGCATGGTGCATCTTTACCGCAGCGATCCGAACAGTGAAACGAATCCGGAAAAGGTGCTGTCGAGGGAATATCTTCAGAGCCATCTGAACGACAGTACGCCGTATCTTCAGTTTGAATACATGACAGATGACGGCAGGCACTGGGATAACTGTTCGATAATAACCATGACAGGAGAACACGGAGCCGCGCAGACGGTACTGTTCGCGGTGCAGGATATAACGGAGCTTAAACGTGAGGAGCTGCGAACGCGCACTGCTTTGCAGGAGGCGTATAACGCGGCGGACTACGCAAACCACGCCAAGAGCGATTTCTTATCGAGAATGTCGCACGATATAAGAACGCCGATGAACGCGGTAATGGGAATGACGGCAATCGCGGCTATGCATCTCGACGACACCGAGCGCGTCAGGGACTGCCTTAACAAGATAACCATTTCAAGCCGCCACCTGCTCGGATTAATAAATGAAATCCTCGATATGTCAAAAATCGAGAGCGGAAAATTCACGCTCAACGAGGAGGAAATAGACCTTTCATCAATGGTTGACGATCTGCTCACGATAATGCATTCGCAGATAGCGTCGAAAAATCAGCATTTGAAAATCAACGTGACGAATATAACACACGAAAAGGTAATCGGCGACTCGATGAGAATACAGCAGGTATTCGTAAATATCATGGGCAACGCCGTAAAATTCACACCGGAAAACGGCAACATTACCATGACGCTTACCGAAAAGCCGTCCGGAGTTCCCGGAAGCGGCTGCTACGAATTCACGTTTGAGGATACCGGTATAGGCATGAGCAAGGACTTCGTCGGCAGAATTTTCGAGCCGTTCGCGCGCGCAGATGATTCGCGCACCGGACGCATTGAAGGCTCGGGACTCGGCATGCCGATTGCGCAGAATATAGTGCGTCTGATGAATGGCGATATTCAGGTTGAAAGCGAGCTCGGCAAGGGATCGAAGTTCGTTGTCACGCTGTATCTCAAGATTTGCGGCGACGATGCGGGAGATATATCGCATCTTAAGGACTTGTCCGTGCTTGTTGTCGATGACGATAAGATCACATGCGAAAACGCGTGCGATATGCTCGCGAGCATAGGCATGCAGTCCGAATGGGTCACATCGGGCGACGACGCGATAGAGCGTCTTACCGAGGCGCAGGAGGAGAACAGGCATTATTCGGCCGTAATTCTCGACTGGAAGATGCCCGGCAAGGACGGCGTTCAGACGGCGAGAGAGATCCGTCACAGGATAAACAAGGATATACCTATTATAATCCTTTCCGCGTACGACTGGTCGGCAATCGAGCAGGAGGCGAGAGCGGCGGGCGTAAACGCGTTTATCACAAAGCCGCTGTTTAAGTCGAGGCTTACATATGTTATGAAAAATCTTGTAACGCCCGGCTCAATTCAAGGCAATGCCGATGTAAACAAGCTTTACGAGGCGAATTACGAGGATAAGCGCATACTTCTCGTTGAGGATAATCAGCTCAATATGGAAATAGCGGAGGAAATTCTTTCAACAACCGGCGTTGCGGTCGAGAAGGCTTACGACGGAAAGGAAGCCGTAGATATGATTACGGCGAAGCCGGAAAATTATTACGATTTGATTTTCATGGACATTCAGATGCCCAATATGAACGGCTACGAGGCTACGACCGCGATACGAATGTCGGGCCGCGCCGATCTGAAGAAAATTCCCATTATCGCGATGACCGCAAACGCGTTCTCCGATGACGTTTACCAGTCAAAAGCGGTGGGAATGAACGAGCATATTTCAAAGCCGATAGACATATCCACACTTCTGAAGGTGCTCGATACATGGCTTAAATAAATTTTTTACAGCATAAAAAGAAAAGGGGGAAGGCTTTATGGAAATAGATTTTTCCGTTTATGATTCGCTGCCTTGCTGCGCCGTGGTTTTTCTTATTGACAACGAGCTGCGGATTGTGCACTCTAACAAGGTTTATGACACGTTGTTCGACAATGAATACATCCATATGAAAGACGATGATAAAAAATCGTTTTTGGATGCCGTAAAGCTTGCGGATTCGCCGAAACAGCTTGCGATAAAGATTGAAAATCTGCATAACACGCCTGTTTTTGTGAACGCGGTTACGGTAAAGCTGTCCGATAACCACGCGCTTGCGATATTGATTGACGATACCGAACGCCAGGAGGAGATGAAGCGGCTTAGGGAAAAGTCCACCATAGACACGCTTTCGAAGGTCTACAACCGTGTTACCGCTATTGATATGATTAACGAGCGGCTCGAAAATATGAAGCCGTATACCGAGTGTGCGTTCGTTGTAATCGACATTGACAATTTTAAAAGCGTTAACGACACCTTCGGTCATTTATACGGTGACGCGGTAATTACCATGGCTGCCCAGCATATTAAGGGCGCGCTTGACGACAAGGCGATCGTGGGACGCTTCGGCGGCGACGAGTTCTTCTTCTTTATGGATAACGTAAGCCGTGAAAATCTTGAAACGCGCGCCGAAAATATACGTTTGGAAATACTCAGAATGAGAAATAATCCCGACGACGACAGCGATATTTCGTGCAGTATGGGAATAGCGATAGGTCATGACGGCGCTACCTACACCGAGCTCTTCAAGCAGGCGGATAGCGCGCTGTATTCCGCGAAATCGAACGGCAAGAACCGATATGAGTATTTCAGCGGTGAGTATTTTGACGAGCACGCGATAGGCTATATCGGCGAGGAGGACGAGACCGCCCAGCTTAATGAGGCGGAGGAGACGCAGGACATCACGAAGGTGGCTCTTGAAATCGCCTCGAAATCCGTCACGAACGAGAGCGCTATTGTAAATATAATGCGCCATGTCGGCATGGTGCTCAACCTCGACTGCGTTCAGATAATGAAATTCGATACCGTTGAGGATAAGGTTGGAATTGAGTTCCAGTGGTGGAAGGAATCAAACGGCGCGTATAACGTGGTAAGCACGGACAAAAAAGCGGGCTACTATATGCACAGCGACCTGATGCTTTTCAGAGAGAGATTTTGCAAGGATAACATATTCCAGTATACGCCCGATTTCAAGGAAGGCTTTTCGCCGAAATACCGCGACGTGTTTGTGGCGTCCGAAAAATTAAATATGATTTACGCCTCCAACACCTTCGGCGAGGAAGTGTTCTATGTTCTTTGCTTTCACAGCAACGATAAGCTGCGCGTGTGGGAGCAGAACGAGATAGGCGATATGTTTGAGATAACGAAAATTCTCTCGATGTTTATGAAATCCTCGCACACGATGTCGGAACGTGAAAAGCAGCTCGAGAGAAATCTTGACTATACTCCCGACGGACTGTACACATTGGCGAAATTCGACGAGGAGGCGGGACGCGTAAACCGCGAAGCGCGCAAAAACGGCGACAGGACCGCGATCATACATTTTGATTTTAAATATTTCTACAAATTCAACAGAACCTACGGAAAGCCCGAAGGCGACAGGCTTATATCGCTGTTTTCGAAATTTCTTCTCAAAGGCGATAAGACAAAGGTCGTTTCGGCGGGTATAAGAGGCACGGATATGTTCGTTTCGTTCGTGCGCTATCCGAGAGGAATGGACATCTGCCCGATAGTCGAGGCGAAGCTGAATGAGTTCTGCGAAAGTGTCGGAAAATATAAGACCTTTCCGCCGATAATAAAAGCGGGCGTATGCTCGTTTTATCCGGGTGATCCGATATATAAGGCGATAGATATTGCGAAAAACGCAAAGCGCGGACTTCAGCCGGACAGATGCGTGTGCGTCGAGGAAAAGGACGTTGATTTTGAATTTTAAAATGACTTTAAGCGCGGAGGCTTCTCCGGAAGCCTTTGACATTATATGCTGTATGGGGTGAGACGTTTGTATGACTGACAAGGAAAATATCCATGCCGGACACCGCGAAAAGCGCAAAAAGACATTTCTGTATAATCAGGGCTTCAGGGGATGGCAGGAGCATGAGGTGCTTGAATATCTGCTGTTTTACGCGCTTCCGAGAGTGAATACCAACGTTATAGCGCATAAGCTTATAGAAGCGTGCGGAGGGCTTGAAACCGTCTTTACCGCACCGAGGAGCCTGCTCAAATCCGTGGAAGGCGTGGGCGACAAGGTATGCGATTATTTATATATGATAGGCGGCATTACGGAATATTGCAGAGAGCTTGAACTGAGGGAAAAGAATATATCGTCGCCGGGTAAAACGATGAAATATTTCAAAAACCTGTTTCGGGGCAAAACAAGAGAGCATATGTATATGGTATGTCTTGACATACAGGGAAATATTATACGCGAAAAGCTGCTCTCGGAGGGTAATTTTGAAACTACCGAAATAAATATAATGAACGTTGTCAGGACGGCGGTCAGCGCTGACGCCGCGTATGTTATGCTCGCACATAATCATCCGAACGGAGCTCTTGAACCGTCAATTCCCGATATTACCGTCACACATCTTGTGGAGGATTCCCTGAAAAGCGTCGGAATAGGACTTAAGGAGCATATTATTGTAACGGATAAAGGCTGTATAGGTATAAAAGAATACGAAAAAAGCGAAGATAAGGAAAGAATAATACATAAATTTTAAAACGACAGCGGACATTTTTGATAAAAAATACACAAAACAGGCGCGGCAAAACCACATAAGTTTTGTCGCGTCTGTTCTTGACTTTAAAAATGCGTTGTGATAGAATATACTACTGAAATATAACGGTTTAATTTAGGAGGAATTCGGAATGGCAAAAATTGCAATCATCGGCTACGGCACTGTCGGCAGCGGCGTTTACGACATCGTTAAGAAAAACGGCGGCACGCTCGTGCGTTCGACCGAGGGCGAGACGATTGACATTAAGCATATTCTCGATATACGCGATTTTGACGGCCACCCCGAAAAAGAGCTTTTTACAAAGGATTTTAACGATATATTAAACGATAACGAAGTGACTGTCGTCGCGGAGGTCATGGGCGGACTTCATCCGGCGTACGAGTTTACGAAGGCGCTTCTCGAAGCGGGAAAGAGCGTTGTAACGTCGAACAAGGAGCTTGTCGCGACCTACGGCACGGAGCTTCTTGAAATCGCGCGCGAAAAGAACGTAAACTATATGTTCGAGGCGAGCGTCGGCGGCGGTATTCCTATCATCCGCCCGATGCACCAGTGCCTCACGGCTAACAATATCGTGACAATAGCGGGCATCTTAAACGGTACGACGAATTATATTTTAAACGAAATGATTTCGAAGGGCAAGGCTTTTGAAATGGCACTCAAGGACGCTCAGGAAAAGGGCTACGCCGAAAGAAATCCGGCTGCCGATATAGAGGGTCATGACGCTTGCAGAAAAATCGCGATTTTGGCGTCACTCGCGTCGGGAGAAGCCGTTGACTATAACGACATCGAAACAGAGGGCATAACGAACGTGACGCTCGACGACGTTAAATACGCCGACGAGATGGACAGCGTGATAAAGCTTATCGGCTATGCGAAGTTCTTCGAAAACGGCAAAATTTATTCGACCGTCTGCCCGATGATAGTGAATAATTCAAGCCCCCTCGCGGGCGTAAACGGCGTGTTTAACGCCATAATGGTAAAGGGCGACTGCGTGGGCGACGTGATGTTCTACGGACGCGGCGCGGGCAAGCTCCCGACTGCGAGCGCCGTTGTCGCGGATATAGTTGACGCGGTAAAGCACAGAGTAAGGAGCAAGCACTTCTTCTGGGAAAAGCCCGAGGGAAATATCATGGCGGGCGACGGCGAGGTAGCGTTCAGCTATTTTGTAAGAACGACCGATTCCGCCGACATGGTTTCAAAGGTGTTCGGAAAGTGCGAGTTCGTCGACGATATAGTTCCCGGCGAGTCCGCGTTTGTGACGAAAAAGCTCACCGGCACGGAAGCGAAGGAAAAATTATCAAAGCTTGGCGGCGCGGTTTCAAGCTTTAAGATATTGGATTAATGATAAAGGTAAGAGTTCCCGCGACGAGCGCGAATATGGGAGCGGGCTTTGATACTTTGGGCGTGGCACTCAATTTGTACAGCCGCATGGAATTTGAAGAGATCCCCGAGGGCTTGCTGATTTACAGCGCGAACGCGTCCGAGCACGCTCCGAGAGATGAAAATAATCTGATTTACCGCGCCATGAAAAGCGTGTTCGATGAAACCGGCTATGAGCCGACGGGGGTAAAAATAGTCCAAAACAGCCGCATACCCATGACTCGCGGGCTCGGCAGCAGCAGCGCCTGTATTGTGGGCGGAATGCTCGCCGCGAACGTGATGTCGGGCAGAAAGCTTTCGTATAAAGAGATAATGCATCTCGCCGCGAAAATGGAAGGTCATCCCGATAACGCCGGTCCCGCTCTTTATGGCGGATTCTGTGTTTCAATGACGGAGGAAACGGAAACGATAGTAAAAAGCGCGAAGCTTCCTCCGACGATAAAATTCGCGGTGATGATTCCGGATTACTTTGTTGCCACAAGAAAATCGCGCGGCGCGCTTCCGGAGGAAATTCCGATAAGGGACGCGGCGTTCAACATATCGCGCGCGCTGATGTTCCGCGACTGCCTTATATCGGGCGATATGAAAACGCTTCGGTACGCCGTCGAGGACAGAATGCATCAGCGGTACAGAAAAGAATATATCGACGGCATGGACGAGATTTTTGAAAAAACATACGAGCTCGGCTCATGCGCCACTTACTTAAGCGGCTCCGGTCCTACGATAGTATCGGTGCTCGATAAAGACTACATGGAATTCAACAGCGGTATGCGCGGATTTTTCGAGAAAAATTCACATCAATGGACGTGCATGATTTTATCGGTCGATAATGTCGGCGCGGCGCTTTGTGAAATATAATATACAGCGGGGATCATTTTCCGCATATTATGAAAAAAGGAGAATAAATATGGAGCTTATAGTTCAGAAATACGGCGGCACGTCGGTCAAAGACGCCGAGCGCGTAATGAACGTCGCGCGGCGCATCACGGACGTGTATAAATCGGGCAAAAACATTGTCGTAGCCGTAAGCGCTCAGGGCGATACGACCGACGATTTGATAGAAAAGGCGAAGGAGATAAATCCGAACGCGTCAAAAAGAGAAATGGATATGCTTCTTGCCACGGGCGAGCAGATTTCAATCGCGCTTCTCGCGATGGCGATAGAAAAATTGGGTTATCCGGTAATATCGCTCACCGGCTGGCAGGCGGGCTTCCATACGGACAGAAAGCACTCGAACGCCAGAATAAAAACGATAGACACCGAAAGGATCCAGGCGGAGCTTGACAGACGCAGAATAGTAATCGTCGCGGGTTTCCAGGGAATAAACAGATACGACGATATAACGACGCTCGGCAGAGGCGGCTCGGATACGTCGGCGGTCGCTTTGGCGGCGGCTCTGCACGCGGACGTGTGCGAGATCTACACCGACGTTGACGGAGTGTACACGGCGGATCCGAGAATAGTCAAGGACGCATATAAGTTAGACGATATTTCGTATGACGAAATGCTCGAACTCGCGTCGCTCGGAGCGAACGTGCTCCACAACAGAAGTGTTGAAATGGCGAAAAAATATAATGTTAAATTATGCGTAAGATCAAGTCTGAACAATAACGAAGGCACATATGTTAAGGAGGTAAAGCAAGTGGAGAAGATGCTTGTAAGAGGTGTAGCGAGAGATAACGACGTCGCGCGTATCGCGCTTTGCGGAGTTGAGGACACTCCGGGGAAAGCGTTTACTGTATTCAGTCTGCTTGCGAAGAGCGGAATCAGCGTTGACCTCATAATTCAGTCGATAGGAAATAACGGCAAGAAGGATATAAGCTTCACGGTAACCGAGGAGGATCTGCCGATGACGCTCAAGCTTCTCGAGGAGAACAAGGACGTTATAAACGCGAACGAGGTTAAGTCGACAACCGACGTTTCAAAGGTCTCGATAGTCGGCGCGGGCATGGTAAACAACGCCGGAGTCGCGGCGAAGATGTTCGAGGCGCTTTACGACGCGCACATCAACATCAATATGATAGCGACGTCCGAGATAAAGATTTCCGTACTCGTAGACAGAAAGGACGCTGAAAGAGCTGTTGTGGCTATTCACGACAAGTTCCTGAAATAATAGAATATCGACAAGCCAACCACAAGGGAGTGGCCGGATTTTGCTATTTGGTGCTTTCTTGTGGTTTTTGTAATATTTTTAGGAGTAAAAATGGACGATAAGATCATAGGCAGAAATCCGGTGCTCGAAGCGATAAAAGCGGGGCGCTCGATAGATAAGATATTGATAAAAAAGGGGAAATATGCCTCGAATATAATTCCCGTGATAAAGCAGGCGAAGGCGGCGGGGATAATCATTCAGGAGGTAGACAAGGCGAAGCTCGACGCGATAGCCGAGGGCGGGAACCATCAGGGAATAATCGCGTACGTGAGCGCGTACGAGTATTTGACGGTGAACGATATACTCGCGAAAGCGCGCGAAAAAAACGAGCCGCCGTTTGTGATCATCTGCGACAAAATAACCGATCCGCATAACTTAGGCGCGATAATACGAACCGCGAACTGCGCCGGAGCGCACGGAGTAATAATTCCGAAGCGCGGCGCGGCGGGACTTAACAGCATAGCCGCAAAAACGTCCGCGGGCGCGGTAGAATACACGCCGGTAGCGAAAGTGACGAACATCGCCGAAACTATAGAAGCGCTCAAAAAAGAGGGCTTATGGATAGCCGCGGCGGATATGGACGGCGGCAGCATGTACGAAGCCGATTTAAAAGGCGCGCTCGCTCTTGTGATAGGCAGCGAGGGCGAAGGAATAGGCAGGCTCGTAAAGGAGCGGTGCGATTTTATTGTAAGCATCCCGATGAGCGGAGAAATAAATTCCCTAAACGCCTCGGTAGCGGCGGGCGTGCTGATGTATGAGGCGGTAAGGCAAAGAAAATATAGCGGGTAAATTATGATTTAGCGATGTAAGCCTCCCTTGTCAAAGGGAGGGGGACCGCGTAGCGGTGGAGGGATTCATTTTTTAAAGTTAGCGAAGGAATCCCCCAGTCAGCTTCGCTGACAGCCCCCTTTGACAAGGGGGCCTTGAGCACATAAATCATAATTTACCGATAAAAATAAAGGAGAACAAAAACCATGAAAGCAGTCGTAACCGTAGTAGGCAAGGACAAGAAAGGCATTATCGCGCGCGTCAGCGGCGCGCTGTTTGAGAATGATATAAATATACTCGATATATCCCAAACCATCATGCAGGATATGTTCACCATGATAATGCTCGTGGATTTGGAAGGCTCGGAGCTTGCCGTGAAGCAGCTCAGCGATAAACTGCATATTATCGAACAGGACATGGAGCTGTCCATCCATGTGCAGAGAGAAGAAATATTCAGCTCTATGCACAGAATATAAACGGAGGTTTTAAGCATGATCAATCCGTTTGAAATAATCGAAACAATAAATATGATAGACAAGGAAAACCTTGACGTGCGCACGATCACGATGGGGATCTCCTTAAAGAGCTGCGCCGGGCCCGATATAGACGAGGTTTGCGAAAAGGTCTATAATAAAATCACGACATACGCGAAGGACCTCGTAAAGGTCGGCGAGGACATAGAGGAGCAGTTCGGAATACCTATCATAAACAAGCGCATATCGGTAAC
Organism: uncultured Clostridia bacterium; assembly: GCA_947627795.1. Lineage (GTDB taxonomy): Bacteria > Bacillota > Clostridia > UBA1381 > UBA1381 > CANQXJ01. Next base: position 25,149 of record CANQXJ010000015.1, read on the forward strand.
GCCTATAGCGTCGCTCGTTGACGCTTTGGATAATCCCACGGTTGATAAGTGCGTCAAGCTCGCGAAAACGCTCGACAGAGCTGCGAAAACCACCGGAGTAAACTTCATCGGCGGATATTCCGCGCTTGTTCATAAGGGCTACACCGAAGGCGAAAAGTTACTTATCGAATCAATTCCGCGCGCTCTCGCGGAAACCGATCTCGTTTGCTCGAGCGTAAACGTCGGCTCGACGCGCGCCGGAATAAATATGGACGCGGTAAAGCAGATGGGCTATGTTGTGAAAAAGGCGGCTGAGCTTACAAAAGACACGCAGGGCTTTGCGTGCGCGAAGCTTGTGGTATTCTGCAACGCCGTCGAGGATAACCCGTTTATGGCGGGCGCGTTCCACGGCGAGGGCGAGGGAGAATGTGTAATAAACGTCGGCGTTTCGGGACCGGGAGTTGTGAAATGCGCGCTTGAAAAGGTAAAGGGCGCGGACTTCGGAACAGTCGCGGAAACGATTAAAAAGACGGCGTTTAAGATAACCCGTATGGGACAGCTCGTGGCGCAGGAAGCGTCGAAGCGGCTGAACGTTCCGTTCGGAATAGTCGATTTATCGCTCGCGCCCACTCCTGCGGTAGGCGACAGCGTGGCGTATATATTGGAGGAAATGGGAATAGAAAAGTGCGGCGCGCACGGTACCACGGCGGCGCTGGCGCTTTTGAACGACGCGGTCAAAAAAGGCGGAATTATGGCGTCGGGCTACGTCGGCGGCTTGTCGGGCGCGTTCATACCGGTGAGCGAGGACGCGGGCATGATAAGCGCGGCTAAGGCTGGCGCGCTGAGCCTTGAAAAGCTCGAAGCCATGACGTGCGTATGCTCGGTAGGGCTTGACATGATAGTAATTCCCGGCGACACTCCCGCGTCCGCCATATCTGCGATAATAGCGGATGAAGCCGCGATAGGTATGATCAACACAAAAACAACGGCGGTGCGCGTGATTCCCGCGCCGGGAAAGAAAATCGGCGACGAGGTAGAATTCGGCGGACTTCTCGGCACAGGACCGGTCATGAAGGTAAGCGGATATTCGAGCGAGGAATTTGTATCAAGAGGCGGCAGGATCCCCGCGCCGTTACAAAGTTTGAAAAATTAAAGGAGATGTTTCATAATGGAAGAACTTATTATGAAAATTATTGAACTCGAGGACAAAGCCCAGGAGATTATCTCCGACGCGAAAAAAGCCGACAGCGAACTGGAGGAAAATATCGCCGAAAAGACGAAGGAGCTTGAAGAGGATATCGAAAAGCGCGCCAAAAAGCGCGAGGAATACCTCAAAAACGTCGAGGAAACCGAAACCGAGGAAAAAATCGCGGCAATAAAAAAAGGGCTTGATGGAAAAATCGCGGCGCTGGAGGATAAATACAAGGCTAACAGGGAAGCATGGATAAACAGGATAGTAGAAAACGTTATCGGAAGGCAGATGAGTTAAGCTATGAGCGACGAATACAGCGCGGTTGCCGCGAAGCTCAAAGCCATGCATTCGCGCTTTCTAAAGCATGAGGACTTCGAGGAGCTTTTGGGCAAGAAAAGCGTTAAGGATATCTGTATATACCTCAAAGCCACGGACGCGTACGGTGAAACCTTCGCGGACACGGACGTGAACAACATCCACCGAGGGCAGATGGAAATTACCGTCAGGAACGAGATGTACGAGGAATACGTGCGGCTCTATAATTTCGTGGACCGCTCCGACCGCGACATACTGAATTTCTGGTTCATGCGTCAGGAAATAGACTTCTTAAAGCGCATGATACGCCATCTCTACACGCATGAAAGCGTGACCGACGACGAGGTGGAGCTTGGCAGGTTCGAGGCGTTTTTCAACACTCACACGCGCATAAAGCGTGATTTAATATTAAACGCGACGAGCCTTTCGGACTGCATCGCGGCTTGCGCCGAAACGCCGTACAGCAAGACGCTCACGCGTGCGGAAAACCTCGAGGCGGACTTTTTCACAACCGGCATGATGCTTGACGGCTTCTATTACGACGCTCTGTGGCGAACGATAAACCGCAAGGTCTCGCCGAAGCAGAGCGAGCTTTTCAAGGAGCTTATCGGAAGTAAGATAGATATGCTCAACCTCATGTGGATCTACCGCGGCAAGAAATATTTCTCATTCTCGAACGAGCTGATTTTTCCGTATCTGCTGCCTGTGCGGTACAGATTGTCCGCCGACGACATAAGCGCTCTTGTCGGAGCGGAAACGGTCGACAAATTTTTAGAGCTTGCCTCTCACACGCGTTACGCCGTGCTTTTTGAAAATCTCGGCGAGAGGTTTGTCGAGGAAAATTACTACAAGCTTCTCGGTAAGGCGGCGAAGAAAATATTCGCGAATCACACTCAGTCGCTCGCGGCGGTGTACTCGTATTTATATTTGAAGGAAATGGAACTACAGAGAATAACGACGATAGTCGAGGGCGTTCGATACGGACTCAATACCGACGCCATCAGAAAGCACGTCGGTATATAGGAAGGGGAGTTATCAATGGCGATAATGAAGCTGAAGGCGGTGACGATCTCCGGCAAAATCGAGGATTTTGATACGGTAGTCGAAAAATACGTCTACGGCAGGGACATACATCTCGAAAACGCGATGTCGGTGCTTACGGGAATGAAGCGGCTGCGCGCCTTTGACGAGGCGAGCGAGTATGACGCGGTGGTGAAAAGCGCGGAAAATATTTTCCGTCTGTCGGGCGGCATACCGAAGGACACAACCACCGAATGCGGCGAGCGGACGGCAAGCGAAATGCTTGATTATATCAAGGAGATCAACAGCCACATTGAAAACGAGAAAAGAGAAGCGGCGGCGATAGGCGAACAGATAAAGCATAACACCGACGCTATGGCGACGCTCGATCTGATGCCCGATTTGAACATTGACATGGCAGATATAAACCGTATGGAGTTTATCGCGTACCATTTCGGACATATTCCGAAAACGAGCTATAAAACGCTTATGACGTATATGAACGATCTCGAAACGGTATTCGTGAAAACGCACGAGGATCAGACCGACGTATGGGGATTTTACTTCGCGCCGATGATCAAAAAGTCCAAAATCGACGAGGTTTTCACATCGCTGTATTTCGAGGAAATACCTATCGACAAAGACTTTACCGGCACTCCCGAGGAGATAAAGCGGACGCTTGCCGCGCGCAACAGCACGCTTAAAAAGCAGACTGCGGAGCTCAGCAAAAAGACGGCGGCTATCATAGCCGATTCCAAGACGGAGCTTATCGGAATTTACAATCTCGCGAAAAAGCGCAAGCAGTTCTCCGAAATACGCAAAAACGCGGCGCACGGCGAAATGTTCTTCTATATCGTCGGCTGGATGGAATCGAAGGAAGCCGACAGGCTTGAAAAGGAGATAGGAAAATCAGGCGACGTGGTCATATTCAACCAGGAAAAGGCGGAGGACGTAAAGAACATGACGCCGCCCACGAAGCTCAAAAACAACCCGATATGCAAGCCGTTTGAGATGTTCGTAAAGATGTACGGTCTGCCGAATTACAAGGAGATCGATCCGACGCCGATACTGGCGTTCACGTATATACTGTTCTTCGGAATCATGTTCGGAGACGTGGGACAGTCGGCGGTGCTCGCGATAGTGGGATTTCTGGCGTATAAGTTCAAAAAGATGGATCTCGGCGGCATAATCGGAATGGTAGGTATTGCGGGAATTATCAGCGGCTTTATATACGGAAGCTTCTTCGGAAACGAGGAAATTATACCGAGGATCTTCGGAATACACCCGATAGAGCCTATGGAAAATATTATGACGCTTTTGATAGGAACAGTCTGTATGGGCGGAATAGTCATCATATTCGGCATGGTTTTAAACGTCATAAATATGCTCAAAGCCGGGAACAAGGGCGAGGCGTTCTTCGGGCATAACGGTATCGCGGGAATCGTGTTCTATCTCGCCGTGGTGCTGTTCGCGGGGAATATGCTTCTGGGACTCGGCATACCGACGGTCGTGTTCATAATAATGCTCGTTGCGTCGATACTCGCGATGTATTTCGCGGAGCCGCTCACAAGGCTTATCGAGGGAGAAAAAAAGCTGTTCCCGTCGGGCGCGATGTTCTTTGTGGAAAGCTTCTTCGAGCTGTTCGAGGTAATACTGAGCTTCTGCACGAACACAATATCATTCCTCAGAATAGGCGCGTTCGCGGTTATTCACGTCGGCATGATGATGGCTGTGTCGTCATTGTCGGCGGGCGGCGGAGTCGGCGGCATGATCGTCACCGTACTCGGAAACATAATCGTTATGGTTCTCGAAGGACTTATCGTCGCGATACAGGTGCTGCGTCTCGAATACTACGAGATGTTCAGCCGCTATTACAACGGTCACGGACGCGAGTTCGTGTCGATCAAAAATAAGTAAACAACGCCTCTGTGGCGCGAATATAAAATTATTGGAGGTAATTAAAATGTTATTGAGAATTTTACTGGCTTTGATAGGTTTGAGCGTTGCCGTTCCGTACGGTATTTACCGCGCGACGGGCAAGAGAAAGGGCAAGGAATGTCTTTTGATGAACGCTATCTCGTTTTTCAGCGTGATAGGAATAGGCGTTGTGTACTGCTTAGGCTGCGCCGTTCCGGCTCTCGCGGCTCCGGCTGACGCGGCAATGGGACTGAGCGTAGGCGAAGGCTTAAAGTATATAGGCGCGGCAATGTCTACCGGTCTTTCCGGTATCGGCGGCGGTATCGCGGTTTCATCGGCGGCGTCTGCGGCTATCGGCGCGATGAGCGAGAACGAGAGCATAATGGGTAAAACGCTTATCTTCGTTGCGCTTGCCGAAGGTATCGCGCTTTACGGTCTTGTAATCTCATTCATGATACTGAATGCTTAAATTAATGATTTTCTTTCGAATTTGAAGGAAGGATTAAACAATGAAAATGTATCTAATCAGCGACAATATCGACACTCTTATAGGTATGCGTCTCGCCGGAGTGCCCGGCGCGGTGGCGCATACTCCGGAGGAGGTAAACGCCGAGATAAAAAAAGCTGTCGAGGATAAGGAGCTGGGCATACTCATGCTCACGGAAAAAGCGGGCGCGCTTGTGAAGGAGGAGCTTGACAATTTAAAGCTCACGATACATACGCCACTTATCATAGAGATCCCCGACAGACACGGCAGCCGAGATATTGCCGGCTCTATAAACAGACTTGTTCAGGAATCGATCGGCTTGAAGATTTGATTCCGCACAGAAAGGGAAATGACGTATGGAAAATTTAACGGAGAAGCTCAATGTTTTTTCCGAGCTTGTTTTGCGCGACGCCGCGCAAAAGCGCGACGAGCTGATACAAGCGGTCGAAACCGAGCGCAGCGAGCGGCTGACGCAGAAGGAAAACGAGTTTTTACAGCGCGCGTACGATGAAATTCAAGGTACGATCGCTGAGGCAAAAAAAACGTCCAACTCGAAGGTGCTCCAGGCGGAGCTTGACGCGAAAAAACAGCTTTTGATAAAGCGCGAGCAGATAATAAACGACGTAATGGACGCGGCGGAGAAGAGGCTGCGCGAATTTCAGTCAAGCGCGGACTACGAAAAATGGCTTATGGATTTGGTAAACAAGTCGTTTTTCGAGGTCGGCAAGGGCGCCAAAACGGTATATATCGCGTCCGAGGACTTAAAATACAAGCCGCAGATAGAGAGTATAATAGACACGGCTAAAATCACCGTCGAGCCGGCGGAGGAGCATGATTTCCTCGGCGGCGTGAAGGTTTACAACAGCGACAGGCGCGTGGCTGTCGATTATTCATTCAGGGAAATGCTGGCGGAGCAGAAAAGAGATTTCCTGCAAAAGAGCGGTTTGACGCTCGGCTGATTTCCGGAGGGAGATGTAAAATATGGCAAAAACAGAAGGCAGGATCTTCGGTATAAACGGACCTGTCGTTAAGGTCAAAGGCTCGGACGCGTTCGAGATGCAGGAGATGGTTTACGTCGGAAACGAGGAGCTTGTAGGCGAGGTAATAAGTATTACTTCGGATACTACCATAGTCCAGGTTTACGAGGAAACCACGGGACTGAAGCTCGACGAGCCTGTTGTCGGCACGGGCGCGCCGTTATCTATCACGCTCGCGCCGGGTATACTTTCGGATATTTTCGATGGTATAGAAAGACCTTTGAGAGATATAAGAAAAGCGTCGGGAGCGTTTATCGACAGAGGAATAAAGGTCACCGCACTCGACGAAAATAAAAAATGGAACGTGACAATAAAGGCTAATGTAGGGGACGCGGTTTGCGGCGGAGATATAATCGCCGAAACGCCCGAAACAAAGCTTATAACGCATAAAATAATGATCCCGCCAAATCTTCGCGGCACGATTTCGTGGGTCGCGAAGGACGGCGAGTACACGATAAACGACGTTATCGCGAAAATAAACACCGATAACGGCGAGCTGCCGCTCACTATGAAGCAGCAATGGCCCATCAAGCAGGCGCGTCCGTATTCGGAGCGTCAGGCGATAAAGAAGCCGCTTATCACGGGACAAAGAATAGTCGATACGATGTTCCCGCTCGCGAAGGGCGGCGCGGCTGCAATACCAGGCGGCTTCGGCACGGGCAAGACCATGACGCAGCACCAGCTCGCGAAATGGTGCGACGCGGACATTATCGTATATATCGGCTGCGGCGAGCGCGGCAACGAGATGACGCAGGTGCTCGACGAGTTCTCGGAGCTTATCGATCCGAAATCACAGCGCCCGCTTCTCGACAGAACGGTGCTTATCGCGAACACATCAAATATGCCTGTCGCGGCTCGTGAAGCGAGCATTTACACGGGCGTTACTCTTGCGGAGTATTACCGCGACATGGGCTACGACGTGGCGCTTATGGCTGACTCAACATCAAGATGGGCTGAAGCGCTCCGCGAGATCTCGGGCAGACTTGAGGAAATGCCCGCGGAAGAAGGCTTCCCCGCGTATCTCGCGTCAAGACTTTCGCAGTTTTATGAGAGAGCGGGTTATGTTACGAATCTGAACGGCACGGAGGGCTCCGTGTCCATAATCGGCGCGGTTTCTCCGCAGGGCGGCGACTTTTCCGAGCCTGTAACGCAGAACACAAAGCGCTTTATCCGCTGCTTTTGGGCGCTGGATAAGAGCCTTGCGTACGCGCGCCATTATCCTGCTATCCAGTGGCTCACGAGCTATTCCGAATATATAGACGATTTAACTCCGTGGTACAACGCCAACGTCGCGCCCGATTTCATGGATAAGCGAAACCGTGCGATGGCGATTCTGCAGGAGGAATCGAGCCTTATGGAGATAGTTAAGCTTATCGGCGCGGACGTTCTTCCCGACGGACAGAAGGCTACGCTCGAGGTGGCGAAGGCGATACGCGTAGGATTTTTGCAGCAAAACGCTTTCCACGCCGACGACACATACGTTCCGCTTGAAAAGCAGAACAGAATGCTCGATATTATAATGCTTCTCGACGACAGAATGAAGGAGCTTGTAAGCCGCGGTATTGTGTTCTCAAAGGTAACGGAAACGGGCATTCTCGACGATATTATAAGAATAAAATACACGATAGGCAACGAAAATATCGAAGCGCCGTTCAAGGAATTTGAGCACAAAATCAACGACACCTTTGACGCGCTGCTCGCGCAGCATAATGAAGGAGGTATTTCATAATGGCTATAGAATATCTGGGCTTAAGCAATATCGAAGGACCTCTCGCGGTTATCGACGGAGTGCAGGGCGCGTCGTATGAGGAAATGGTCACAATGACGCTCGACGACGGAACGAAGCGAATAGGCAGAATTATAGAGATACTCGGCGACAGAGCCGTTATACAGCTTTTCCAGGGCACGGGCAGCCTGTCGCTTACTAATACAAAAACAAGACTTATGGGCGAGCCGATGAGGATCGCGCTTTCAAAGGAAATGCTCGGCAGAACTCTTGATGGCGTGGGCAATCCCATTGACGGGCTCGGCGAATATTTCGCCGACGAGGTGCGCGACGTGAACGGTCAGCCGATAAACCCTATCTCGCGCGAATACCCGAATAACTTTATCCAGACGGGCATCTCGTCGATCGACTGTCTAACGACGCTTATACGCGGACAGAAGCTGCCGATTTTCTCGGGCGACGGTCTGCCGCACGATACGCTCGCGATGCAGATCGCGCGTCAGGCGAAGGTCGTGGACGAGGGAAGCGACGGCAGCAATTTCGCGATAGTATTCGCGGCGATGGGCGTAAAACATGACGTGGCGAATTATTTCAAGCGCTCGTTCGAGGAAAGCGGCGTTCTCGGCAATGTCGTAATGTTTTTAAATCTTTCAAACGATCCTGTCGTTGAGAGATTTATAACTCCGCGCTGCGCTCTCACAACAGCGGAATATCTCGCGTTCAAGCACGATATGCACGTTCTTGTAATACTCACGGATATGACCGCGTACGCCGAGGCGCTGCGTGAAATATCGTCGTCCAAGGGCGAGATCCCGTCGAGAAAGGGATTCCCGGGTTATCTGTATTCCGACCTTGCCTCGCTTTACGAGCGCGCCGGAATAGTCAAGGATGCGAAGGGCTCGGTAACGCAGATACCGATTTTGTCAATGCCCAACGACGACATCACCCACCCCGTACCCGACCTGACCGGATACATCACAGAGGGGCAGATAGTTCTCGGACGCGAGCTGAATTTAAAGGGCGTATACCCGCCCGTTTCGATACTCCCGTCGCTGTCGCGACTGATGAAGGACGGCATAGGCGAGGGCTACACAAGACCGGACCATCCGGAATTGTCAAATCAGCTTTTCGCGTCGTACTCGAAGGTCGAGGACGCAAAGAGCTTAGCGTCGGTTATAGGCGAGGATGAATTATCGGATATAGACAAGAAATATATAGCGTTCGGCAAGGCTTTCGACGCGCAGTTCTTAACACAGAGCCGCGAAGAAAACCGCTCGATAGAGCAGACGCTCGATTTGGGCTGGAAGCTTTTGGGAATGCTCCCCAAGAGCGAGCTCGACAGAGTGAGCGACCAAACGCTGGAGAAGTATTATAAACCAATGGAAGAATAAACCGCGCACGTCTTTTTAGAAAGGAGCTTTCATATGGCGAAGGTTTTAGCCCCTACTAAGGGCAATTTAATGACCGCGAAGAACACGCTGCGCCTGTCGAAGCAGGGCTATGAAATGCTTGACAAAAAACGAAATATCCTTATAAGAGAAATGATGATGCTCATCGACAAGGCGAAGGAGGTCGAGGAAAAAATCGAAATCACCTTCGCGGAGGCGTATAAGGCGCTCGAAGCCGCCAACACCATAATGGGCGTGAGCCGCGTGCAGAATATAGCTCACTCGGCGGTGCCTGAGGAAGGCGTGAGCATAGATCTGCGCAGCGTAATGGGAGTTGAGATACCCGTTGTAAAGCTTGCCGAAAATGACAGCAAGCCTATCTACAGCTTCTACAGCACCTCGTCTGCGCTCGACGAAGCGGCGGTCAAATTCAACGAGGTAAAGCGGCTCACAGCCGAGCTTACCGAAACGGAAAACGCGGTATACCGACTCGCGATGAATATAAAGAGAACGCAGAAGCGCGCGAACGCGCTTCAAAATATCACGATCCCGCTTTATGAAAAAATGACGAAGGACATTCAGAACTCGCTCGAGGAAAAGGACAGGGAAGAGCATTCCCGTTTGAAGGTTATAAAGCGGAATAAGGAAAAACAGGAATAGAATTACAGACTCGGCTATGCGGAACAATTTCCGCGTAGCCTTTTTGTTTGCGTGTTTCGGTAAATATAACATTTTTCCGTCCGTTTCATATTATAAATTACAGGCATAACGCCTGTGATTAATATTGCGAAAGGAGTTTACTGATGGAAAAAGCGGAAATGAATTATAATGCTCCAAGCTGTATCTATCCGGCGTGCGGCTGCGTCGGCTACGGATACGTTCCGGTTCAGGAAATGGGCGAAACCTTTTGCCCGATGACAGCACTTGAAAACGGCACGATTTTCCCGGAGCTTGAGCTTACTATATGCGAATACGGTAAAGTATGCAAAAAGTGGGGAGGCGGAGCGGATGTCTGAAACGGAATGCTTGAAGCAGCTTCAAAGCTACAGATTCGCGGCATATGACATGCTGCTCTACCTCGACACTCATCCTACGGACAAAAAAGCGTTTGCTATGTACAAAGAGCTTGTCGAAAAAATGAATAAATTAAAAATGGAATACGAGAAGAACTACGGCCCGTTAACGCCGTTCAGCGCGGCAAAATTCGGCGAGTTCACATGGCTTGAAGGCCCGTGGCCCTGGGAAAAGGAGGCGAATGCGTAATGTTCAGTTATGACAAATTTTTGGAATATCCTATTAACATAAAAAATCCCAATCCGAGACTGGCGAATATCATTATTACGCAATACGGCGGTCCGTACGGCAAATGATAAAATCGCTCTACAGCCTATATAATATGTTAAATTCATGCCCGTCTTTGCCCGCTTTCAGTATGTCCGCCATGAAATCACGCGCGACGCTGTTTTTCTCTTTGGCGGAAAAGGAGGCGCTTTTTAATATAGAGATCGATTTGGCGATATTCCTTTTTAAATTACGCTCCGCTTCGCCGGCGTTTGCGGCGTTACTTTCTACTCGTGACATTTCGGCTTTTATCGCGTCGATTTCGTGTTGTATTCGCCGCTTGCTCGCGCTGTATTCCTCTAAGGTGTCGATACCGCTTTCATACGCTTCCCTTACGCGCTTTAAACGCGTCTGCGCGCGCTGCAGCTGGGAAGCGTAAATGTCCTTGTTATCAACATCCGCTTTTTTTCTCTGCAAAGCGTTTACGGAAATTTTACCGTTCATCGTATATTCGAGCTGTTTAAGGATATATTCCTCGGCTTTTGTAACTTTAACGCCGCCGTTCCCGGCGCACGTGCCTTTGGCGCGGTTGCCGCAGTACAAATATCCGCCGCAATTGACGACAGGTCCGCCGCATATTCCGCAGTGTATTATGCCTACGAGCCAGTGACTGACGGAGTCGGAGGGCTTGTGCCATTTTCTGTATTTTTCCTTCTGATCCTTCATGCGGTTTTGGACGCGCTCCCATGTGTCAATGTCAATAAGCGGCTCATGCGTTCCGTCCGTAATCATGCTGTCGGCGTTATGGTAATTACGGCTCGTTTTGCCCGTCGGCGTCCAGCGTATTTTACCGATATAGGCGGGATTGTTGAGCCAGTATTCGACGGTTCTGTTTTCGATAAGATTGCCGCGGTGAGTGCGGACTCCGGCGGCGTTCAGATTTTTCGCGATACGGAGCATACCTACCCCGTCGGCGTACCACGCGAAAACCTGCTTTATAATATCGCTCTCATTTTCGGCGGGAACGAGCCGCTTATTCTCCATTTTATAGCCGAACGGCGGAATCGAAAGCGGCTCGCCGCGCTTCGCTTTTTCCGTCATGCCGCGCTTTACCTCCTCGGCGAGGTTGATGCTGTAATACTCGTCCATAGCCTCTATCATGGCTTCTATAAGGACGGACATTTTATCGTCGCCCAAATTCTCGCTTACGGAAATGACCTCAATGCCGAGCTGCTTTCTCAGCATGGATTTGTATACAATGCTGTCCTCGCGGTTGCGCGCGAAGCGGCTGAATTTCCACAGCAAAATAGCGTCGAACGGCTTCGGCTTGATTTTCGCCGTGCCTATCATTTTCATAAACGCCGGACGCTTGCCGACTGTTTTGCCGCTGATGCCTTCGTCCATGAAAATAAACTCGTCGGGCAGAATATAATCGTTGCGCTGGGCGTAGTCGCGTATCATTTTTATTTGGCTGTCGGGGCTGTATTCAATTTGGTCGTCGGTGGAAACGCGAATATATGCGGCGGCAATCTTCATAAAGACACTCCTTTTTCACGAAACTTTACAATATATAATATAATTATTTGCCGTCTGTATTCCGAAGGACAATTGATGATTGAGAAAAATGCGTTTTTTTACATATGAATATAATGACGAAACGGAGATGTAAATATAGCGAAAAAGCCTGTAATATGCGGATAAACGGGAGTTTTTTTAAAATGAAACATATGATATATATTGTATTGTAACATAAATGTAAACACAATATATAGTATTTTTAACAAAAAAACCCTTGCAAAATACAACCAAGTGTGGTATTATTAGTTGCAGATACGCAAAGGGGATGTAGAAAATGAAAATTATAAAAAGAAACGGTTCGGAGGCAACGTTTGACGCCGAGAAAATAAGAGCGGCGGTAAGGAAGGCGAAGTATGCCGGAGACCATCAGGATGAGCTTACGGAGCAGGACATAAACGATATAGCGGACTATGTCGAGGAATACTGCTCGAATATGCACCGCGCTCTGTCGGTTGAGGAAATTCAGGAGCTGGTGGAAACTCAAATCATGAGCCACGGCGCGTTTGAAATAGCGAAGCGCTATATCCGCTTCCGCTTTACGCGAAGCCTCGTAAGAAAGACGAACACTACGGATAATCAGATTTTGAGTCTTTTGGAGTGCGACAACGAGGAGGTAAAGCAGGAGAACTCGAACAAGAACCCGACCGTCAACAGCGTTCAGCGCGACTACATGGCGGGCGAGGTCAGCAAGGATATTACGGAAAGACTGCTTTTGCCGGAGGATGTGGTTGCCGCGCACAAGAACGGCATTATTCATTTCCATGACTCGGATTATTTCGCGCAGCATATGCATAACTGCGATCTCGTAAATTTAGAGGATATGCTTCAGAACGGCACTGTCATAAGCGAGACGATGATAGAGCGTCCGCATTCGTTCTCAACGGCGTGCAACATCGCGACGCAGATAATCGCGCAGGTCGCGAGTAATCAGTACGGCGGTCAGAGTATAAGTCTTACGCATCTCATTCCGTTTGTTGACGTGTCGAGACAGACGATAAGAAAGCAGCTCATAAACGAGCTTGCGGAAATAGGCGCGGACTGTCCGGAGGATAAGCTCAGCGAGCTTGTCGAGGAACGGTTAAAGCTTGAAATACGCCGCGGCGTGCAGACGATACAGTACCAGCTTGTAACGCTGATGACAACGAACGGTCAGGCGCCGTTTGTCACGATATTCATGTATCTCGGCGAAGCGCGAAGCGCGAGAGAAAAGGCGGATTTGGCGCTCGTTATCGAGGAAATGCTCAATCAGCGCATCGAAGGCGTAAAGAACGAGGCGGGAGTTTGGATAACTCCGGCGTTCCCCAAGCTCATCTATGTGCTCGAGGAGGATAATATCCGCGAGGATTCTCCGTATTGGTATCTTACCGAGCTTGCGGCGAAGTGCACAGCGAAGCGCATGGTGCCTGATTATATATCGGAAAAGATGATGCTTCGTCTTAAGATTGACAAAAACGGCGACGGCAACTGCTACACCTGCATGGGCTGCCGCAGCTTCTTAACTCCGTACGTTGACGAAAACGGAAAGCCGAAATATTACGGACGATTCAATCAGGGCGTTGTTACGATAAATCTTGTGGACGTTGCCTGCACGGCTATCGAAAACGGCGGCGACGAGAAGAAGTTTTGGGAAACTCTCGACGAGCGTCTGGAGCTTTGCCACCGCGCGCTGCGCTGCCGTCACGAGCGTCTTGTCGGAACTCTGTCGGACGTAGCGCCGATTCTTTGGCAGCACGGAGCGCTTGCGAGACTTGAAAAGGGCGAGCCTATAACGAAGCTTCTCTACGGCGGATATTCCACGATCTCGCTCGGATACGCGGGACTTTGGGAATGTGTATACGAGGTCACGGGCAAGAAGCTCACCGAGCCGGAGGGCGAGAGATTCGGCCTTGAGGTTATGCGCGCTCTCAACGCGGCTTGCAAAAAATGGAAGGAAGCGGAGCATATTGACTATTCGCTCTACGGCACGCCGCTTGAATCGACAACGTATAAATTCGCGAAAAGCCTTCAGAAGCGCTTTGGCATAATCGAGGGCGTAACGGACAAAAACTACATAACAAATTCATATCATATTCACGTAACGGAGCCAATAGACGCGTTCTCGAAGCTTGAAAAGGAGGCGCGCTTCCAGGAGCTTTCGCCGGGCGGAGCTATAAGCTATATTGAAGTGCCGAATATGCAGAACAATATTCCGGCGGTGCTGGAGGTCATCAAGTTCCTCTACGACCACATCATGTACGCGGAGCTGAACACCAAGAGCGATTACTGCCAGGTATGCGGCTACGACGGCGAGATCCAAATCGTCAGCGACGACGACAAACTCATATGGGAGTGCCCGAATTGTCACAACCATGACCAGGACAAGATGAACGTGGCGCGCCGCACCTGCGGATATATCGGAACGCAATTTTGGAACCAGGGACGCACTCAGGAAATTAAAGAAAGGGTACTTCATCTGTAATGAATTACTGTGAAATTAAAAACTACGACATAGCAAACGGGGAGGGCGTGCGCGTCTCCCTGTTTGTGTCGGGATGCACCCACCGCTGCAAGGGCTGCTTTAATGAGATAGCCTGGGATTTTAACGCGGGAGAGCCGTTTACCGAGGAAACAGAGGAAAAAATTTTAGGTATGCTTAACAAGCCCTACATAAACGGCTTGACGTTGCTCGGCGGTGAGCCGTTTGAACCGGCGAACCAGCGGCGGCTGACTCCGTTTTTGAAGCGCGTGAGGGCGAGATTCCCGGAAAAGAATATCTGGTGTTACACCGGCTACACCTACGAAACCGACCTGCTCGGCGAAAGCCGCGCGCGGTGCGAATGTACCGACGAGATGCTGTCGATGATAGACGTGCTCGTGGACGGGGAGTTTATAGAGGCGGAAAAGGACATTTCGCTCGCTTTCCGCGGCTCGCGAAATCAGCGAATACTGCGGTTGAAGTAAATATATTTAAAATCAAATAATTAAAATATAATTTGGGGACACTAAAAGGTTTAGTGTCCCCATTGATTTTATTCTTCGTTATTTTCTTCCGTCTCGTCGGGAGTGTCTTCCACCAACTCCATGCGGTTTATTGAAACCTCATACGCTGTTTTGGTTACTATCTCGTCCTCGGACAGACGCTTTTGGTACGTCCTCGACTGGATTCGTCCCCATATTTTTACGTTGTCTCCGACCTTTAAATTCTTCGCAAATCTCGCGTTGCGCCCCCATGCTATTATGGGTATGTAGTCGGATTTATTGTAATTTCGGTTGACGGCTATCAGCAAGTCGGTTATCTCGCGCCCGAACGGCGTGGTGCGGTAAATCGGCGGCTTGCAGATGTAGCCGTTAAGATAAAGTGAATTCGGATTTTTTGTTTCGTCCGCGTCGGCGTGACGTATATCCTTCGCAAATACCGTCAGAAGCAGACGGTTGTCGCCGTTTTCGTAGCTGTTGTACGAGCGGAACTGTCCCGTGACCTCAACAATATCCCCGACGTTATATTCTCCGTCCATGATAAGGCGTTCCGAGATCATCACGCGGACATTGTCGTACGCTCCGCTCAGACGCGGAATTCTAAGTGTACAGGTGTAGAATTTTTCCGCGTAAATTTCATGATTGAGAACAAATTCGCTCTCGATTTCTCCGGTGACCGCGGCTTGGTTGTTTTGTAATTCTGTAGTCATTATGTGACCTCCTCTGTTGTAGTTTGATTTGATTGTCATCAGTTATACATATTCCGGATTGCGCGAAAATATTCGAAAATATTTTAATTAAAAGTAGTCTATGTAATAATTCGAGATTTATCCGTTGAATTCCTTGACAAAATTGAATAAAAGTGCGATAATATTTAAAGCGCCGCCGCGTGTTTTATACACGTGAACAGTCGGATAATTGCTGAGATTGGAGGGAAGCATGAATGATAGTAAGAATATTGGCTCTTGCGCTTGGACTTTTCGCGCTTCTTTTAAATTTCAGAAGCAAATATTTTATTGAGAAATTTACCAAGCAGACAGAGCCGCCGGAAGGAATGGTCCTGCGAGTCAAATACGCCGCACTGGCGTTAGCGGTAATCGCGTTTTTGGCGGTTTTTTTAATAGACGTATGATAACGATAAAGGAGAAAAAATAAATGGAAGATAAAAACAATATTTCAAAAACTTACGACCCGTCCGAATTTGAGGACAGGATATACAATAACTGGGTTGAAAAAGGCTATTTTCACGCCGAGCCCGACGACTCCAAAGAGCCGTTTACAATCGTGATCCCGCCCCCCAACGTAACGGGACAGC